>NZ_CP014870.1:4956333-5258500 GCF_001661075.1 Pseudomonas silesiensis
CTTGAGCGCCTGCAAGTGCTCAAAGGCGAAGGTCGCATCGTACTGGCCGGGCCGCACCCGGCGGTCGACAGCAATGATCCGGGGGCCGCGGGTTTCACCGGCAGCCTGATCGTCGCCGAATTCGATTCCCTGAGCGCCGCCCAGGCCTGGGCCGACGCCGATCCGTATATCGCCGCAGGCGTCTACGCCAACGTGTCGGTCAAACCGTTCAAGCAAGTCCTCCCGTAATATCCCCTTCGCGATGAACCTTCCCGGTTCGTCGCGCTCTCAACGCTCATTATTCTCTTTCACCGGCCGACAACCTGCCCAGTACCCGTATTGGAACCAGGCGTCGCGATACGCAAAGGGCCGTTGTGTCTGATGCCGGTCATGTCAGCCACCCCCCAGTGCGCTGCCGCGTCCATTGACTGACCGGCAACAATGGTTCGTCATCGGTGCGGTTGGCCCTGCTCTGCGGTATCTTCGCCAGTGGTGCAAGCAGAACGTCGGCAATGGCTAAATTGAGTGATTCATGAGCGAGTTGTTATTAATTGATGATGATCAGGAGCTGTGTGAGCTCTTGAGCAGTTGGCTGAGCCAGGAAGGCTTCCACGTCCGCGCCTGCCACGATGGCCGCAGCGCACGTCGCGCGCTGGCTGAAACTTCGCCGGCGGCGGTGGTACTGGACGTGATGCTGCCGGACGGCAGCGGCCTGGAACTGCTCAAGCAACTGCGCAGCGATCATCCGGATTTGCCGGTGTTGATGCTCTCGGCCCGGGGCGAGCCCCTGGATCGTATCCTCGGCCTGGAACTCGGCGCCGACGATTACCTGGCCAAACCTTGCGATCCACGGGAACTGACAGCGCGCTTGCGTGCCGTATTGCGCCGCAGTCATCCGACAGCGGTGTCCAGCCAGCTGGAACTGGGCGACCTGTGTTTCAGCCCGGTGCGCGGCGTGGTCAGCATCGATGAACAGGAATTCACCCTCACGGTTTCCGAAAGCCGCCTGCTTGAAGCGCTGCTCAAGCAACCCGGTGAACCGCTGGACAAACAGGATCTGGCGCAGATTGCACTCGGCCGCAAACTGACCCTGTACGACCGCAGCCTGGACATGCACATCAGCAATCTGCGCAAAAAAATCGGCCCGCACCCCGATGGCCGGCCGCGCATCGTTGCCCTGCGCAGCCGTGGTTATTACTACAGTCTCTGAACCCCGCCCCTACAGGGCGACGGCGGTGTATCTCATACATCGCGTCGTCTGCTTCGCCGGCAAGCCTGGCTCCTACAGACCGCGTCGCCTGGTTCGCCGGCAAGCCGGCGTCTGCCGGAGGGGCTTTTGTCAGGACGGTACAAAATCGTCTTTACCCAAGCTTTACGCTTCGCTGACCGCCGCTGACCTTGATATGCGTAATCTGCACTCATCCGGAACGTACCGGGAACGAGACAAGGAGATTCACCATGCGCAAGACTCTTATCGCTCTGATGTTCGCTGCCGCTCTGCCAACCGTTGCCATGGCCATGCCTGAAGGCGCCGGCCCGATGGGTCCGATGGACGGCTCGCACCACGGCGGTCAGATGCACGGCATGCACGGCAAAGGCCCGTACAGCCAGCTGGACCTGAGTCGCGAACAGCGCGAACAGATCCGCAAGATCATGGGCGAGCAGATGCACGAGCGTAAGCAAGTGGTCGACAAGTACCTGGAAAAACTGTCGCCAGCCGACCAGAAAGCCATGAAAGACGAAATGGCCGCCAACCACAAGAAAGCCGAAGCCGACGTGCGTGCCCTGCTGAAACCGGATCAACAGAAGCAATTCGACGAGATCCAGAAGAAAAAGGCCGAGCGCCGCGCGGAATGGGCCGAATTCAAGGCCTGGAAGGCGCAACAACCGCAAAAAGCGCAATAATGCGCTAACCCCGGACCCAACGGCTGAACACCGTTGGGTCGATTCCCACTCAATCCAATGTAGGAGCGAGCTTGCTCGCGAAAAACGAACAGACGAAACGTGCTGCCTGATGCCGCTCGTTATCGTTGACGTCCATCGCGAGCAAGCTCGCTCCTACATTGGTTTTGTGTTTGTTCGAGGATTATCCGTGCGCTCATTGTTCTGGCGTATCCTGGCCAGTTTCTGGCTGGCCATCGCTCTGGTTGCGGGTTTATCGATTCTGCTCGGGCACATGCTCAACCAGGACGCGTGGATTCTCAGCCGCCATCCAGGCCTCAACACCCTGGCCGAACAGTGGACGCAAACCTACGAAGCCCAGGGAGAAGATGCAGCCCAGGATCTTCTGCAGCAGCGCAAGCGCCAGTACCACATCGACGTTCAGGTGCTCAACGAGAGCGGCGATCCGGTGGTGCGCGGCACCTTCCCCCGCCGCGCCGCCGCGTTTGAAGCGCGGCAGAACAACGACGATCGCCGCCTGCCATGGCGTCGCCTGACCGATGAATACACCAGCGCAAAAACCGGTGAAACCTACCTGCTGATCTATCGAATCCCGCACCCGGAACTGGATGCCTGGCACCGTGAAAGCCTGCTTTGGCCGTTGAGTGCATTAGGTATCGCGCTGGTGGTGCTGACCTTGTTCAGTCTGCTGGTGACCTTTTCGATCACCCGACCGCTGAGCCGCTTGCGCGGTGCCGTGCATGATCTGGGGCAAACCACCTATCAGCAGAACAGCCTGGTAAAACTGGCCAACCGACGCGATGAGTTCGGTGTGCTCGCGAATGATTTCAACCGCATGGGTGCCCGCCTGCAAAGTCTGATCGGCAGTCAGCGGCAACTGTTGCGCGATGTATCCCACGAACTGCGCTCGCCCCTCGCCCGACTGCGCATTGCGCTGGCACTGGCCGAAAGAGCCAACCCCGAGGAACGGGAAAAACTCTGGCCACGCCTGACCCGTGAGTGCGACCGGCTGGAAGCGCTGATCAGCGAAATCCTGGTGTTGGCCCGGGTCGATGCCGACAACGCCAGTGCCGAAGAGGTGGACCTGAATGCCTTGCTCAACACCCTGCAAAAAGATGCGCAGCTCGGTTCGCCGGAGCAGAACGTACGCCTTCAGGCCGAGCCGCAACTGAACCTCAAAGGCTGGCCGACCATGATCGAACGCGCGGTGGACAACCTGCTGCGCAACGCGCAGCGCTTTAACCCCGTAGGGCAATCGATAGAAATGCAGGCCTCACGCCAGGGCGAGCGCATTGTCGTCAGTGTGCGCGACCATGGCCCCGGTGTGGACGCCGAGCATTTGAGCCAGTTGGGGGAGCCGTTCTATCGGGCACCGGGACAGACGGCGGCGGGGCATGGCCTGGGGTTGGCGATTGCCCGTCGTGCGGCGGAGCGGCATGGCGGGAGCCTGGTGCTGGCCAATCATCCGCAGGGTGGGTTTATCGCCAGCCTCGAATTGCCGTTGGTGCCGGGGGCTGTGGTCCAACCCTGAACCCCTGTGGGAGCGGCGGTGCGACGATTCGACTTGCTCGCGAAGGCGGTGTGTCAGGCTAAGCATGTGTTAATTGACACACCGCCTTCGCGAGCAAGCCCGCTCCCACAGTTGATCAGTGTGGTCAGGACTTGCCCGGCCAGGCGCTGACAAACTCGGCCAGATCAACCTTCTCCGCCACCCGCGGCTCTTTCTGCGGCGTACCAAGGTAAAGAAACGCAATCACCTCTTCCCCTTCCGCCAGTCCCAACCCCTTGGCCACATGCGGCGAATAAGCCAGCTCACCGGTGCGCCATACCGCGCCGATCCCTTGCGCATAGGCCGCCAATAAAATCCCGTGCGCTGCGCAACCCGCCGCCAGCAGCTGTTCGGACTTTGGATATTTGACGTGGTCCTGCAAACGAGCGATCACCACGACCACCAATGGCGCACGCAGCGGACCGTTGCGCGCCTTGTCCAGTGCAGCTTCGGACACTTCGCTGTCCTGCAGCCTCGCCGCTTCGGCCAGCAATTCGCCCATCTGCTCGCGCGCCGCGCCTTCGACGGTCAGAAAGCGCCAAGGCTGCAGGTGGCCATGGTCCGGTGCCCGCATCGCGGCGGCAAACAGCACTTCGCGCTGCTCCGGGGTGGGTGCCGGTTCAAGCAGTCGTGGAACGGAAACACGGTTGAGCAACGCGTCGAGAGCCTGCATCGGCCACCTCCTGTAAAAATGATTGGCTATTCTAGCTGCAAGTGCGCAGACCCTGCCGGTTTACATGCCCTGCGTCGCAGGTAGAATGGCGCCCTTCCCTATTTCAGCCCGAGCGGACTTCATGGCGTTGCCGACCTTACGGACCATTGGTTTCATCATCGGCATCTTCCTGATCACGCTGGCCGTTGCCATGGTCGTGCCCATGGCCACGCTGCTGATCTTCGAGCGCACCGGCGACCTGCCGTCGTTCCTCTGGGCGAGCATGATCACCTTTGTCGCCGGTCTGGCCCTGGTCATCCCCGGGCGCCCGGAACATGTGCACCTGCGTCCGCGGGACATGTACCTGCTGACCGTCAGCAGCTGGCTGGTGGTGTGCATTTTCGCCGCGCTGCCGTTTCTGCTGACTCAACATATCAGCTACACCGACTCGTTCTTCGAAAGCATGTCCGGCATTACCGCCACCGGGGCGACGGTACTCAACCGCCTGGATGACATGTCCCCCGGCATCCTGATGTGGCGCTCGTTGCTGCACTGGATCGGCGGCATCGGGTTTATCGGCATGGCGGTAGCGATTCTGCCATTGCTGCGCATCGGCGGCATGCGCCTGTTCCAGACCGAATCGTCAGACCGTTCCGAGAAGGTCATGCCCCGCTCGCACATGGTGGCGCGCCTGATCGTCGCGGCCTACGTCGGCATCACCATTTTCGGCAGCCTGGCGTTCTGGTGGGCCGGGATGAGCCCCTTCGATGCGATCAACCACGCGATGTCGGCGATTTCCACCGGCGGATTCTCCACCTCCGACCAGTCCCTGGCCAAATGGACGCAACCGGCGGTGCACTGGGTAGCCATCGTCATCATGATTCTCGGCAGCCTGCCGTTCACCCTGTACGTGGCGACCTTGCGCGGTAATCGCCAGGCCCTGATCAAGGATCAGCAGGTGCAAGGCTTGCTCGGCATGTTGCTGGTAACCTGGCTGGTGCTCGGCACCTGGTACTGGTGGACCACACAGCTGCATTGGCTCGAGGCGCTGCGGCATGTGGCGCTGAACGTGACCTCGGTAATAACCACGACAGGCTTCGCGCTTGGGGACTACAGCCTGTGGGGAAATTTCTCGCTGATGCTGTTCTTCTATTTGGGCTTTGTCGGCGGCTGCTCGGGGTCGACCGCTGGCGGGATCAAGATTTTCCGCTTCCAGGTCGCCTATATCCTGCTCAAGGCCAACCTTAACCAATTGATTCACCCGCGCGCGGTGATCAAGCAGAAGTACAACGGTCACCGTCTCGACGAAGAGATCGTGCGTTCCATTCTGACCTTTTCGTTCTTCTTCGCCATCACCATCTGTGTGATCGCGCTGCTGTTGTCGCTGCTCGGCGTGGACTGGATGACCGCCCTCACCGGCGCGGCCGCCACGGTGTCCGGCGTCGGTCCGGGGCTGGGCGAGACCATCGGCCCGGCAGGTAACTTCGCGTCCCTGCCGGACGCCGCCAAATGGATTCTCTCGGTCGGCATGTTGCTGGGCCGACTGGAAATCATTACGGTATTTGTCCTGTGTATACCGGCGTTCTGGCGTCATTGACCGGGTTCGGCGTTTCCATCAGCCGCATCCGGTACTCGCCGGGAGTGGCATCGAACCAGCGTCGAAAAGCGCGGAAAAAGTTGCTCGGATCGGCGAACCCCAACAGGTAGGCAATCTCCAGCAGGGTCATGTTCGGCTGCGTCAGGTACTGCTCCGCCAGTTCGCGCCGGGTGTCGTCCAGCAGCGTCTGAAAGCTCGTGCCCTCTTCCTGCAGGCGGCGCTGCAAGGTTCGTTGCGACAGGTGCAGCGTCTGCGCCACGGTATCGCGCTTGGGTTCGCCCTGGGGCAGCAACCGGCACAACACCTGCCGCGCCTTGTGGGTCACCCGGCTTTCAGAAAAGCGCGCCAGGTATTCGCCGGCAAACCGGTCATGCAGCAGCGCCATCGCTTCGTTGGCCGTCGGCAGCGGCGCCTCCATATCGGCGCGCTCGAAGATCAGGGCGTCATACGGCGCGCTGAACTCCATCGGCGCGTGGAAGGCTTGTCTATAGGGTGCGAGGTCGATGGGTTCATCGCCCTGAAACAGCACCTTGCGCGGCTGCAGGATTCGCCCGGTCAACCAGCCACACAACGCCAGGGCACAGGCCAATGAAGCTTCGGCGCTCTGCCGGGTGGGCGGCAGATGGTCGCCATGGACCGTCAGAATCAGCGCGTAACCTTCATCCAGCAAGCGGAAGCTCAGGTCGGCACTTTCGGCGATGATCCGCTGATAACGCACCAGCCGCCGAAAACCCTCGGCCAGGGTCTGGCTGGACATCAGGGCATAGCCCGCCACATGGAAGGAGGCCGGCCGCACCACCTTGCCCATGTTCAGGCCAATCGCCGGGTTGCCGGACAGCTCGACCGCACGCTGCCACAGCCGCGTCATGGAATCCTGCGGAAAGCGCGCGTCCGGATCATCCAGCGCCGCATAGTCGAGCCCCAGCTGCTTGAACAGCATCCGGCAATCCAGGCCGTCCATTTCCAGTGCCTTGACAATCCCCATTGCCCAGCTTGCAGATGTCGTTCGTTCGCTCATGGCGTTTTCTTAAATGATGAGCCGCAGGCTACGGCGGCCGGTTTTCCGAAGGATACTAAAGTGGCGCCCATTGTCAGTGGCTGATGCCACTGTTCACTCTAGACTTAAATAAGCTACCCGCAGCACAACTTGCAGTCAGAACAATAACCACAGAGATCGCAGGCGTGGAAAACATCAGACGTTTCAATAGTTTCGCTGAGTTTTACCCGTATTACCTCAGCGAACACAGCAACAGTACCTGCCGACGACTGCACTTTATCGGCACGACGCTGGTGATCTTCATTCTGGGCCTGACGATCGGCAAAGGCGCCTGGCTGATGTTGCTGGCCTTGCCGCTGGCGGGTTACAGCTTCGCCTGGGTCGGGCATTTCTTTTTCGAAAAAAACCGTCCTGCGACCTTTCAGCATCCGCTTTACAGCCTGCTCGGCGATTTCGTCATGTACCGGGATATGATCCTGGGTCGCGTGCCGTTCTAGGGGCAATCCGTTATAAGAGGACAACCGATGAATGCCAACGCCCGTTTCACCCACATGAAGGACGGCACGCAGGAAGACTGGGCGATCATCGCCGCAGACTTCAGCGCCTACGCCCGACAACTGCCGACGCGGATCTTGGCGCACCTGAAATTGCTCGAGGGTGATTTCGGCGGCTTCCCGGTGGATCGCCTGACCCACTCCCTGCAAACCGCCACCCGCGCCTGGCGCGATGGTCGCGACGATGAATACGTGGTCTGCGCCCTGCTTCACGACATCGGTGACACCCTGGGTTCCTACAACCATCCGGACATCGGCGCGGCGATCCTCAAGCCGTTCGTCAGCGCCGAGAATTTGTGGATGGTGGAAAAGCACGGGATTTTCCAGGGTTATTATTTCTTTCATCACCTGGGCATGGATCGGCATTTACGCGAGCAGTTCAGCGGCCATCCGCAGTATCAGGCGACGATCGAATTCTGCGCCAAATATGATGCGGCGGCGTTTGACCCGGCGTATGACACGCTGCCGTTGAGCTTCTTCGAGCCGATGATGGAGCGGTTGTTTGCGCAGCCGAAGAATTCGATTTACAAGGCGGCGATGGCGGAGCATGCGCCAGCCTGATAAATCTGGAGTGTTCGGGCTGGCCCCATCGCGAGCAAGCTCGCTCCCACAGGGTTTTCTGGCGTTCACAAATTCTGTGTTCACCTCGCTCACTGTGGGAGCGGCGGTGCGACGATTCGACTTGCCCGCGATGGGGCCAGCCCGAACACCCTGACTTTCAGGCCGGCTCTGCGACTTCCACCGCCTTCAACTGCGCCTCCCGCGTCTGGGCATCCGCCAACCGATACAACTCGATCGAGCCGTCCCAATGCTCGATCAACGCCGTGCACGACTCCACCCAATCCCCGCAATTGAGGTAATCCACCTCGCCCACCTTGCGAATCTCGGCATGGTGAATGTGCCCGCACACCACGCCATGCAGTCCGCGCTTGACGCATTCGTGGGCAATGGCCTCTTCAAAATCGCTGATGAAACTGACCGCTGTCTTCACCTTGTGCTTGAGATACGCCGACAACGACCAGTAGCCATAGCCATAACGGGCGCGCCAATGATTGAGCCAGCGGTTGAGGGTCAGGGTGAATTCGTAGGCGGAGTCGCCGAGAAAGGCCAGCCAGCGATGGTACCGGGTGATCACGTCGAACTGGTCGCCATGGATCACCAGCAGATGGCGGCCATCGGCGGTGACGTGTACGGCTTCGTCCACCAACTGGATGTTGCCCAGAATCAGCTTCGAGTAACGGCGCAGGAACTCGTCATGGTTGCCGGTGACGTAGATCACCTCGGTGCCGCGCTTGCTCATGGTCAACAACCGGCGAATCACATTGGTGTGCGCCTGGGGCCAATACATGCCGCCACGCAGTTTCCAGCCGTCGATGATGTCGCCGACCAGGTAGACCTTGTCCGCATGGTAGCCCTTGAGAAACTGCGACAGATGTTCGGCCTGGCAATCCCGGGTACCCAGATGCACATCGGAAATCCACAAGGTCCGCACACGTTGCTTGCGACTGGGTTTGGCGAACTCGGCGCTGGTCATGGGCAACCCTCTGCGATTGTTTGGGCAAGCTTGCGCCGGCCGGATTAATTGCCCATGACAATGGCAAGTCAGTCCCGTGACAGCTAACGCCTATGCCCCCGGTGTAGACTGGCAGCCTAAATAGGGAGACCTGCGATGAGACCGATCCTCACGCTACGCCAGTACAGCCACGAGCTGATCGTCCACAGCCACGACCACGCGCAATTGGTGTTCGGGCTGTCGGGCGCGCTGGATTTCGAGGTCGACGGGCATGGCAGCCAGGTGGTTCAACAGAGTTTCGTGGTGGTGCCGTCCGGTTTTCATCATGCCTGTGGCAGCGCCAATGGCAGCCGTTGCCTGGTGCTGGATGTGCCCGGCGATGAGTGGGTCGTGCAGTCACTGGGCGATCATGCGCAAGCCAGCCGGCGTTTGCTCGACAACGCCGGGCGCTTGCCGCTGGATGCCGGGCAAAGCCAACTGGTGAACTGGCTGGCGGCCAGTCAGGTCAATGATCCAGTGATCGCGCAACAGGGTGCCGTGCTGTTGCTGGCCAGCCTCAACAATGCCCAACCGCAGGTCGTGGGTGGTCGGCGCCTGCCCTATGCGGCGCTCAATGCTCATATTGATCAGTATGCTGCCTACCCGCTGCAAGTCGCCGACCTGGCACGTATTGCCGGATTGTCCAGTGCCCGGTTGCATGCGCGGTTCGTTGCCGAATGCGGGCAGACCCCGATGGACTATATCCGTAGCCGACGACTGCACATGGCCGTAGGCATGCTGCGGGATTCGGCGTTGCCCATCGGCGAGATTGCCAGTCGGGTCGGCTACAGCTCGCAGAGTGCCTTCGCTGCCGCGGTATTGCGCGAATTTGGCGCCTCGCCTGGTAAGTTGCGGCGCGAGGCTGGCGACAAACAACGATAGTTTGCCGACAGACACAGCGGCCCTCACAGGGTTCAATGCAGGAACTGCCACAGGCGGCGCTCAGCGTTGATGAAGTCGTCCGCCGGGTTCAATACATTCATCAAGGATTGCAATGACTCCCCGTACCGCCCTTGGCGCCCTGCATATCGGCGCACTGATGTTTGGCCTGACCGGCGTGTTCGGCAAACTCGCCGCCGCCTCCCCCGCCGTCATCGTTTTCGGGCGTGCCGCGTTTGCCGTGCTGGCGTTGGCGTTTTTTGCGCGGTTCGCCAGCACTTCGCGCTGGCAGAAGCTCGAGGCCGTGGACTGGCGCCGGTTGTTGCTCAGCGGCTTGCTGCTGGCCGCGCATTGGGTCAGTTTTTTCATTGCGGTGAAGGTCGCCGGCGTAGCGATCGCCACCCTGGGCTTTGCCAGTTTCCCGGCGTTTACCGTGATCCTCGAAGGGCTGATCTTCCGCGAGCGGATTCGCGCCAACGAAATCCTGCTGGTCGTGCTGGTGAGTATCGGGCTGGTGCTGGTCACGCCGGACTTCGATCTGGCAAGTGGCGCCACCACCGGCCTGCTGTGGGCAGTGGCTTCCGGCTTGCTGTTCGCCCTGCTGTCGTTGACCAACCGCGCCAGCTCCGGGCGCATTCCGCCGGTGCAGGCGGCGCTGTGTCAGAACGTGGTGGTCGCGCTGTGCCTGTTGCCGGCGGCGGCACCGCAGTTGAGTGAAGTGCGCGCCCTCGACTGGCTGTGGATCGGTCTGCTCGGGGTGTTCTGCACCGGCGTCGCGCACAGCCTGTTCGTCGCCAGCCTGGCAGTGATCAAGGCGCGAACCGCGGCGGTGGTGTTCGCCCTGGAGCCGGTTTACGGGATCACCATGGCCTGGCTGCTGTTCGATGAAAATCCGACGTTGCGTATGTTGATCGGCGGTGCCTTGATCATCGTCGCCATTGTGGTATCCAGCCGGCTCTCGGGCGGTTCAAGCAAAAAGACCGTTGCGGTACAAGCCCCGTCTCACTGAGACCGGTCGTTGTGCCCCAGGTCGCGGTCCGGATCGATCCGGTCGCGGACCCGCTGCTTGAGCACCTTGGCCTCGGGAAAACCACCGTCGGTCTTGCGCTCCCAGATCTGCACCTCGTCACAAAAAATGTGAAAGACCCCGCCGGTGCCGGGCACCAGGGACACTTTGCCCAAGTCGTCGCCAAAGGTACTGAGCAGTTCCTGGGCCAGCCAGGCGGCACGCAACAGCCATTGGCATTGCGTGCAGTAAGTGATGACGATTTCCGGTTTGTGCGCGGTCATGATGGGCAGGATTCCTGAGCCAGAGGGCGTCGCTATCATAGCCGGCTCCTACAGATCTTTTGATCTTCAGCGGATGCCGGCCAACAAATTCCGGGCGGTTTGTCTGAGTGGCTCGTCTCCGTCCTTGAGCAGTTCGTTGAGCAGTTCGATGGCGCTGTCCAGGTCGCCGTCATCGATGCAGGTCTGGGCCTGTTCCAGTTTGCCTGCATTGCTCGGTTCGGACGGCTCAAGATCCATCGTTTCAATCTCCAGCGGTTCAAGCTCCAACGACCCGTCGACATCAGCGAATTCGTTGAGAAAGTCGTCATCCAGAGGCTGTGCATCAGGTTCGGCCACCCACTCGAACGCGGGTTCATCCAGCGTCGGCTCGTCAGGCATTTCGAAGACATCGGGCAAGACGTGCAGATTCGAGGCGAATTCAGGCTCGTCGGTGCGTGACGTCCGATTCGGAAATTCGGCAGCGGGCGGTGAAGGGTCGAAGGGGCTGATCAAGTCCCAGTTCGAATCCATCGACAGGTCATCCAGGTTCAACTGGAACTCATCGCTGGCGGCGGCTGCCTGGGGCTGCGCAACCGCGGGCGGCGTGATGGAGGGAGCGATGGCCAAGGCAGCGACAGTGTCCAGCTTGGGATACCGGTCACGCATCTCCTGAAGCTTCTGCAGGTCGAATCCAGCGTCACGCAGGCTGGTTTCCTGCGCTTCATAGGCGGATACGTCACCCTGTTTGCCCAGGACTTCCAGTAGCTGCACGGCCAGATCGGTACGGTTTGGCTCCTTGATCAACGCCTCCCTCAACAAACCGGCCGCTTCGGAAAAACGGCCATAGGCCAGATAGATGCCGACCCCTTCGAGCACGTCGCCCGCCGACGACTCTTCGCCCTGGCCGGATGCCGGAGCAGGCGGCTGCGCTTCCCGATTCAGCACCGGCTCATGCCGTAACGGTAAGACAGGTAACGATTCAGGTACTTCCTGGACCGGCTGTCGCTGACGGCGGACGAACAGTCCGAGCCACGCCAGGGCCACCAGCAACAGCACTCCGAAGATCAGCGGCCAGTGGGTCGTTTCGATCTTTTCATCCACAACCGGCGCTGAAGCCGCGACGTCTGGCGCGACAGGTTCCACCGAAGCCGAAGCCTGTTTGACTTGCGCCAATTGCGTCTGCAACTCGGTGACCTGTTTCTTCTGGCCGGCAATGTGTTCGTTTTGAGCCTGCAATTTTACATTCAGCTCATCGATCATGGTTTGCAGCGCCTGGTTCTTCAGGACGCTGACGGCCAGTTGCTCGGCAACAGCATCATTGACAGGCGCGGCAGCAGATTGATCGACGGGCGGGGTGGGCGGCTTTTTGCTCTTTACCGCAGGTGGCGCTGCAGCAGCCGGCTGGACGCTCGGGAATGCGGACGATTGGGTGCTGGCATCCGGTTCGTCAGCCACCGGCACAATCCCCGGCGAGCCCGGCGGGTCGATCAATACCGTGTATTCGCGCAGCACGCGTCCGTTGGGCTGATTGATCTGCACCAGGAAATTGAGAAAAGGTTCATTGACCGGCTTGTTGGAGCTGACCCGGATCAGCCTGCGGTCGCCCCGCAGGATCGGCGTGAACTTCAGATCGTTGAGGAAGAACACCCGATCGACGCCGGCGCGGCTGAATTCTTCCGCCGTGGCCAGGCTGACCGACAACTCGCCCTCCGCAAGGTCCGCGGCGTCCATCAGGGCGATGTCGGCCCGAAGCGGCTGATTCAGCGCCGAATGCAGGGTGATTTCCCCCAAGCCCAGCGCGGGCGCCGATGCCGACCAGGAAACAGCACCACCGACCAGCAGCAGCCTGGCGCAACACCGCAATACCACGTGCAAACTCTCGAGCATGAGCATCCCTTGGATAACCGCAACCAACCTTGTACGTGTTCGCACATCCGGTACGAACACGATATTGCCGACTAGTTCTTTATAGTCTGCCCAACGGGGTATCTCAAAGGACCGGTACGCGGTTATGCCTCAAGATTTTTCCAGGTTGGCCAGTATGTGTCCGTGGACCCGCATGCATATTTTCAGATCCGCTTCATCGACGCCATCGAACAGTTCGTGACGCAACTGGGTGGCAATGGTTTCAATTTGTTCGATCAGGGGACGAGCCGGGGCACAAAGAACGATTTTTTTCGCCCGACGGTCTTCCAGTACCGATTGACGTTGCACCAGCCCCTGGCTTTCCAGGCTGTCGAGCAACCGGGCCAGGGTCGGCCCTTCTACGCCGACGCTTTGTGCCAGTTCGCGCTGGGTAGGTGCATCGTCGAAACGCGCCAGGTGCAGTAGCACCAGCCAGCGTGCCTGGGACAATCCGAGGCCAGCCAGGCGGCGGTCCAGTTCGGCACGCCAGCCCCGCGACATCTGGGCCAGTTGCATGCCAAAGCGGTGTTGATCGGTAAACGGCATAAAACACTCATGATCAGCTGAAATAGAGAAATACTAATTATTAGTCAGCTAAGCATGCCCCTTGGCTATAGGCAAGGGTCGCCATGTACTGAATCGTTACATCTGTGTACCAGATCATTCAGATTTCAAATTCCGACTGCAGAGCGGCACGAACACAGTACAAAACACCTTCCGGCACTCGCCCGGCGAACAGCGCGGCAATCTCCGATACGGGTGGCAATTCACCCTCGCCGTCAAGGAACGCGTCCTGGACTTCGCCCATCAGGTCTTCGGGCAGATCCAGCGCCTGCTCCAGCGACAACTGCTGCTTGCCGATCGCTTCGGCGAGCATGGCGTAGACGTTCTTTTCCGAGCATTGCAGTTGACCGGCGATCTGCAGCGGCGTCATGCCGGCCCGCGCCAGGGTGATCAGCTCATGGCGTACGTCGGCCACCACGGTCGGCGCCTCGGCCCGACCGCCAAGCACTTCGAGGAAGGCCTGGCCATAACGTTCCAGTTTGCGTGCACCGACGCCGCTTACCGTGGCCATTTCCGCCAGCGAGGTCGGCTGGCTGCGCAGCATCTCCAGCAGCGTCGAGTCGGGGAAGATGACGTACGGCGGCACACCATGCTCTTCGGCGAGTTTGCGACGCAGGGCGCGCAAGGCTTCCCACTGTTCGCGCTCTTCGCCGCGAACCAGCTGGCTCGCCTGGCTCTTGCTGCTTTTGGCTGTGGTTTGCGGCTTGAGGTCGCGGCGCAGTTCCAGGGCCACTTCGCCCTTGAGCAATGGCCGGCAACTGTCACTGAGGCGCAAGCCGCCGTACCCTTCGAGGTCGATATCGGCCAGGCCGCGGGCAACCAGCTGACGGAACAGGGAGCGCCACTCGCCTTCGGCCATTGCCTTGCCGACACCGTAGACCGACAGGTGCTGATGACCGATGCTGCGGATCTTTTCGTTGTCCTTGCCCAGCAGTACGTCCACCAGATGCCCGACGCCATAACGCTGGCCGGTGCGGTAGATCGCCGAGAGCGCCTGGCGGGCCGGCTCGGTGGCGTCCCAGGTCTGCACGCCGTCGACGCAGTTGTCGCAATGGCCGCAGGGTTCGGGCATGTCTTCGTCGAAATAAGCCAGCAGCGTCTGGCGGCGGCAACGGGTTTCTTCGCAGAGCGAGAGCATGGCGTCGAGCTTGTGCTGCTCCAGACGCTTGTGGCGTTCGTCGCCCTCGGAGTTCTGCAACATCTGCTTGAGCATCACCACGTCTTGCAGGCCGTAGGCCATCCAGGCATCCGCTGGCAGGCCGTCACGGCCGCCGCGACCGGTTTCCTGGTAATAAGCTTCAAGGGATTTGGGCAAATCGAGGTGAGCGACGAAGCGCACGTTGGGTTTATCGATGCCCATGCCGAATGCCACGGTGGCGACCATGATCAGGCCTTCCTCGTTGAGGAAGCGTTTCTGGTGGTGGGCCCGGGTCTCGTTGGCCAGGCCGGCGTGATAGGGCAGCGCCGGGAACCCTTGTTCGCTGAGAAACACCGCAACCTCATCGACTTTCTTGCGCGACAGGCAATAGACGATGCCCGCATCGCTGCGCCGTTCGGCCAGGAACGCCAGCAATTGCTTGCGCGGCTGCTCCTTGGGCACGATGCGGTAGAAAATGTTCGGGCGATCGAAGCTCGAGAGGAAACGCTCGGCGTCCTGCAGATGCAGGCGATCGACGATTTCTTCCCGGGTGCGCTTGTCGGCGGTAGCGGTCAGGGCAATGCGCGGTACATGGGGAAACAGCTCCGCCAGCTGGCCCAGTTGCAGGTATTCACGGCGGAAGTCGTGGCCCCATTGGGAGACGCAATGCGCTTCATCAATGGCGAACAGGGCGATTTCAAGGCTTTGCAGGAACGCCAGCATGCGCGGCTGAACCAGGCGCTCGGGCGCGAGATACAGCATCTTCACTTCACCGCGCTTGATCCGGGCGGCCAGGTCCCGTTGCTGCTCGGCGCTCAGCGTGGAATTCAGTGCCGCCGCGGCAACACCCAGTTCTTCGAGGGTCGCGACCTGATCGTCCATCAGCGCGATCAGCGGCGAGACCACCACCGCCAGACCTTCGCGCAGCAGTGCCGGCACCTGGAAGCACAGGGACTTGCCGCCACCGGTAGGCATCAGCACCAGGGCGTCGCCGCCGCTGGCCACGCGCTCAATGATTGCACCCTGGCGGCCACGGAAACTGTCGTAGCCGAAGATGTCCTTGAGGACGCGTTGAGCCTGTTCGAGCATAAAAACTCCAGAAATCACCAAAAACATCCCTGCAAGACTGGTTCAGAACCACGCAGGCTGCACTGACGAATAGTAAGTGCACATTGCATGACGCTTCACATCTCAGCCGTGGCGCCAGCAGGGCATCACAAAACGCGCGAGTATACCCGAGCACAGTCCGGCGAAGGGCACCGCTGAGAAGACATACGAATGCCAATGCCATGCAAAACCTGTGGGAGCGAGCCTGCTCCGGGCGGCGTTCCGACGATAGCGGTGGGCCAGTCAATATTGATGTTGAATGTAACGCCGCCATCGCGAGCAAGCTCGCTCCCACAGGGAATGCGGTGTTCTGAGGCTTCAAATATGCCGCGCGGCTGGCCCAAGCGCTCAAGAAGGCCTAGAATTCCCGCATCTGTTTAATTCCCCAAGGTAGCCCTTTAATGTCCTTCGCTGAGCAACTAACCCGTTTGCAAGTCTTCCTCGACGCCGACGAACTGCATGACGAGGCGCTGGACTACGTGGCCGCCCACGGCTACCTCACCGCGCTGTCGATTTGCTCCGAAAGCGTTCCGGACCGTGAATGGATCGACGCGCTCTTCGCCGAAGAGCCGCATTACGCCGACGACACCGAGCGTGAAGCGATCGAATCCACCCTGCTGGCCCTCAAGGCTCATATCGCTCGCCAACTGGCGTCCGATGAAGAGTTCGAGCTGCCCTGCGACCTGGACCTGGGCGAAGAGCCGGATGATTCCGACCTGCGCGGCTGGTGCATCGGTTTCATGGAAGGCGTGTTCCTGCGCGAAGCGGCCTGGTTCGAAACCGCCGAAGACGAAGTCAGCGAAATGCTGCTGCCGATCATGGTCGGTTCGGGTCTGTTCGACGAACAGCCTGAGTTCGAAGACATCGCCAAAGACGCCAACCTGATGGACGACATGATCGTGCAGATCCCGGAAGCCCTGACCGCGCTGTACCTGCTGTGCCAGGCGCCAGACGAAAAACCGGCGATCCTCAAGCCTCGTCACCACTAAGGTTTTGCCTATGGACAACCCCATAGGCAACCGCTCCCTGATGTTGCGCTACGTACTGCTGGCCATCGGCTGGCTGAGCGTGGCGCTGGGGGTGATCGGAATTTTCCTGCCGGTGTTACCCACCACGCCCTTCCTGCTGCTGGCGGCAGCCTGCTTCGCCCGCAGTTCCCCGCGTTTTTACCATTGGCTGGTGGAGCACCCGCGGCTTGGGCCCTGGATTCGCAACTACCTCGACGGCAATGGCATCCCGCTCAAGGGCAAGGTCTATGCCATCGGATTGATGTGGGCGAGCATCCTGCTCTCCTGCTACCTGGTGCCCCTGCCTTGGGCTCGCGCGTTCATGCTGACCAGTGCGGTGCTGGTGACCGTTTATATCCTCCGGCAGAAAACCTTGCACAAACCCTGAAACATTCCAGTGCTCGCAGTCGACCCCCATCGCCTTTGGCACGGGCTTATCTCGTGTCGGGAATGGGGGGGGGTAGATAACGTCAAACACGCCGAGAATATTCTATACATCAACTGAAGATGCCGCCCGTCGTACCTGTCATTTATGACAGTAGGCAAACACATTATGATAAGCGTTGAATCCCTCCGATGGCCTCTGAACTAAAAAAATTTCCGGCCAAAGGAGCATTGACATGTACCGTTCTTCCGAGAGAAGCCGGAAAAACCTCACCCGATTCCGGGGTATCTGGTTAACACTCACTGTTAAATTCAAGGCGATTACAACACATAGCCAATCACTCGATCGTTCTCCATCTGGGCGGGCGCAAACACTCCATACATTATTTTTCTGCCTGTTTTTTCTTCCCCTTTCAAGTAATGCCGCGTCACCTGAAAGTACCCAAAGCGGGCCAGACACCGAATCCAATGCAATTGAATCGACACTCGGCGTAATGGCCGGCGTTACCAACTACGACAAACCATTCAATGAGTATACATGGGTCACTGCGCACAACGCTTACCTGGACAATATGCAGAGCCAGCTCGATCGTGGAGTACGAGCATTTATGCTGGATCTTTACCGCATTTACAAACCGCCACTCTTAACCTATGTGGGCATGTGTCACGGCAGTGGAGGAGCTGACCATTATTGCCCGCACGAAGGTACGACGAGATTTGCGGATGCGATGAACAATACATTTATTCCTTTCTTGAAAAGCCATCCCAATGAGGTCGTCACTCTGATTCTGGAGGCGTACGTTGACAAGGAAGCCTTTGTGAACGAACTGAAAGCGATTCCCGGCATTGAAAACATGATATTTCAGCCAACCGCTTTCTCACAAAAGGATAGTTGGCCTACCCTGCGGGAAATCATTTCCAGCGGACGAAGAATCATAATAACTTCCGCTGGATACTTGAACGGTGCATACACAATAAACGGTTCCACCTTTGAGGTTTTGAACGACGCAAATATTCAGATTCAGAATACATATGACCTCGGTGCGAATGCCTTGGATCACAACTGGGTATGCGAAACGCGATGGAAACCCGGTGTTGTTCCCGCCGAACCAGAAAAACCTTGTACAGGCCCGAATGAACCGGAAGGCTGCCCTATCCCGGCGATACCGGAAAGGCCATATCCAGGCGTTCCGCTGAAACGATCGCAAGCAACCGGCTCCATGGCCGGAAAGGAGCGGCTATTTGTCATGAACCAGATCCATGCATGGATGAAATCCGAAGCGGACGCCGGCAACATTGATAATAACCTGACTTACCTGGAGCGCCGCGTCGAACGCTACTGCAGGGCGACTGCCGGCGAGCGACTTGTACCTAATTTTATTGCTATCGACTATTCCAACGTAGGGGATGCTATTCCTTATGCGGCGGCGCTCAATAATGGCGGATACTATTTTTACGAAGATAATAATGCAAACACCGACCAAGACACTGTCTGCGTACTCCCGGCCGGCCAGGATTACAACATAAAGCTGGCATCACATGGCTGTGAAAACGACGAGGCCCGTTCGCTGGTGCTTCGCGGTATTGCCAGTGGCTCTCGATTAACCGTCTATGACAGCCCTGAAGGCAATCGACAAGATGACTATTCAATCATTGATGTCAAACGTGACATTGGCTTGAATGAAAGAATCGTAGTGAATAGCTTCGAACGGACACAGAACACAGATGATTACTCTGTTCGCCACTTCAATAACAATGGCCTGGACGGAAAAATATCGCGCATTCATATAGAAACACATCCAGCCGAATTTTCTGAAGCAGCCATTGTTTTGCACGAAGGTAATAATGGCAGCCAGAATATCGTGTGCTCGGTAGGGCTGACCCACGCCACCACGTTCGATTTTGGCGGCGACTGTGATAACGATGAAACACGATCTGCCACCCTCAGCACAGCCCGAGCGGGAACAATGATTACTGTCTATGGCAATTGGGGATCCAGCAATTGCGATCAGGGTTGCTCAACGATTGAAGTCAAGAGAAATATTACTTGGCCAAAAACCATTGGTACTTATGAAAACCATTATGAAGACGCGGATATCAAAGTTTCCCGTAGCGGTGGCACACAACAGCTTGATGGAAAAATTTCTTCCATTCGAGTAGCTTTCAAGCCTGACACAACTCCACCATCTTCGCCGGCAGTCAATCCAAGCCCTGTGAACCTGAGTGGCTCTTCGGCAACAGTGGAATGGGCTGCTTCCACCGACAATACATCAGTTACAGGCTATATGGTCTCTATCAATAACGCGCTTCCAGTCACTGCCAGTGGTACCCGTCATATTTTTACCGGCTTGAATGATTTCACCTTGTTCAATGGCGTGGTCACAGCGCAAGATGCTGCTGGAAACCATTCTGAACCAGCCTATTTTAGTTTCCGTACCCTGGACGAAACTGCCCCCACCCAGCCCGGCGCACCCGTTGCCAGCGATGTCACCGGCACATCTGCAACAATCAGTTGGCCCGCGTCCACTGACAATGCGGCAGTGACGGGCTATACGTTCTCCACTAATAACGAACCTCCAGCAAACATCACCAGTGCCCGTCAGATTCTTACAGATCTGAGTGAAACCACCTCATACACGGTCGAAATCAAAGCGCTCGATGCTGCGGGATACCAATCCACTCCAGCAATACTGAATTTCCAAACACGTGACGTAACTCCCCCGACAAAACCCGGAAATCTTCAAGCACGGAATGTCGGACTAAAAAATGCGACATTTAACTGGAATGTGTCGACCGATAACGTTGCAGTGACAGGATACAAAGTCTACCTCGAAGCTTCGCTTCTCGACACCGTAACTGATACTACGTACGCTTTAGCCGACTTGACCGTAGGTAAATCCTACACGTTAAGAGTTGTTGCATTGGACGCTGATAATAATGAATCAGAGCCAGCAACGCTTATCTTTAGCACATTATCTGACACAACCCCACCTGACAAACCGTCAGCGTTAAATGCCACTAACGTTTCCAGCAAGACTGCTTTGCTTCTATGGAATAGATCAACTGATGATGTAGGAATAAATCATTACGAAATATTGAGGGATGAGGTCGTTATAGGTCGAACAGAATCAAATGCTCCTGGCTATCTTGCGACTGATCTAACCGCGGCGACAAACTACAAATTTTCCGTGCGGGCACTCGATTCCGCAGGCAACCGCTCTGCACTCAGCGATCCTTTAGCGATCGAGACAAGCCTTTTTGGCCCGCCGACAAATCCCCGCGTCCTGAACGTAGGACGCAACCGCGTAGATTTTGCCTGGAACAGGCCTGTCGACGCAGGTGTCAGGATGCTCAGCTACAAAACCACTATTACAATGATCGGTGGGGGAGGCACAACGACTTATGATTTCCCTGCGCTGCAAGTGAACGCTTTAGGACTGAGAGCAGCCACTCGATACCTCGTGAGTGTCAGCGCTTATGATCTTTCCAGCACTTACTCCGCAGAACCTCTGGTTTTCGAAATAGCGACCGAAGGCGCCACGCAATAAAAAGATAAGAGTCTTACAGGTACAGAGGGAACCGCCCCTCGATTGATACAGTTGTACTACCAGCAGGGATGTTCAAGGGAGCGGCTTACGCCAGGATCCTTGCTGGTAGCTATTCGATATAACCGACCCTGCTTGTTACCATCGCTGTCCAACATTTTGATCGATCCAATTTCATCCACGCTCGGCGCGACCTCTCGTCATTTCACATAGCCAGGCAGGTGCTTTCCATCCCCCAACTAACTCGTAGTCAAACGATCTACCCTCCTCCACCGAAAACACCACCTAGACTTCTCCCATCTGCACCCGAGCAGCCCGACATGCCTCGTCGCCGGCGTAGTCCAGGATGGTCAAGGTTCCGGCTTCGGCTCGGCGGATGGCTGCTGCTGGGCAGTTTTCTGTTGGCCGGACCGGGCAGCATCCGGGCCGATCGCGATTTTGCGCTGATCCTGCAAACCGCCGAAAAACGCTACGGGCCACTCGGCCCGGCTCAGGGGCGGATCGAGGCCTGGAGCCAGATGCTGCACAGCGAACTCGACGCACCCGTGCGCGAGCAACTGAACGCAGTCAATCACTTCTTCAACCAGCAACTGACCTTTCAGAACGATACGCGCATCTGGCACCAGGCCGATTACTGGGCCTCGCCCGTCGAATCCCTGATCAAGGGTGCCGCCGACTGCGAGGACTATGCCCTGGCGAAGTATTTCAGCCTGCGTCACTTGGGCATTCCCAGCGAAAAACTGCGTATAACCTATGTCAAAGCCTTGAGCCGGAATCAAGCGCACATGGTGCTGACCTTCTACAGCAGCCCCACGGCCGATCCACTGGTCCTGGACAACCTGATTGGCGAAATCCGCCCCGCCTCCCAACGCCAGGACCTGTTGCCGGTGTACGCTTTCAATGCCGAAGGCCTGTACTTGCCGGAGCCAGCGGCGGCAAACCCGGCCGCGACCCGAAAAGCCTGTCGCGCTGGCAAGATGTGCTGAAAAAGATGCAAGCCGAAGGGTTCGCCATGGGCAGCGGCTAGTCGCCACAGCAAGGAGCGTGTTCATGTCACTGCGCAAACAATTGTTTCTCGCCATTTGCCTGTTCCTGCTGGTGGCGTTCAGCGGCAGTTTTTTTGTCGGCCTGGAAAGCTCCCGGGAACAGATACTTGGTCAGTTGCGCTCCCACGCCCAGGACACCGCCACGGCGCTGGGGTTATCGCTGACCGCGCAAATCAACGACCCGGCGATGATCCAGTTGATGGTCAGTTCGATTTTCGACAGCGGTTATTTCAGCAGCATCCGGATCATCGATATCGAGAATGAACAGGTGCTGGTTGAACGCAGCGCTGCGGCATTGGTCGAGGATGTTCCCGCCTGGTTTGTCAGTCTGGTCAACCTGCAGCCACAGGGGGGCGACGCACTGATCATGCGCGGCTGGGAACAGGCCGCGCGCGTCGAAGTGCTGAGCAATCCGAAGTTCGCCCTGACCAGACTCTGGGACAGCACGCTGGGCAGCCTGATCTGGTTGTTGTTGTGCGGATTGCTCAGCGCGGTATTCGGTGGCTGGTTGTTGCGCCGGCAATTTCGTCCGCTCGAGGCCATGGTCAGACAGGCCGAGGCCATCAGTAAACGCGAGTTCCTCAGCCTGCCAAAACTGCCGCGCACACCGGAACTGAAACGCGTCGTGCTGGCCATGAACCAGATGGTCGAGAAACTCAAGGCGCTGTTCACCGAAGAGGCCACCCGCAGTGAAAAACTGCGGGTGCAGTCCTATCAGGACAGCCTGACCGGCCTGGCCAACCGGCGCTTGCTGGATGAACGGCTGGCCGACCACTTGCTGGTTGGCGAGCAGAGCAGTGACGGCCATTTGCTGATGCTGCGGATCAACGATCTGGTCGGCCTCAACCAGCGCTTCGGTGGCCAGCGCACTAATGCCTTGATCAGCGCCGTCGGTGAATTGCTGACGCGTCTGACTCAAGTCCCGGAGCGTCGTACCTGGCTCGCGGCGCGTAATCGCGGTGGCGAATTCAGCCTCCTGACACCGGGTATGGACCGCCAGGATGCCGCACGCCTGGTGGCCGAAATCAGCGCCACTCTGGAAAACCTGCGACTGACCGGCGCCAGCGATTGCATGCCCGTGGCGCATCTGGGAATGGTCGCCTTCAAGCCCGGCGAATCGGCCAGTGATGTGCTTTTGCGCCTGGACCAGGCGCTGGCGCAGGCACAGCTCCATCCCGAGCGGCCATGGATACTCGCGAGCCTCAGCGATAGCGCGCCGGCCGCGTCCCAACACGACTGGCGAACCTGGATCGACGAGGCCCTGATCGAAGGCAAGTTGAAGCTGTACTTTCAACCCGTCGTAGAATGCGCCGACACCAGCCAGGTGTTGCATCACAAAGTCCTGGCGCGCCTGCTCGACCCACACGGCACGGCGATTGCCGCCGGACAATTCCTGCCATGGATCGAACGTTTCGGCTGGTCGGCACGATTCGACCTGGTCATGCTCGAAGCCACCCTCGACTATCTCTTGATCAACCGCTGGCCCCTGGCGTTGAGCCTGTCCGGCAGCACCCTGCGCGATCCGGCGCAACTGCACAAAATCCTCGACATGCTCGAATCGCTGCCTGAACTGGCCCCACTGCTGACCCTGGAAATCGACGAACGCCAACTGCCTCCTCCAGAGCAATTGCAGCGTCTGAGCCATGGTTTGCTCAACACCGGCTACCGCATCGGCTTGCAGCATTTTGGCGGCAACTTCAGCCAGATCGGCAACCTCACGCAACTGGGGCTGGCTTACCTGAAGATCGACGGGGTCTACATTCGGGGTATCGATGAACAGCAAGACAAGCGGCTGTTCATCGAGGCGATTTTTCGGGCGACGAACAGTATCGATTTGCCGCTGATTGCGGAAATGGTCGAGAGCAAGGGCGAGCTGGAGGTGATCAGGGAGTTAGGGGTGTTTGGCGTGATGGGACGGTTGATCGGGCCGCCGGAGCCGATGTGATTCATCAATTGAACCGAGTCATCGTTCTTCGCGAGCAGGCTCGCTCCCACAGTTGATCTGAGGTGTTCACACACAGTGAGTCCGGTGAGGTGGATCCGGTAAGTGGCGTCCGCCCATCGTGGCGAAACCAAGCGCGTCACTCGCAGGCAACCTGTGCGGACGGGATTAACCCGATGCAATCAACGGCATCGGAGTCCACTTGCGCAACAGCCTGCCTGCGAGTAATGCGTAACGGTGTTGAAGCACCAGAGTGACAAAAAACCGTCACCCTGAAACCGTCACGCCTCCCTCCCCTTCCAGCACTTTCCCGCCCTATGTCGATAAATGGATTGAACATTCTTCTAGCCCTGAGAAGCGCCCTAACGCTCCTGAATCAAGGGTTTTCGTAACAAACAATGTGCTGGATTTTGCAAACCGCATAAGTTTTTTTTGGCATAGGTTTTATGAGAAATCTTTCTTAGGTCGGCTCTGGAATGTTCTTAGCTTTTTTGATGCAAGCATAAGACGGCTTGGACGATAAAAGTCGTCAAGTATTTGGCGACTTACCAGCGCCATCCAGGACTTCAGGGATATGCAAATGCGCGTTTTGACCCCTCTTTGCAGCGCTATTCTTCTGGCCTTGGCCTGTACGGGTCAGGTGCAGGCGATGTCATTGACCGAAGCGATCCAGAGCACCATTGCGACTCACCCGGAGCTGGCATCCCGGGTGGACAGTCGCCTTTCGGCCGATGAAGACGTGAAAGTCGCCAGAGGGGGCTTTTATCCATCGGTTGACCTGAATGCCGCCTACGGGCGCGGGTACAGCGATAACACCAACACCAGGGCGTTCGGCAATCATCACAAGGAAATCCTCACCTATACCCAGTCGGAACTGCGTCTGCGCCAGATGCTCTTCGACGGTTTCAATACCGCCAATGAAGTCGAGCGCACCAAAGGCGTGGTCAACGCCCGGGCCTATTATGCCCAGGGCACCGCTCAGGACCTGGCCCTGCGCACCATCGAGGTCTACCTCGAAGTGCTCAAGCGCCGTGAACTGGTGACCCTGGCCAAGAACAACCTGCAAGCGCACCTGCGGGTCAACGACCAGATCGGCCTGCGCACCCAGCGCGGTATCGGCAGCAACGCCGACGCCGATCAGTCCACCGCCCGTCGGGCTCTGGCGGAGAACAACCTCGACACCGCCGAGGTCGATCTGGCCGATGCCGAATCGAACTTCTTCGCCGTCGTGGGCCGCATGCCCGATGAACTGGAAACGCTGCCGTCGATCCGCGGCGAATTGCCCCCCAGCCTGTCGGACGCCCAGCAGAGCATGGTGGATAACAACCCGTACCTGAAATCGGCCCAGGCCGATGTGCAATCGGCCGAAAGCCAGTACGAAGTCTCCAAGGCGCCGTTTTACCCGCGCTTCGATGCCGAAGCCGCGGTGGGCGCGAACAACAACGTGCAAGGCGAGGAAGGTCACGACAACGAATGGCGCGTCGGGATCGTGATGAACTACAACCTGTTCCGCGGCGGCAGCGACAAGGCCCGCCTGGCCGGCAACGCGCACCGGATCAATCAGGCGATGGATATCCGCAACAACGCCCTGCGCCAGCTCAACGAGAACATCCACCTGGCGTGGAACGCCATGGTCAATGCGAAGAAACAAACCCCGACCGCCCGCGAATACGCCGAGACCACCACCCGGGTTCGGGCTGCCTATCAGGACCAGTTCGGCCTTGGCCAACGGACCTTGCTCGATGTACTCGACAGTGAAAACGAGCTGTACAACGCCAACCGTCGCTACACCGAAGTGCGCTACGTCGAGGAGTACTCGATGTACCGCGTGCTGGCGAACATGGGCCAGTTGCTGAGCAAACAGCGTGTGGTGCTGCCCGCCGATGCGATCGCCCAGGCCGAAGTGAAAAACGAAGCTCGCCTGCCTGAACTGAGATAGCGCGATGGGGCCCGCACAGGCGATGATTATCTCGGCCCATGATTACGCTGAAAGGTCTCCTCCCCCATCGCCGCAATCTGCCCTTCGATCAACGCTTCGAACGGCTTTAACAACGGCTCAAAACTGACGGGCGCTTCCAGGATCTGCAACGCCTGCACGATCGCCTCCACCGTCGACAACGCTCCCGGCCCCGGCGCCTTGCGCAGCCGATACCGGGACACGCCACCCTCCGCCAGGGTCACTCTGGGCAACCCCGCCAACAATGGATTGAGGTGCAACATCTTGCGGGCCTTGCGCCAGGTGCCGTCCGGAACCACCAACAACAGCGGCTCCTCGGTTTCGGTGTATGCCTGCAACGGCTGCGCATCATCGGCAGGAAACAACAGCCGCGCCCGGTAGCCCGATTGATTCAACAACGCCGGCAAATCCTCGAACACTTCGCCCACGATCAACTCGGCATTGTTCAAGCCCAACGCGGCCAGGCGCGCAGTGTTCAACGCATGGTTCACCTCGCTGGGATGCTGCAACAGCAACACGCGGGTGCGGCTATCGATGCTCGGGATCAGCGGGCACAGGCAGTGACTGTGTGGCCGCAGGCAGCGCGGGCATTGGATTCTGGACATTTTCTCAAGCCTGATTCAGTTGTGCTTTAAGCAAGTCGCGAAAGGTCTGGATCAGCGGCTCGCGACTGCGGCCACGGCGCACGATCATGGAAAACGGCGCCTGATAACCGAAGGTCGCCGGCAGCAGCACCCGCAAGTCGCCCTTGTCGGCCCAGGCCTGGGCGTAGTGTTCCGGCAGATAACCGATGTAGGCGCCGGAGAGCACCAGAATCAACTGGGCTTCCATACTCTCCACGGTCGCCGCGCTGTGCTTGAAGCCGTGGCGCGCCAGTTCCGCCTGGCTCCAGTAACCTCGGCCGACCATGCGCTGCTGGGTGATGACCTGCTCGGGAATACGTCGCTCGGTGAACAGCGGATGCCGACTGCTGCAATACAACCAGTGCTGCTCACGGTACAGCGGCATGTAGACCAGCCCGCTCATGCGCGTGGAGAACGCGCCAATGGCCAGGTCGAGGCGATTGTCCTGCACGCCGAGCTGCAGTTCGTACGGGCTCATGACCGACAAGTGCAAATGCACGGCCGGGTGCTCCTGGGTGTAGGCGCCGATGGCTTCGGCGAACGGCAAGGCCTTGTCGCTGACGGTGGAATCGATCACCCCAAGGTTCAATGTACCGCGCAGTTCGCCCTTGAGGGCGGCGGCGTACTGCTCGAAACCTTCAAGCTCGCCGAGCAGACGCAAGGTTTCCTGATGGAACAGCTCACCCTTGCTGGTCAGGCTGAAGCCGCCGCGACCGCGATGGCACAGCACCAGGCCGAGGGCGGCCTCGAGCTGGCTCATGTAAGTGCTGATGGCCGAGGTCGAGAGGTTGAGCTCCTGCTGGGCGTTGGCGAACCCCTGATGGCGGACCACGCTGACGAAGATGCGCAACAGTTTCAGGTCGGGTAAAGCGTTGGCCATGGGGGGCTCCGATCTCGGGGTGACGCGCAGTGCTCGTATCAATGCAAAACCTTGTGGGAGCAAGCTTGCTCCGGGCGGCGTTCCGACGATAGCGGTGGGTCAATCAATGTTGATGTTGACTGTCACTCCCTCATCGCGAGCAAGCTCGCTCCCACAGGTATTGCACAAATCGACCCATCGCAGGATATGAGAGAAGTCTATCTCCGCAGTCGCCATTAGTTTAGAAAAATCTGAACTAAGTATTTGCCCGTAGCGATTCTTCCCGGCCACTACATTTCGCAGAATCGGCCCACAGCGGTGCCCGCCTCTCCCCGAGCGGAGCAACCGACATAAATAAAACAACGACGATGAGGCCTTACCCGTGGACAAGATTCTTCACCAACCACTGGGCGGCAACGAAATGCCGCGCTTCGGCGGCATCGCCACCATGATGCGACTCCCCCATGTGCCAACCGCTGCCGGTCTGGATGCTGCCTTCGTTGGCGTCCCACTGGACATCGGCACCTCCCTGCGTCCCGGCACCCGTTTCGGGCCTCGTGAAATCCGCGCCGAATCAGTGATGATCCGCCCGTACAACATGGCCACCGGCGCTGCCCCGTTCGACTCGCTGTCGGTGGCCGACATCGGTGACGTGGCGATCAACACCTTTAACCTGCTGGACGCCGTACGGATCATCGAAGAGTCCTACGACAATATTCTCGAACACAATGTGATCCCGCTGACCCTGGGCGGCGACCACACCATCACCCTGCCGATCCTGCGTGCCATTCACAAGAAGCACGGCAAGGTCGGCCTGGTGCACATCGATGCCCACGCCGATGTCAACGATCACATGTTCGGCGAGAAAATCGCCCATGGCACCACCTTCCGTCGTGCCGCCGAAGAAGGCCTGATCGACTGCGATCGCGTGGTGCAGATCGGTCTGCGCGCCCAGGGCTACACCTCCGAAGACTTCAACTGGAGCCGCAAACAAGGCTTCCGTGTGGTACAGGCCGAAGAGTGCTGGCACAAATCCCTGGCCCCGCTGATGGCCGAAGTTCGCGAGAAAGTCGGTGGCGGTCCGGTGTACCTGAGTTTCGACATCGACGGCATCGACCCGGCCTGGGCGCCCGGTACCGGCACCCCGGAAATCGGTGGCCTGACGACCATTCAGGCGATTGAAATCGTGCGCGGCTGCCAAGGCCTCGACCTGATCGGCTGCGATCTGGTAGAAGTCTCGCCCGCGTACGACACCACCGGCAACACCTCGCTGCTGGCCGCCAACCTGCTGTACGAAATGCTCTGCGTACTGCCGGGCGTGACCCATCGCTGAGGATCGGTCATGAACGAACGCGACCAGGTACTCAAGGCCGCTGCCGATCTGGTGGCCGCCTTTGCCCGTAACGATCGCGAAGCCTACTTCGGCGCATTCAGCGTTGATGCCAGCTTCGTGTTCTACACCCTCGAGCAGCCGCTGCTGTCACGCGATGCCTATCAGGCGTTGTGGGACAGCTGGCGGACCGAGGATGGCTTCGAGGTGCTTTCATGCACGTCGAGCAACGCCTTCGTCAGCCTGCAGGGTGACGTGGCGATCTTCATCCATGACGTGGCCACCGAGCTGCGCATGCAAGGGGAGCAACACTTCAGCCAGGAGCGCGAGACGATTGTGTTTCGCCGACAACAACAAGGCCCATGGCTGGCCTGCCACGAACATTTGTCCGCGATGCCGGAAGGGCTGCCACCCCCTTAGCCAAACAGGTGACGCTCACGCACGATGAGCGCGCCTTTATGATCGGAGCAGATCATGAATAACAACAACAACGACCAAAGCCTTACGCAAATTGAAACCCACGGGGTCGAACAGATCCCGGACAACGAACGCACCGCGGGCCCGACGGACTTGTTCCGGATGATCTTCGGCGGTTCCAACACCTTTGCCACCGCCGTGCTCGGCAGCTTCCCGGTGCTGTTCGGCCTGTCATTCCAGGCCGGCGTCCTGGCGATTGTGCTCGGCGTGCTGCTGGGTTCGCTGATCCTCGCGCCCATGGGCCTGTTCGGCCCGCTCAATGGCACCAATAACGCTGTGTCTTCCGGTGCGCATTTCGGCGTGCACGGGCGGATCGTCGGGTCGTTCCTGTCGTTGCTGACCGCCATCGCGTTCTTCTCGCTCTCGGTGTGGAGTTCGGGAGATGCGCTGATCGGTGGCGCCAAACGCCTGATCGGTCTTCCGGAAACCGACCTGACCCTGGGCCTGGCCTACGGTCTGTTCGCGATCCTGGTGCTGACGGTTTGCATCTATGGCTTCCGCTTCCTGCTGTGGGTCAACAAGATCGCAGTGTGGAGCGCCAGCCTGCTGTTTCTGCTGGGCATCTTCGCCTTCGCCGGGCCTTTCGATGTGAACTACGCCGGCACCGTCAGCCTGGGGCAACCGGGTTTCTGGGCGGCCTTCATCGGCGCAGCGCTGGTGGCGATGAGCAACCCGATTTCCTTCGGCGCGTTCCTCGGCGACTGGTCGCGCTACATTCCCCGTGACACCTCCAAGCGCCGGATCATGGCGGCGGTGGTGATCTCGCAGATCGCCACTTTCATCCCGTTCCTGTTCGGCCTGACCACCGCCACCATCGTGGCGATCAAGGCGCCGGACTACATCGCGGCCAACAACTACGTCGGCGGGCTGCTGGCGGTCTCGCCGAGCTGGTTCTTCCTGCCGGTGTGCCTCATTGCAGTGATCGGCGGCATGTCCACCGGCACCACTTCGCTCTATGGCACCGGGCTGGACATGTCCAGCGTGTTCCCACGGGTGCTGTCGCGGGTCAAGGCCACGCTGCTGATCGGCGTAATGTCGATTGCCTTCATCTTCATCGGGCGCTTCGCCGCGAACCTGGTGCAGAGCGTGTCCACCTTCGCCGTGTTGATCATTACCTGCACCACCCCGTGGATGGTGATCATGATCATCGGTCTGCTGGTGCGTCGCGGCTTCTACTGCCCGGATGACCTGCAGGTGTTCACCCGCGGCGAGAAAGGCGGTCGCTACTGGTTCACCCATGGCTGGAACTGGCGTGGGTTGGGGGCATGGATCCCGAGCGCACTGGTGGGTTTGTGCTTTGTGAACCTGCCGGGGCAGTTTGTCGGACCGCTGGGGAATCTGGCCGGCGGCATCGACATCAGCCTGCCGGTGACCCTGGGCCTGGCGTCGCTGGTGTACCTGGCGTTGTTGAGCCTGTTCCCGGAACCGGCCGCGGTGTTCGGCCCGAATGATTCACGCAGCAAGGGCACGGATTCGCTCGGTAAACCGGCGTTGGTGTAGGAGCGAGGCTTGCCCGCGAAGAACGATAACGCGATCGACCTGACCGACCGCGGTGCTTTTTTCGCGAGCAAGCATCGCTCCTGCACAAAAAATTGATTTTCGCCTCACCATAAAAAAGACAATCGGAGACACGCCATCATGGCTTTGGATTTATTCGTCGTACTCATCTACGCCGCCGCGATGCTGATACTCGGCTACTACGGCATGCGCAAGGCCAAGACCCACGAAGACTACCTGGTCGCCGGTCGTAACCTCGGCCCGAGCCTGTACATGGGCACCATGGCCGCCACCGTCCTCGGCGGCGCGTCCACCGTGGGCACCGTGCGTCTGGGTTACGTACATGGCATCTCCGGTTTCTGGCTGTGCGCGGCCCTCGGTTGCGGGATCGTCGCGCTTAACCTGTTCCTCGCCAAACCGCTGCTGAAACTGAAAGTGTTCACCGTCACCCAGGTGCTGGAAAAACGCTACAACCCGATGGCCCGTACCGCCAGCGCCACCATCATGCTGGCCTACGCCCTGATGATCGGCGTGACCTCGATCCTGGCCATCGGTACCGTGCTGGAAGTACTGTTCGGCCTGCCGTTCTGGATTTCCGTGCTGCTCGGTGGTGGTATCGTCGTGATCTACTCGAGCATCGGCGGCATGTGGTCGCTGACCTTGACCGACATCGTGCAGTTCGGTATCCAGACCGTCGGCCTGATGTTCCTGCTGCTGCCGATCTGCCTGTACCGCGTGGGTGGCTGGGATCAACTGGTAGCGCAATTGCCGGCGGCGAGCTTCAGCTTCACCAGCATTGGCTGGGACACCATCATTACCTACTTCATGATCTACTTCTTCGGCATCCTGATCGGTCAGGACATCTGGCAACGGGTATTCACCGCCAGGAGCGAAAAAGTCGCGAAGTATGCCGGTACCTCGGCAGGCATCTACTGCATCATCTACGGTCTGGTCTGCGCCCTGATCGGTATGGCCGCTCACGTGCTGATCCCGGATCTGGACAACGTCAACAACGCCTTCGCCGCTATCGTCAAAGTCTCGCTGCCGGATGGCATCCGTGGCTTGGTGATCGCCGCAGCCCTGGCCGCCATGATGTCCACCGCCAGCGCCGGCCTGCTGGCCGCGTCCACCACCTTGACCGAAGACCTGCTGCCGAAACTGCGTGGCGGCAAACAGTCGAACGTGACCATCAGCCGCTTGTTCACCCTGTTGACCGGTATGGTCGTGCTCGGTATCGCCCTGGTCGTCAATGACGTGATCAGCGCCCTGACCCTGGCTTATAACCTGCTGGTAGGCGGCATGCTGATCCCGCTGATGGGCGCGATCTTCTGGAAACGCGCCACCACCGCTGGCGCCATTGCCAGCATGGGCCTGGGTTTTGCCACCGCGCTGGTGTTCATGATCAAGGACGGTATGGACGCCAACACCCCGATCTACTACAGCCTTGGCGTCGGCCTGGTGAGTTTCGTCGTGGTCAGCTTGCTGTCCCGCCGTCCGGCACCGCTGGCGAGCTCTGTCTAAACTGAAAAGAATGGTTTAACTTTTTCTTCGACGAGTGTGGCGTCGGTTGCCACACTCGTTTTTTTTCGTCTGAAGGAAACTGCTTATGAAGATCGTCAGCCGCGATCAGTGGTTCGAGGTGAAACAGCTCAGTGACGGGATTCGCCTGATTCACGAGCCTTACATCCGCCCCTTCTATCGCTGCAATCTCTGGCACATCCAGGGCCGCGACAAGGACTTGCTGCTGGACAGCGGTTCCGGACTGGTGAGCTTGCGCGAGCAATTGCCGTGGATCACCGAGCGGCCGTTGGTCGCCGTGGCCAGTCATTGCCATTTCGACCATATCGCCGGCCATCACGAGTTCCCGGAACGCCTGGTGCACCCGGCTGAAGCGCAGATCCTCGCGGCGCCCGATGGTGAAAATACACTGAGCACGGCGTTCGTCGGTGATGACATGTTCGAGGCTCATCCCGACTGCCCGTTGTGCTATGTCGAATATCGGGTCAAGGCCGCACCGGCCACGGGAATGATTGAAGAAGGCGACGTGCTGGATCTGGGTAACCGCACGCTGCAGGTGCTGCACACACCCGGGCACTCACCGGGCGGCATCAGCCTTTACGAAGCGGCGACCGAGACACTGTTCAGTGGCGACATCATCTACGACGGGCCGCTGATCGAGGACGCTTATCACTCCAACCTCGACGACTACGCCCGCAGTCTGCAGCGCTTGCGTGCCTTGCAGATCCGCACCGTGCACGGCGGGCATTTCGGCAGTTTTTCCGGGGAGCATTTACGCACGATGATTGACGAGTGGCAGCGCTCCCATGGCTGAAGCCTGCTGTACTCAAGCGCAGGGACAACAACAAAAACGCCCTCGAAGAAAACCATGAAAAAAGCCGCCGTTCGTGCCGCCGTGCATCGCCTCATCAGCCGCCTGCTGGAGGGTCAGGATGACTTCGACGACAACACCAGCCTGGCGCAGTTGGGATTGGATAAGGAAGATATCGAAGAATTGATCTTCCATTTGGAAGATGAGTTGGATTTGACGGCGTTTACCGCCGAAGAAGATCACATGCTCAAGACTGCCAGGACGGTGAGTGACTTGAGCCGGTTTTTGCTGAAGATCGGGCGGCACTGACCGCCCGCATTGTCCAAGCGCGGCCCAAGCCTGCGGCAACGCCTACAACTGCGGATACACCCGCAGTCGCAGCATCTGCACAACGCCCTTCAGGCGCTGCCGAAGGCTGCGATCATTCGGGTTTTGACGCATTACCGGCGACGCGGCTGGCGTCGGCGCTGTTCGTCGTCAGTACGAATAGGCACAGGTTGCAGAGGCGGTTCGATCAAACCGAGTGCGACACCCAGGTCATGCAGCCAGTTTTGGATTTTCTCTTTCATGGTGCCCCCTTCAGGGTAGTGCCGAGCGGCTGAAAATTCTGTAGCCCCTTCGCACTGATAATAGTCCGAAGTCCTGCGCAATGCTCGCCAAATGTGGCAATGATCTGTTACTGAATTGATCCAAATACCTGACCGTTAGTTCAAGCAATCAAACGACCGCGAGTCGGGGCCGCCGGATAGACCGTCTGTCGGCGCTTGATCCACGCATTCGGATCGGCCTGCAGCACGGTCAGTCCTGCCCCAGTGCTTTGCGCAAACGACGGCGCACCCACTGCTCGGCACTGACAAAGGTGATGCCCAACAGCACCAGCACCGCGCCGACGATGAAGTTGAGACTCAATTCTTCACCCAGCAGCACCACGCCGAACGTGACGCCAAACAACGGCGTCATGAAGGAAAACACCGCCAGGTTCGCCGCCAGATAACGGCGCAGCAGCCAGAACCAGGTCAGGTAACTGAAGAACGACACCACCAATCCCTGGAACAGCACGCTGGCCACCGCCACCGTGGTGAGGCTGACGTGGCCAACCTGGCCACTGAGGATTGCGATCAGCAGCAGGCCGACGAAACCGACGATCAGTTGATAAAACAGGGTCAGGGTTACCGGAGCCTCCGACAGGCGCGAAGCGCGCACCACCACAGTGGTCGCCCCCCAGGACGCGCCGGCCAGCACACCCAATGCATCGCCCAGCAGCATGCGCCGATCGAGATTGTCCCAAGACACTCCACCGGCAAATGCGATGGCAATCCCGATGAAAGCCAGGAAAATGCCCAGCCACTGGACAGGTCTCAAGCGTTCACTCGGCAACAGCCAGTTGACACCCAACGCGGTAAAGATCGGCGCCGTGTAAAGGAACACCGACATGTGCGCGGCCGTGGTCAGTTGCAGGCCTTCGGAAATGAAGAGGAACTCGAGGCCGAACAGTGAACCGGCCAGCAAACCGCCGCGCCAGGTACTGCCGACCTGATCCCAGCCACCCTTCCAGCACAGCAAAAGGCCTACGAGCAACGCGGAGATACCCGATCGCCCCGCCGCTTGCATGACCGGGGCAATATCGGGCGCCGCCCATTTGATCATCACCTGCTGGACACCCCAGATCAGGCACAGCCCCATCATCACTTGCAGGGCAAACCCATCGGCGCTACGCCGGGTGGCGCTCACCGGAATACCTCGACAACACAATCCATGGCAGTGACTCGACAGTAAAAGCAAAGCCCCGGTTTTTTGCTGAGTAAGCGCCGGGGCGAAAAATCATGCTGCCGATTATTAACCAGATAGCCAGAAAATGCCGTCTGCCAGAGACCTTTGGCTTCCTGGTTGCGTCATTTTCTGGAAGTCATTGAGGGGGGCCGACGATTACCTGGAGGTGCCGCGCCGTTCAGCGTACGCGCCCTCCCCCTGTAGGAGCGAGCTTGCTCCGGGCGGCGTTCCGACGATGGACTTCAAGTCGCCGCGTTTAACCAGAAAACCCGCGTCATCGTTGACGACCATCGCGAGCAAGCTCGCTCCTACAGGGGGGGTCGACCGGGTCAGCTCAATTCGATGCGGTCGGCATGAATAACGATCTGGCCGTTCTTGTACAACGCACCAATCGCCTTTTTGAAGTTGCCCTTGCTGACGCCAAACATGCTGGTGATCACTGTTGGATCACTCTTGTCGCTGACCGGCAATGTGCCGTTGTTTTCGCGCAACCTGGCGAGGATCTTCGAGTTGAGGCTGGTGGCAGCTTCCTCGCCAACCGGTTGCAGGCTCAGGCTGATCTTGCCATCGGCCCGGACTTCTTTGATAAAGCCCTTTTCTTCTTTCCCGGCGCGCATGAACTTGAAGATTTCGTTCTTGTGGATCAAGCCCCAGTGCTTGTTGTTGATGATCGCCTTGAACCCCATATCGGTGGCTTCGGCAACCAGCAGGTCAACTTCCTGGCCCGGGGTGTAGTTGGCCGGGGTCTTGTCCAGGTAGCGGTCCAGACGCGCCGTCGCCGTGATGCGGCGGGTGTGTTTATCGAGGTATACGTGCACCACGACATATTCACCGGCGGTCATCTGGCGCTTTTCTTCGGAGTACGGCAGCAACAGATCCTTCGGCAAGCCCCAATCCAGGAAAACCCCGATGCTGTTGACTTCAACGACTTTCAAACTGGCGAATTCACCGACCTGCACTTTCGGCTTTTCGGTAGTTGCAATGAGTTTGTCATCGCTGTCCAGATAAATAAAAACGTTGAGCCAATCTTCATCTTCACTGGGAATATCTTTGGGAATATAACGATTGGGCAGAAGGATTTCCCCTTCCGCGCCGCCGTCCAGATATAAACCGAAGTTAGTGTGTTTAACCACTTGCAAACTGTTGTAACGCCCGACTAAAGCCATGTCCAATACCCTCATTGCGTGGGCAGCATTCTACCCGGTTTTGCGGATTGCGTTCGGCGGCCAGCCCGATGGCGCCGGAAAATCCTCTGAAGGCCTTAATTTTCCTGATTTTTTATCCTGCGTACCTGGCCACTCGTCAGGCCATACCGACGCTGTTCGCACCCGTCAGCCAGGCAAAAACCGCTAATTTCCTTCTGTACTTTTAAGTTAAAACAGCAGCTTAGGGGTATTTTCCGAATAATTACCCGCGATACACCACCGACTTGCGACTTGTATTTCGGGAGGATATTTATCAAGCAATTGTCAAGTATTTCCTGTACTATGCCTGGCCAAGTTAATTTCTACAGGTTAATGGCCGCCATGCGTGTAAAAGCATCCAACAGCAAAGCAAAGCCAGCTCCAGCCGTTGAAACCAGCGAATCGATCAACAATCAGATTGCTGCGTTCCTCAAGTCTGGCGGCGAGATCCAGCAAATTGCCAAAGGCGTCAGCGGCCAGACATTCGGCCCGTCCAAGCAGATCACCTTGGGCAAAAAGTAAGCTACAAGATCTCCCTGCGATAACTGGTCCCTAAGCGCTTTGAGCTTCGAAGCGCTTGGACTGGAACCTTCTGAAACACCCCGCCCAACATCCATCCATCAAAAATCGACGAACGGCCTTCGGCGCCGGACATTCGCCGGTATCCTTGCACACGTCTAGATCAAGCGTTTCAGCAGGTTTTTTTCCTGCTCCTCGCTGTTCATGGAGTGACGCATGCTCAAACCCTTTCTTTTCCTGCTCGCCAGCCTGCTGGCCTGTTCGGTCGCCAATGCGCAAATCTTCCAGCGTGAACTGGGTGACTTCGATCTCAAACTGGGCACCTCCCCCAGCCGCAGCATGGCCCAGGGCCTGGTCAAACCTTCCAGCACCGGCTCGTTCCACGGCGGTCTCGACCTGAGCCACGACAGCGGATTTTACGTCGGTCAATGGTCACCAAGCGTGGGCTTGAGTCCGGGTAACAACCTTGAAGTCGATTCCTACGTCGGTTTTAAACAGCCTTTCGATCACAGCCTCGGATACGAAGTGGGTATGATCCATTACAGCTACCCAACAGTGGAAACGCTCGACAGCCAGGAGTTTTTCGGTGGTCTGACCCTGCTGGGCAGCCGCTTCGGCGCGGCGTTCAGCAACGATCCGGACAAACAGAACAGCACTGTATTCGCCGACCTGAGCGGCAATCAGCCATTCGGTATCGGGGTCAGCATGAAATACACCACGCACCAGCTCAATGCCCCGGTATCTGTCGAAGGTGGCTATGTCGGCAGCTTCACCGACTGGTCAGTGACGCTCTCCCGTCCATTCATGGGCATCGACCTGGACCTGATCTACAGCGACTCCAGTCTCAGCGGCAGCGACTGCTCAGCCTATTCCGGGCATAACAGCCAGTGCGATGGCCTGGTCACCCTGAAGGCTCAACATGCCTTCTATTGATTGGCTGAACTGGCGGGCTCATCCCGCGTCCACATGAGAACCTACGCTTTCGCAAGGACTTGCCCATGTCGCGCTGGTTGAAGTGTCTCACCGTCGTTATCACCCTCTGTTTTGCCCTCGGCGCGTGCAGCCGCGTGGGCCTGGCCTATCGCAATCTCGACATGATCATCCCGTGGACGCTCAGCGATTACCTGAGCATGAACGGCGGGCAGAAAGACTGGTTCAACGAACGCCTTGCAGAGCACCTGAGCTGGCACTGCACCACGCAACTGCCGGGCTACCTCGACTGGCTGGACCGTTTGCAGGACATGGTCGAGCGCAACCAGGTGACCGACGCCGCGCTGCAGGCCCGCACGCAGGAAGCCAAACAAGCCATCGCCCAGACTGCCAGGGAAATCACCCCCTCAGCCATCGAGTTGTTGCAGGGGCTCGATGGCAAGCAAGTCGCGGAAATGAATGACGCCTTCGCCAAGGACCAGCGCAAACGCCAGGAGCAATACCTGAAACCGTCGCTTGATCAGCAAATCAGGGAGCGTGGCGAACGTATGGAAAAACGCTTGAATGACTGGCTCGGCCCGCTCAGCCCTGGCCAAAAGCAACGAGTGGTCGACTGGTCGAAAGCATTGGGTGATCAGAACACCCAGTGGATCGCTAACCGCGCCCATTGGCAAAAGCAATTCAGTGCGGCGGTTGCACAGCGCCAGAGTCCGCAATTCCCACAACGCATCGAGACGCTTCTGGTCAATCGAGAGACGTTGTGGACGCCGACCTATCGCCAGGCCTACGCCAACACCGAAGCCCAGGCAAGGTCGCTGTTCGTGGACCTGATGGCCGAGAGCACGCCGGAGCAACGGCAGCGATTGCTGAAGAAAATCGAGGGCGTGCGCAAGGATTTCAATGATTTGAAATGTTTGAAGGCGGCAAAACAAAGTTAAGCGTCCAACACAAATCCCCTGTAGGAGCCGGCTTGCCGGCGAATGCGACTTCAAGGCTTACACCGCCCATGAAGACGCCTTCGCCGGCAAGCCCTCCTACAGGGTGCGGCATCTGACCACAATCCATCGGTACGCCGGGGATCATCGGGGATCATGTAGATGCCGACGTAATGTTCAGGCTATCTGCGCCTTCGACGCCACTTCGTCAAACGTCACCTCGTCCAGCGCATCTTCCTGCTCATCCAGCACTTGCCGCGGATGGTCATTGCCCGGAATGCTGCTATCGATCAGGCTCAACAAACTCGAGCCCCGTGGCGTCAATATGTAGTTCGAGCCAGTGCCACCCTGTTCCTCGGGCCGAGGCTCGATATAGCCGCGCGCCAGCAGTAACTTTTCGTACTCGCCAGCCACCGCTTTCAGGTGATCCAGGTTTTCCGTCTGCTCGCCCTCGGTCGCCTTCTCTGCCGCGAATTGTTCGGCATAAGGCCGTGGCGTAAAGCTGCTGGCACCGTTTTGTACTTCGTGCAGCAAGCGTTCTATCAAATCCCAGTTATAAGTCGTCATCCTGATCAACCTCCAGCGCCCGTGAGTGAAATGGCCTACATAGGTTGTGACCTAAAGCGTGCGCAGCCGTTCAGCCCAGGTTTTGAACAGCACCGACCGGCGGTATGTCGAATTGGGCACAGACCGAACGACTAGCTATGTCAGTTACCTCCCAGCATCCCGCAGGAGAACACCAATGAACATTCACAACCATCCCGTCGTCTCCCAGGAAGAATGGCGCGCTGCCCGCAAACAACACCTGGCCAACGAAAAAGCCTTCACCCGGGCACGGGACAAGCTCAGCGCCGAACGCCGCGCCTTGCCCTGGGTGAAAATCGACAAGGACTACCGCTTTCAGGGCCCTGATGGCAAGTTGAAACTGGCCGATCTGTTCGGCGATCGCAGCCAGCTGGTCATTTACCACTTCATGTTTGCCAAAGGCTGGGACGAAGGCTGCTCTGGCTGCTCGTTCCTCTCGGACCATATCGACGGGGCCAACCAGCACCTGGCCCACCATGACGTGGCGGTGGTCGCGGTGTCCCACGCACCCTTCGCCGAATTCCAGGCGTTCAAACGGCGCATGGGCTGGAAATTCGATTGGGTCTCGTCCGAGGGCTGCGATTTCAACTACGACTTCGGCGTCTCGTTCCGAGCCGAAGATGTCGCCGCCGGCAAGGCGACCTACAACTACGAAAAATCCGACGGCGCCGAAGAAGAACTCCCCGGCCTGAGCGTGTTTTATCGCAACGAAGGTGGCGAAATCTTCCATACCTACTCCACCTACGCCCGCGGTCTCGACCTGTTGGTTGGTGCCTACAACTATTTGGACCTGACCCCGAAGGGCCGCAATGAAGAGCAAATCATGGAATGGGTGCAGCTTCATGATCGGTATGAAGAGAAGGCGTCATCCAGCTGCTGTCATAGGGGATAGATCGCGCAGATCGAGTCGCGGCGATCCGACAAGCCAGCTCCAGCTGCCAGAGGCGCTCTTAATAGGTCAGCTTGAAAGGGGCAATCTGCAATTGAGCGCTTGCGTCGCTGAACTTTTCCATGCTCGAGCCCTCAACCGGATAACCCGCCTTAACCGGAACTGAGGCTCGCCCTATGAAAACCCTGTTGAAACTCACCCTGGTTGCCACTTTCGCCTGCGCTCTTCCCGTTTGGGCTTGCACGCCCGAAGAAGCCACGGCCAAGCGCGAACAACTGGCCAGGGAAATCACCAAGCTCACCGAGCAGAATCCAGCCAAAGCCAAGGAGATCAACGACGAGCTGCAAAAGATGGACCTGGGCACCGCCAGCAAGGATTTGCCCGACAAGTGCCAGTTGATCGACCAGCGATTGAAGGAGCTGGGAACGGCTGAGAAGAAAGCCGAGGGTTGAAGGCACGATCAAAGGCGTGCAACGAGGCTGCGATCTTTTGATGTTAAAAGGCCAAACAGATTTCCAGGCATAAAAAAACCCGGACGCTGTCCGGGTTTTTTTATTGGATCGCTATGGCGCCTTACTCGGCAGCCGGCGCTTCCGGCTTGCGGCGCTTGAGCGGCGCCATGCCGTCCTTGCTGACCAACGACAGGGCGTCGGTCTTCGGGCGGTTGGCGATCTTGCGCTTGGTCGGGGCCTTGGCGCCGGTTTTCTTCTTGTCGCCCTTGGCGTCGACCTTTTTCTTCTTCACGCCGACCGCTTTACCCGAGGCCTTGACCTTTTTCGGTCCGCCGTAGGTGCCTTTGACTTCCTTGATGGTGCGGCGCTCGAAGCTCTGCTTGAGGTAGCGCTCGACGCTCGACATCAGGTTCCAGTCGCCGTGGCAGATCAGCGAGATGGCCAGGCCATCGTTGCCGGCGCGGCCGGTACGACCGATGCGGTGCACGTACTCGTCGCCGCTGCGGGGCATGTCGAAGTTGATCACCAGGTCCAGGCCGTCGACGTCCAGACCGCGAGCGGCGACGTCGGTGGCAACGAGGATTTTCACGCCGCCCTGCTTCAGGCGGTCGATGGCCAGCTTGCGGTCTTTCTGGTCCTTGTCGCCATGCAACACGAACGCTTTGTATTCCTGCGCCACCAGGCGGCCGTAGATACGGTCGGCCATGGCGCGGGTGTTGGTGAACACGATGGCTTTCTGATAGGTCTCGTTGGCCAGCAGCCAGTTCACGATCTGTTCTTTGTGCTGATTGTGGTCGGCGGTGATGATCTGCTGTCGGGTGGTCGCGTTCAGATCGCTGACGTTGTTCAGCTGCAGGTGCTCAGGGTTGTTCAAGACCTTGGCGACCATCTCGCGCAAGCCCGAACCCCCGGTGGTGGCCGAGAACAGCATGGTCTGCTGACGGTTGGTGCACTCTTGCACCAGGCGCTGCACGTCTTCGGCAAAGCCCATGTCGAGCATGCGGTCGGCTTCGTCGAGCACCAGCACTTCGACTTCTTTCAAGTCGAGGTTGCCGGCGTTCAGTTGTTCGATCATCCGGCCCGGCGTACCGATCAGGATGTCCGGCACCTTGCGCAGCATGGCGGCCTGGACCTTGAAGTCTTCACCGCCGGTGATCAGGCCGGACTTGATGAACGTGAACTGGGCGAAGCGCTCGACTTCCTTGATGGTCTGCTGGGCCAGCTCGCGGGTCGGCAGCAGGATCAGGGTCTTGATGCTGACGCGGACTTTGGCCGGACCGATCAAGCGATTGAGGATCGGCAAAACGAAGGCGGCGGTCTTGCCGCTACCGGTTTGCGCTGTCACCCGCAGGTCACGCCCTTGGAGCGCCAGCGGAATGGCCGCTGCTTGCACAGGCGTTGGCTCGACAAATTTAAGCTCGGCCACGGCTTTGAGCAGGCGTTCGTGCAGGGCGAATTGGGAAAACACGGGTGCTACCTCGAAGAAATACAAAAAAACAGCTGCATAGGGTAACGGTTTCGAGCGCGAAGGCCGAGTTTCTTTATACAAACGGCGCTAAACAGTGGTTTTTTTGTTGCGCCTTTTGTCATCAAACGTCATCCAACGCGTCTTAAATGCTCTAATCGCTCCGTCGCATCCAATAGAAGACCCCTTTTTGCCCATGGATATCAAACAGCTCTGGCTCAACGTCCAAGACCTTTGGGGTGCGCTCGATCAGCATCCGCTCCTGCATTCCAGCCTCGGGCTGCTGCTGTTGCTGGTGATTGCGCTGATCCTCGGACGAGTGGCGCGCTACCTCATTCTCCACACGACCAAATTGCTTGGCCGCCAGCCCGCGCTGCACTGGATCAACGATTTTCGTCATAACAAGGTATTTCACCGCCTGGCACAGATGACGCCCTCGCTGGTGATCCAGTTCGGCCTGCACCTGGTGCCTGAGCTGGGCAAGACCAGCCTGACATTTCTCGGCAACGTGGCGCTGGCGTTCACCATCCTGTTCCTGGTGCTGGCCATCAGCGCCCTGCTCAGCGCCCTGCTGGACATCTATGCCCGCACCGAGCATGCCCGCACCCGCTCGATCAAAGGCTACGTGCAACTGGCGAAAATGGTCCTGTACGTGTTCGGCGCGATCATCATCGTCGCGACATTGATCGACCGTTCGCCGCTGTTGCTACTGTCGGGTCTGGGCGCCATGTCAGCGGTGATTCTGTTGGTCTACAAGGATACCCTGTTGTCATTCGTTGCCAGCGTGCAGCTGACCAGCAACGACATGCTACGGGTCGGCGACTGGATCGAGATGCCGCAAGTCGGTGCCGATGGCGACGTAGTGGACATCACCTTGCACACGGTGAAAGTACAGAATTTCGACAAGACGATCGTTTCGATCCCGACCTGGCGCCTGATGTCCGAGTCGTTCAAGAACTGGCGCGGCATGCAGCAGTCCGGTGGCCGCCGGATCAAGCGCAGCCTGTTCATCGATGCCAGCGGCGTGCGCTTCATTCGCGACGACGAAGAGCAGAAGCTGGCCCAGGTGCATTTGCTGACCGATTACATCAGCCGCAAACAGGCCGAACTCAAGGCCTGGAACGCAGCCCAGGGTAACGTCGCGGCAATGTCGGCCAACCGGCGGCGAATGACCAATATCGGGACCTTCCGCGCCTATGCCCTGGCCTATCTGAAGAGCCACCCGGAAATCCAGCCGGACATGACGTGCATGGTCCGCCAGATGCAGACCACCGCCCAGGGTATTCCGCTGGAAATCTACTGCTTCACCCGCACCACCGCGTGGGCTGATTACGAACGGATCCAGGGGGATATCTTCGATTATCTGCTGGCGGTGCTGCCGGAGTTTGGCTTGAGCCTGTATCAGCAGCCCAGTGGTGGGGATCTGAGGGCCGGGTTACTCCCGGCGATACTGGGTGCAAGCCACATTCCCGAGCTCGAAAAACACGTAACGTAACATTACAGGTCCTTCGCGAATGGTTTGCATCAGAACGCGGTAAAGCGTTCCGGACTAGGCAAATCCAACTTGAACACTCAGAAATTCAAGCCAAGAAATTTAACTCGTAATCGAACGCCTCCATTTTGCATAAATGATGGCCAAGCTACCGAGTCACAGACGCATCCGGGAACATGGCGCAAGGCTAATACTCAACTGATTACAATTTTTAACTTTTTCCCGACAGCTCTGGGACGCGGATTATTGCAGCCTAACTCGCCTCCCTAAGAAGCCCCGGGTTGACGTAGAAAATAATATTTGTTACTCATTAGATTCTGATCAAGTCCAAGGTAGGCAAAAATGATAAGAACGCCCATATTCCGACATCGGCATGATATCTACTCCACAAGAAGCCCCCTCAACTTGTTTGAGATTGAAACCTCCCTACTCAACCGCCAAACAATCGCTATGGCTAGACCTTTGCGGCCATCGTAATTCAACCGCCCATTAAAGAACGACAACAAACTCCTCCGAAAAAATAAGAACCGGAACCTTGTGCAGCAGCGGGTTACTGATTTTCAAAGTTACCAGCCTACACATTACACCCCCCCAAAAAAAACCATAAACATAAGGATTAGTTTATGCTTCGCGCCACTCACCACGACTCAATTCTTGATCTCATATTAAAATTCTGCCACACCACCCCCAATAGTGTCGCGATCGTAACGGATGACAAAACCGTCAGCTATCAAACATTGGAACTCGAACTTTACAAGGTATCTGCCTACATCCAGAGCAAAGGCATAGAACCAGGCAGCGTCATTGCCATTATGCAAGATAACGTCAGCAGTGCACTAGCGTCATTGTTGGGATGCCTGCATGCGGGCTGCATTTACTGCCCGATAGACCCATTGATGACCCCGACAAAAATACAACGCACCCTAATCGTAGCTAACGTTGAACTCGTTCTATCAGCACCTGATCTTCCATACACCCGGCAAGACAACGATCCCGAATTTGTCCATTATAATGATCTATCTGCACCTGCCTTCGATACCTTCATCACACAACGGTATCACCCCTTGGCCTATATCATGTTCACTTCTGGTTCTACCGGAGATCCAAAAGGAGTAGCTATAGGCCACGTTAACCTAATTGAGACATTCAAGAGCTGGAATGACATCTATCAGTTGAACAGCATCAAAAAGCATCTGCAATTTGCCAGCCTTTCCTTTGATGTATTCGCGGGTGACTGGATTCGTGGGCTGTGTTCAGGCGCGTCCATCTTTGTGCCTACATCAGCCAAGAAGCACGTCGCTGGAAGCCTAGCCAACTTCATAGCTACTCACAAAATCGAATGCGCCGAATTTACACCGATCATTCTCAGAGAGCTTTATACCTACGCATTGAACAATGGAATCATTCTTAATAGTTTCAAATTGCTGATTGCCGGATCTGATGTAATGCGAGCCAGAGAGTTCAAGGATATCCGTAAAATTATTGGTGACGATTGCCGCCTGGTATTTTCTTACGGAACAACCGAAACAACCATTGACAGCACTTTCTTCGAACCAACCAAAGAAGACTTGGCAAATCTTCGCGATGATGCCCCTCTCCCTATTGGCGTTCCGTTCCCCAGCGCTCAGATTGCCATTCTGAAAAACGACGGCAAGCACGCCAATCAGCATGAGATAGGTGAGTTGTATATAGGGGGTGCTGGCGTGGGCCTAGGATACTTGCACCATGACAGCAGAACAGCAGGTCGATATCTGCGCCGACTGCCTCTCGGCCGCCATGAGCGATGGTATCGGACGGGTGACCTGGCTTCTTATGACGGCAAAAATTTCAGTCTCCATGGGCGAGCCGATGCACGGGTTAAGGTTCTTGGAAAACTGATCGATCTCACAGAATTGGAATCTCATTTGCGCGACCATGAAGACATATTAGAGTGCGTCGCCACTGCCACACTGCACGAAATAGACAAGAAAATAATACTACTGATAAAACTTAATACTCACTGCAAAGCACCCAACCACGAATCAATAGCTCGGCATATATCCCATCTTGATGATTACCCGGTCCACAACGACAATATTTACTTCATCAGAAATTTGCCGATGACCATGAGCGGTAAAATCGATCGCACGGAAGCAAACAAGATAGCCGTAAAATTGCTGGCAGGAGCGTCGAAATGAGAGTTCTACAAATTGGTGCCGGACCAACAGGCGTTTGCCTTTTCAACCAACTCTATTCTGAACTGGAAAAACGGAACCCGGCACTTGAGTACGTCATTGTCGACAGCCGAAAACCAGGCACAGGGCTAGCCTTCGGCACACATTATAAAAACCACCTTATTAATCTGCCCGCTTCAATCATGAGCATCAACCCCAATAACCCCCTAGAGTTTGTCGAATGGAGAGCAAAAAACCAGTCATTATGGTGGGAGGCATCCATCAACTATGAACAGGCATGGTCAGATTTCCCTCCAAGGAAACTATTTGGCATGTATGTTGGCCACCAGTTGCAAAATGCGTTAGACAATGCAATGCACGCCGAACTTATTAACGCTTCTGTGACCTGCGTTACGCCAATCAGGTCCGGCGGAAAATTCATCGTTGAATTTGATAACGGCACCAACGAGCTCTTCGACAAGGTGATTATCTGTATTGGGCACGCGCCTAAGGCACCATTATTAAGCAACACATCCAAAAAACTTTTCCACTCTCCCTACCAAGACATGGACATACCTGGCGATGCAACGGTAGGCATTATCGGCACTCGGCTTACCGCGATCGACGCAGTCCTGGCACTTCAGGAAAATGGCCATACCGGTAAAATAATCATGGCTTCCAGAGCGGGCAAGCTACCCAAGATCATCGCTGAACACTCCGGTTATGATTCGAGCGCGTTCCTCACCGCTCTGTTGGACGAACAGACTCAGACGCTGGAGTCGATACTTGCGCTCCATAAGAAAGAACTTGATATTGTCACCAACCATCGCATTGACTGGAACGGCTTCGGACAAACCGACGCAACACAAGCCGAGGAACTTGATCAAGAGCTCAAAAGCTGTTCACAATGCAATCATCTTTGGCAAAGCGTTTTGTTAGCCTCCTACACCATTGTGGATAAGCTCTGGACAAAACTAAGTACCGAAGATAAAGCCACCTTCATGACTAAATATCATGGACCCTGGATGACATATCTGGCGGCATTTCCTGCATTCAGTGCCGCGCGAATATTGCAGTTGATGGAATGTCAACAACTGCAAATTTTCTCTAATCTGCGAGGAATCGAAGCTACCGACCTGAGCTTTGACATTTATCATGGGCAAAACAATTGCCTGAGTGTCGACTATTTGATCGATGGGCGGGGTGTTGGTTATGAAGAGGCTGACCTCAAACAGTTGCCCCTGCTGAAGAATATGTTGGCAAACGGCTCGATTACGACTCACTCGCTAGGCGGGATTTCCATCAACACGTTAACCTATCAGGCACTTTCTAGCCGTCGCAGTGAAGTCACCGGACTTTTTATTGTCGGTGACCTGACAAAGGGCGAATTCCTGGCAACGACCGATGTAGTGCGTAACGTCATGCACAGCGTCGCTGCTGCATCCGCGATTCTTTCGAGAGACCAGTGACATGGGCGCGCCGATACAAAACGCTTCTCAGGTCCAAAAATCAGGGTTGGCTAGCCTCTCACAAGCCATCCTGGCGAGTCTGGATGTGCCTTCATTCAAGCCGGGCTTCAACCTGCAACCTGCAGACACGACAGTCGTTTTCATGGTTGACGGATTGGGGCATCTATTGCTCGACGAGCATCGCTCTCGAGCACCGTTCCTTCGAACACTGCTTGGTCACAGCCAGTTTTTCAGGGTCGGATTTCCAGCCACTACCGCGACCAGTCTGGCTTCCTTTGCGCTTGGCCGAGAAAGTGGCCAGCACGGTATTGTTGGCAGCCGTTTTGCGCTGGAGGGTCAGACCCCGTTTTCACCTCTGCCATGGATGATCGGTAATCGTTATCAAGATCAAACACCCACTCTTCCCCTCGTTGAACCACCGATTTTACCAACCGCAAAGACCGCTTGGGAGATTGCCGGTGAACGGGGTGTGAATGTCGAATGCATACTCCCAGCGAACATCGCGAACTCCCGCTACAGCAGAGAGATCTACCGAGGAGCCACAATCACGCCCTATGCAGACTACTCGCACTGCAGCCTGCAAATCAGTAGCGTCCTGAGCAAGTCACCGCGGCAGATGATTTACGTCTATCTGGGCGAACTGGATTATGCGGGGCATATCTACGGCACGGGGTCAGAGTCCTGGCTGAACAGCCTGCAGAATATCGACACTTTGATCTCAAAGACAGTTGGCATGCTTGCTCCAGGGACGAATCTGCTGATCACTGCCGACCACGGCATGACAACCCTGTTGCCTGAACTCACCTTCGACTTCGACACTAACCGATATCTGCAAGAGGGGGTCGCGTGGATTGCGGGCGATATCCGCGCGAGGCATGTCTACGTACAGGATGATCAAGTCAATAACGTACTGGAGCGATGGAGAAACACGCTCGGCGACGATTTCACGGTGCTCTCGCATGAGCAAGCGGTCAGCAACGGTTTGTTTGGTTGCGTCGTAGAAGCGATCTTCGAACAACGCCTCGGAGATCTGATTGTGTATCCGACAGGACGGGGCGGCATCGTGCAAAGCACCACGGAAAAACACCAGACGTCATGGAAAGGGCATCATGGCGCTTTGACAGAGGCGGATCAGCTTTCGCCGCTTCTAACCTGTTCCAACAGGTAAAATCACAGGCCGAGGCTCGTCTTCGGAGCTACAGACTATTCGATCAGAATTCGAATAACACATCCTGTAGCACCATCATTCCATATAGGAGCGAGCTTGCTCCGGGCAGCGTTCCGAAGATGGACTCCAGAGCACCGCATGTTATCCGGCAAACACGCGTTATCGTTGACGACCATCGCGAGCAGGCTCGCTCCCACGGGGGATTTGTGAACGGCACAGATCCCCCGTAGGAGCGAGCTCGCTAGCACAGGGTTCAGTGTGCGACTGCTGGTTGGCGTATACCCAACCGACTTATCCACACCGCCATCAGAATCACCGACCCGCCCAGGAACAACCGCCCCAGCTCTTCATCCTGATTCCAGATCAGCAAATTGATCAGCAACCCCACCGGCACGTGCAAATTGTTCATCACCGCCAGCGTCCCGCCGTTCACCAGGCACGCGCCTTTGTTCCACCAGTACAAGCCCAACGCCGTCGAGACCAGGCCGAGGAATAGCAGCACGCCCCATTGCAACGGTGCTTCCGGCAAAAAGTTCTGTTTGCCGAACAGCAGAAACGCCGGCAATGCCACCGCCAATGCGCCGAGGTAGAAGTAACCGAAGCGGCGGTAGTGCGGCAGGTCGCTCGGGTGACGGGCCACCAGGTGTTTATAGAGCACCTGCCCGGCGGCGTAGGTGAAGTTGGCCAGTTGCAACAGCAAAAAGCCCATGAAGAAGTCCGGGTTGATCCGGTCAAAGCGAATCACCGCCGCGCCCGCCACCGCCACCAGTGCCGCGATCAAGGCCCAGGGGTTGAAGCGCCGGCTCAGGGCGTCTTCGATCAGGGTCACGTGCAACGGGGTGAGTATGGTGAACAGCAACACTTCCGGTACCGTCAGTACCCGGAAGCTGAGGTACAGGCAGACGTAAGTCACGCCGAACTGTAACGCACCGATCAGCAGCATGCCGCGCATGAACGCCGGTTCCACCGAGCGCCAGCGTGTCAGCGGGATAAACACCAGGCCCGCCAGCACCACGCGCACCAGCACCGCGAAGTAACTGTCGACATGCCCGGCCAGATATTCGCCGATCAGGCTGAAGGAAAACGCCTGGATCAGCGTGACAAAAAGTAAATAGCCCATGCTCGCCTCGTTTTTGGATGGCGGCGACGATAGCGGGTTTTGCTCGTTATCGCGAACAGTCAGCCGTATACAAAACCCTGTAGGAGCGAGCTCGCTCGCGATGGACACAAGAGCGCCGCGTTTAACCAGCAAACACGCGATATCGGTTACGACCATCGTCGGAACGCCGCCCGGAGCAAGCTCGCTCCTACAGGTTGATGTGCACATCCATCAGATTGCACGCAAAAAAAAGCCCGATCTCGCTAAAGCGTTCAATCGGGCTACAGCACTCAGGAGCAACAAGTGCAAAAGGGAGGTTTGATGCGCGTTCAGGCTTGAGGGTTGCGCCAGGTCACTAGACCATCCAGCGATTATCTGGCGATTAACGTCTCAGGCGACCTGGGAAAGTTTGGCGTTGGCCTGGTTCAGGCCTTTCTCCTGGAAGTCACCGCCCAGGTTCATGCCTTCGGCGTGGATGAAGGTCACGTCGTGAATGCCGATGAAGGCCATGACCTGGCGCAGGTAGGGTTCCTGGTGATCTGCCGGACCGCCGGCATAGATCCCGCCGCGAGCGGTCAGCACGTAGGCACGCTTGCCGCTGAGCAGACCTTGCGGGCCGGTTTCGGTGTACTTGAAGGTCACACCGGCACGCAGCACGTGGTCGAGCCAGGCCTTGAGGGTGCTCGGGATCGCGAAGTTGTACATGGGCGCGGCCATGACCAGCACGTCGGCGGCCAGCAGTTCGTCAGTCAATTGGTTGGAACGTTCCAGCGAAGCCTGTTCGATGTCGTTGCGCTGTTCGGCGGGTTTCATCCAGCCCCCCAGCAGGTTGATATCCAGATGCGGCACCGGGTTGGCGGCCAGGTCACGCACGGTGATCTGATCGTTGGGGTGAGCGGCTTGCCACTGGCTGATGAATGTCTGGGTCATTTGACGGGAAACCGAGTCTTGCTGACGGGCACTGCTTTCGATGATCAGAACGCGGGACATGGGCTGTAGCCTCCATCTGAGAATGCTGTAGGTCGATGGAGTGAAGGTTAAACAGAACCATATCGATGAAAAAGCGCAAATAACTGCTATAACCCATCAATAAATTCGTTTATAAGCTGAGCATATCCTGCAGGAGGGGCTTGCTCCGGGCGGCGCTCCGACGAAGGCGGCGTATCAGTGAATGGCACACCGCATTCGTCGGAGCGCCGCCCGGAGCAAGCCCGCTCCCACAGGGGATATCGATATTATTTCGGGCTGCAACTCAGGTTGATGCGCATCTTGATGATGGTCCGGGTGAACTTGGCGGTGGCATTGGTGTGTTTGCCGGCAGGCACGTGGATCGTGCGGGTGCGCGGCGCTTCCGGACCGTTGTTGAACACCACCTTGCAGATCGCATCGGTCGTGCCGTAGTTGTTGACCTGAATGGACGCCATGTCGCTGTCGGTATCGTAGGCGTTGTAGTCGATGCTCAAGCCGTTCAACTGCTTTTGCACGTCGATCGGATAGGCAAACGCCGTCAGTGGCAGCAGCGCCAGCATCACACAACAGAATTTTTTCATTCAGCAGTCTCCAGAAGGGATTGCCAGCTTAGACAAGAGGAGCTGTTCATGAAAGCGCCCCGCGTGACCCTTGATCAATGGCGAACGCTGCAGGCCGTGGTCGACCACGGTGGTTTCGCCCAGGCCGCCGAAGCGCTGCACCGCTCGCAATCGTCGGTCAGCTACACCGTGGCACGCATGCAGGACCAGCTCGGCGTCCCGCTGCTGCGCATCGACGGCCGCAAGGCGGTGCTGACCGAAGCCGGCGGTGTGTTGCTGCGCCGTTCCCGGCAACTGGTGAAACAGGCCAGTCAGCTCGAAGACCTGGCCCACCACATGGAACAAGGCTGGGAGGCGGAAGTGCGGCTGGTGGTCGATGCCGCGTACCCAAGCGCCCGTCTCGTGCGCGCGTTGACCGCGTTCATGCCGCAAAGCCGCGGCTGCCGGGTGCGTCTGCGCGAGGAAGTATTGTCCGGCGTGGAGGAGGTATTGCTCGAGGGTGTGGCCGACCTGGCCATCACCGGTTTCAGCATTCCCGGTTACCTGGGCGCGGAATTGAGTGACGTCGAATTCGTCGCGGTGGCCCACCCCGACCATCCCCTGCACCGACTCAATCGCGAACTGAATTTCCAGGACCTGGAAAGCCAGATGCAAGTGGTGATCCGCGACTCCGGTCGCCAGCAGCCACGGGATGTCGGCTGGCTCGGTGCCGAGCAGCGCTGGACCGTCGGCAGCCTGGCCACCGCAGCCACCTTTGTCGGCAGCGGCCTGGGTTTTGCCTGGTTGCCGCGACACATGATTGAACGGGAACTCAAGGAAGGTACGCTCAAGCTGCTACCTTTGGATCAGGGTGGCAGCCGTAATCCGAGCTTCTACCTGTATTCGAACAAGGACAAACCCCTGGGCCCGGCGACACAGATCCTCATCGAATTGCTGCGCACCTTTGATACCGCGCCGCTGGATGCGCCGTTCGCCGCCCCTGAACAAGCCTGACACGGAGTGTGAACATGGCCTATTTCGAACATGAAGGTTGCAACCTGCACTACGAGGAATATGGCCACGGCGCGCCGTTGCTGCTGGTCCACGGCCTGGGTTCCAGCACCCTGGACTGGGAACAACAGATTCCGGCCTTGTCGACGCGCTACCGGGTGATCGTCCCGGATATACGCGGCCACGGTCGCTCCGATAAACCCCGCGAGCGCTACAGCATCGCCGGGTTCACTGCCGACCTGGTCGCGCTGATCGAACATTTGAACCTTGGCCCGGTGCACTATGTCGGCCTGTCCATGGGTGGCATGATCGGTTTTCAACTGGCGGTGGACCAGCCACAGCTGCTCAAGAGCCTGTGCATCGTCAACAGCGCCCCTGAGGTCAAATTGCGCAGCCGCGACGATTACTGGCAGTGGTTCAAGCGCTGGAGCCTGATGCACGTGTTCAGCATGGGTGCCATCGGCAAAGCCCTGGGCGCCAAGCTGTTTCCTAACCCCGAGCAGGCTCAATTGCGACAAAAAATCGCCGAGCGCTGGGCAAAGAACGACAAGCGTGCTTATCTCGCCAGCTTCGATGCGATCATTGGCTGGGGGGTTCAGGAACGACTTTCCAGGGTCGTCTGTCCAACCCTCATCATCAGCGCCGACCGTGACTACACACCGGTGTCGCTGAAAGAGGCTTACGTAAAACTGCTGCCCGATGCGCGGCTGGTGGTGGTCGCCGATTCGCGCCACGCCACCCCGCTGGATCAACCCGAACGCTTCAACCAAACCCTGCTCGAGTTTCTCATCGCAGTCGACACAAACCCAATCAGGATCACTGACCCATGCTGAAAAAAATCGCCCTCGTCGCCGGCTCCGTGCTGTTTGCCGCCAATCTGATGGCCGCAACGCCCGCCAACAAGGCGCCGCACGTGCTGCTGGAAACCACCAACGGCCAGATCGAGATCGAGCTGGACGCGGTCAAGGCGCCGATCAGTACCAAGAACTTCCTTGATTACGTCAATAGCGGTTTCTACAACAACACGATTTTTCACCGTGTGATTCCGGGCTTCATGGTCCAGGGTGGTGGTTTCACTCAACAAATGCAGCAGAAAGAAACCAAGGCACCGATCAAGAACGAGTCCAAGAACGGCCTGCATAACGTCCGTGGCACGCTGTCCATGGCCCGCACCTCTAATCCTGATTCGGCCACCAGCCAATTCTTCGTCAACGTCAAGGACAACGACTTCCTCGACAGCGGTGACGGCTATGCTGTCTTCGGTAAAGTCGTCAAAGGCATGGACGTGGTGGACATCATCGTCAACACGCCAACCACCACCCGCGGCGGCATGAAAGATGTGCCGGCCGACCCTGTGTTCATCAAGTCGGCCAAAGTCATCGACTAAGCTACACAGCAAGTATTGAGCGGCTGCCGGAGTGCGCCGCTCACACTGTTCAAGGGAGAGCCCGCGCGCGGGCGGAGAACTGATGCTTTATCGCCGTTTCGAGAAACTGATCGACATTTTCCGCGATGCACCGACGGCCGCTCCGCCGGATCGGGTTCTCCCCTTCTATACCTATTACCTCAAGCAGGTCTGGCCGAGTTTCGCCGTCCTGCTGATCGTCGGCCTGATCGGTGCGCTGATCGAAGTGGCGCTGTTCAGTTACCTGAGCCGCATCATCGATTTGACCCAGGGCACGCCGAACGTCAATTTCTTCAAGGACCATGGCATCGAACTGGCCTGGATGGCGGTGGTAGCCCTGGTTTTCCGGCCGATTTTTGTTGGCCTGCATGACCTGCTGGTGCACCAGACCCTGAGCCCCAGCATGACCAGCCTGATCCGCTGGCAGAACCACAGTTATGTGCTCAAGCAGAGCCTGAATTTTTTCCAGAACGACTTCGCCGGGCGCATTGCCCAACGCATCATGCAGACCGGCAACTCGTTGCGCGATTCAGCCGTGCAGGCGGTGGACGCGCTGTGGCATGTACTGATCTATGCCATCAGCTCGCTGGTGCTGTTCGCCGAAGCCGACTGGCGCCTGATGATCCCGCTGCTGACCTGGATCGTCGCCTTCATCAGTGCCCTTTATTACTTCGTGCCGCGGGTCAAGGAACGCTCGGTGGTGTCCTCCGATGCGCGCTCCAAACTCATGGGGCGCATTGTCGATGGCTATACCAATATCACCACCCTGAAGCTGTTCGCCCACACCAACTTCGAACAGCAATACGCCCGCGAAGCGATCAAGGAGCAAACCGAAAAAGCCCAACTGGCCGGCCGGGTGGTGACCAGCATGGACGTGGTCATCACCAGCATGAACGGCTTGCTGATCGTCTGCACCACCGGCCTGGCCCTGTGGCTGTGGACGCAGTCGCTGATCACCGTGGGAGCGATTGCGCTGGCCACCGGCCTGGTGATCCGTATCGTCAACATGTCCGGCTGGATCATGTGGGTGGTCACGGGCATTTTCGAAAACATCGGCATGGTCCAGGATGGTTTGCAGTCCATTTCCCAGCCGGTCAGCGTCACCGACCGCGAGCAGGCCAAGCCTCTGGTCGTACCCCGTGGCGAAGTCCGCTTCGAGCATGTGGATTTCCATTACGGCAAGAAGAGCGGGATCATCGGCGACTTGAACCTGACGATTAAACCCGGCGAGAAAATCGGCCTGATCGGCCCGTCCGGCGCCGGTAAATCGACCCTGGTCAATTTACTCCTGCGCCTGTACGACGTGGAGGGCGGGCGCATCCTCATCGACGGCCAGAACATCGCCGAGGTCGGCCAGGAAAGCCTGCGCGAGCGCATCGGCATGATCACCCAGGACACGTCCCTGCTGCACCGCTCGATCCGCGACAATCTGCTGTACGGCAAGCCCGACGCCACCGACGCCGAGCTGTGGGAAGCGGTACGCAAGGCCCGGGCCGACGAGTTCATCCCGTTGCTGTCGGACTCCGAAGGGCGCACCGGTTTCGACGCACATGTCGGTGAGCGCGGGGTTAAACTCTCTGGCGGCCAGCGTCAGCGCATTGCGATTGCCCGGGTGCTGCTCAAGGACGCGCCGATCCTGATCATGGACGAGGCCACCTCGGCACTGGACTCGGAAGTCGAAGCGGCAATCCAGGAAAGCCTCGAAACCCTGATGCAGGGCAAAACCGTGATCGCCATCGCCCACCGGCTCTCGACCATCGCCCGGATGGACCGGTTGGTGGTGCTGGAAAAAGGCAAGATCGCCGAAACCGGCAGCCACGCCGAACTGCTGGCCCATGGCGGGTTGTATGCGCGGTTGTGGCAGCACCAGACGGGTGGATTTGTCGGCATCGATTAATTGAATTCACCCCCAAACCTGTGGGAGCGAGCTTGCTCGCGATAGCGGTGTAACAGTCAACATTTATGTCGACTGAAACTCCGCTATCGCGAGCAAGCTCGCTCCCACATGGATCAACTACACCCCGATAACCGCCACAATCCTTTAACCACGGGCCCTGGCGGTTTTTTATGGCCACTGGAAATCCATCAAAACCCTGCTGTAATCAGCCAAGGTTCTGGAGATGAGCCTGTCGTAAATGTGCAGGATGCATCACTCGATACAGTCTCGATAGGAAGCCTATCAAGGACACTCTCATGTCTCTGTTCAAACGTTCAGTCACTGAGTTGTTAGGTACGTTCTGGCTGGTGTTGGGGGGTTGCGGCAGTGCGGTCCTGGCCGCGTCTTCTCCGCTGGGGATCGGGGTGCTGGGTGTGGCCCTGGCCTTTGGTCTGACGGTACTGACCATGGCATTCGCCATTGGCCATATTTCCGGCTGCCATCTCAACCCCGCCGTTTCGGTCGGTTTGTTCGTTGGCGGTCGATTCCCCGCCAAAGAGCTGCCCGCCTACATCATCGCTCAGGTCATTGGCGCGATTATCGCGGCGGCCTTGATCTACTACATCGCCAACGGCAAGGAAGGCTTCGAGCTCGCCAACGGTCTGGCTTCAAACGGCTATGGCGAGCATTCTCCCGGCAAATACTCGATGGCCACAGGCTTTGTCTGTGAGCTGGTGATGACGGCGATGTTCGTGCTGATCATCCTCGGCGCCACCGACAAGCGAGCCCCCGCCGGGCTGGCGCCGATCGCCATCGGCCTGGCCCTGACGCTGATTCACCTGATCTCGATTCCAGTCACCAACACTTCGGTGAACCCGGCCCGCAGCACTGGCCCGGCGCTGATCGTCGGTGGCTGGGCCATCGCGCAATTGTGGATGTTCTGGGTGGCGCCGCTGCTCGGCGCGGTGATCGGCGGCGTGACATATCGATGGTTAAGCAAGGAAGGCAGCTGAAGCCCAGGGCGAGGATCAGTCTTGCCGGTAAGGCAAGGCCGTCCTCGCTTCCTCGGCATACGCCAACACACCGACGCGCTCTTGCCGCAGGAAGTCTTTGACGGCCGCTTTCAGGCCGGGATGGCGCAAGTAGTGCCAGGAATGCGTGATCACCGGCTCGAACCCGCGAATCAACTTGTGCTCGCCTTGGGCACCGGCATCGAAACGCTGGAAGCCATTGGCAATCGCGTAGTCCATGCCCTGATAGAAGCAGGTCTCGAAGTGCAGCCGGTCGAACTCCGCCAGGCATCCCCAATAGCGACCGTAAAAGCTGTCGCCCCCCACCAGACTGAAGGCCATGGCCACCGGCCGTGAGCCTTGCTTGGCCAACACCACGCGAATCGCTTCCGGCATCCGTTCGGCCAGCAGACTGAAGAACTCTCGGGTCAGATAGGGCCGTTGCCGCCGCACTGCGTAAGTGTTGGCGTAGCAGGCATAGACAAAATCCCACTGCGCCTGATCCAGCTGCCGACCTTCAAGCCATTCGAAATCAATCCCCTGCCCCGCCACTTGCTCGCGCTCCTTGCGCATCTGCTTGCGCTTGCGCGAACTGAGGACGTCGAGGAAATCCTGAAAATCCCGATAGCCGCGATTCTGCCAGTGGTACTGACAGCCGATGCGCTGCAACCAGCCCGGCTGTTCGGCCAATGCGGCGTCGGTGAAGGGGTCGGTGAAGTTGATGTGCGCACTTGAGAGCTGTTCGATCTCAAGGTAGCCGGGCAGGCTTTGCAGCAGCTCGAAACCGTCCTCGACCCTGGCCGCCAGCAGGCGCGGGCCGCTGACCGGGCTAAACGGTACGGCGCTCAACAGTTTGGGGTAATAGTCGATGCCGGCGCGCTCGCAGGCATCGGCCCAGGCGTGATCGAACACGTATTCGCCGTAGGAATGCCACTTGCGGTAACCGGGCAACGCGGCGATCAGCCGATCACCGTCGACGTGCAGTAAATGTTCGGGCTGCCAACCGGAATGAGGCCCGATGCTGCCACTGTCCTCCAGCGCGCTCAGAAACGCGTGACGCAGAAAGGGCTGAGTCTCCGGAACCAGGGCGTCCCAGCGTGGCGCGGCAATTTGCGACAGGCTTTGCAGGCATTGCAACGGCATCACCATCCTCACTCATTCATGGTGTGAAAGCCTCGCGAGTATCGCCTATCGGTACCCGATTGCACACGAGCATTTTGCTGACAGCGCTCTAGTTCAATGGTTCGCAGCACCTTCGTATCGTCATCGACCTGACATCATCCTGCCACCACACTGAAATAATCCATCGCGATACTGGCGCCTGTTTTTAGAACGCCTGGATCTAACCAGGCCATTGTCGTTCCGTCCACCCCGATGGTCGGTTGTGCCCAGGATGGTTCAACCATCCACTCTTATCTTTCGGAGATTGATATGCGTCTTGCTTCCAAGAAAACTGCGGCGGCCCTGTGTGGCGGCCTGTTGTTGGCCATGAGTATTCCGGCCAATGCCGCAGTCGACGCCAAACTGCTCGACATGCTCAAGGCCAACGGTTCGATTTCCCCGGCGCAGTACGCTGAATTGCAGGCCGAACTGGCCAAGGATAAGAAGGAGCAGCAGATTGCGCGTCAGGCTCAGCAAGAAACCAATGAGCAGATCGCAGCGACGGCGAAGAAAACCAATGAACTGAGTACCTTCGACCAGAAACTGGCGTGGGCGGCCAAGACCCAGTTTAAAGGTGACGTCCGTTTCCGCCAGGAAACGGTCAAGAACGATGGCGTATCGAACACCGGCGACCAGGATCGTCAACGTATTCGTGCCCGCCTGGGTGCCTACACAGAAATCAATCCGCAGGTGGACACCGGCATTCGTATCGCCACTGGCAACAACAACGATGCTCGCTCCACCAACCAGAGCCTGGAAGGCAACTTCTCCAAGAAAGATATCTGGCTGGACCAGGGCTACGTCGACTACCACCCGACTGCCATCAAGAATTTGCACTTGATCGGCGGCAAGATGCCGCAACCCTGGGTGAGCATGGGCGACATTATCTGGGACAGCGACATCAGCCCGGAAGGTCTGGCTGTGACTTACAAATACCCGCTAGGCAGCTCGACCGAGCTGTTCGGTAGCGCCGGCCATTACACCCTCCAGGACAACGTCGACGGCGAAGGCAAGCAGTTCCGTCACGACTTGCGCCTGTACGCAGGCCAGTTGGGCGCACGCTTCGCAATCACCGACAACCTGAAAATGACGCTGGGTGGCAGTCTCTACGCTTACGACAATGACGAGGACACCGCTTCCCTGGCCATCAACGGAAACAGCCCGGGCGAAGAATTCAAAGTGTGGGAAGGCTTTGGTTCGCTCGACATCGGCGGTCTGCCAATGCCACTGTCGCTATACGGTCAAATCGTCAACAACGACAGTGCGAGCAACGATCAGGACATGGGCTGGCTGGCGGGCGTCAAGACCAAGTTCTACGGTTTCGGCCTGGACTACAACTATCGCGACATCCAGCGTAACGCCGTGGTCGGTGCTTTCACCGACTCCGACTTCGCCAACGGTTTCACCGGTTCGCGCGGCAGCAAGTTGAAAGTGAGCTACGAGATCGACAAGAACTTCGCCCTCGGTGCGACGTACTTCATGGCTGACTCCGACTACACCAACGCCACCCTGCGGGACTCGAAAATCAACACCCTGCAGCTGGATGCAGAAGCCAAGTTCTGATCCTGCGTTATACGACTCGGGCAAGGACGCCCGAGCGGCATTTTTTACAGCCTGGCGTTGCGGTATCGGTCCCCATCATCCGTCCGATACTGTAGCGCGAGTTTTTTATTGCCCTCCCCCTGAACCCTGTAGGAGCGAGCTTGCTCGCGAAAAACCTGAGAGCGCCGCGGGGTGTCAGGTTTCCAGCGTTATCGTTGACGACCATCGCGGGCAAGCCTCGCTCCTACAAAAGCGGATTCAGCGTTTGCGCAGAATCACGCTGCCAATCGAATAACCGGCGCCAAACGAGCTGAGCACCGCCAGCGAACCGGCCGCCAGATCATCCTGATGTTTGTGAAAGGCAATCACCGAACCGGCAGAGCTGGTGTTGGCGTAGGTGTCGAGAATCACCGGCGCTTCTTCTTCGGTCGCTTCGCGGCCCAGCAGTTTCCTGACGATCAAATGGTTCATGCTGAGGTTGGCCTGGTGCAGCCAGAAGCGCTTCACGTCGGTGACGTTGAGCTGGTTTTCTTCCAGATGTCTGGCGATCAGTTCAGCGACCATCGGGCAGACGTCCTTGAACACCTTGCGGCCTTCCTGGACGAACAGTTTGTCCTTGGCACCGATGGCTTCTTCCGCTGCGCGATTGAGGAAGCCGAAGTTGTTACGGATATTGTTGGAGAATTTGGTCAGCAGCTTGGTGCTGACCACGTCGAACTGGTACGGGGAGGTGGCCAGGTCGGCACGTTCGATGATCACCGCGGTGGCGGCGTCGCCGAAGATGAAATGGCTGTCGCGGTCGCGGAAATTCAGGTGACCGGTGCAGACTTCCGGGTTGACCATCAGGATCGCCCGGGCCTGGCCCAGTTGCACGCTGTTGGCGGCGGCCTGAATGCCGAAGGTCGCCGAGGAGCAGGCTACGTTCATGTCGAAGCCGAACCCCTGGATGCCCAGCGCCTCCTGGACTTCGATGGCGATGGCCGGGTAGGCGCGCTGCAGGTTGGAACAGGCGACGATCACGCCGTCGATGTCCGCGGCGGTCTTGCCCGCACGCTGCAGGGCTTGCTCGGCGGCGCCGATGGCCATCTGGCAGAGCACCGACCATTCGTCATTCGAGCGCTCCGGCAGGCGTGGCGCCATGCGTTGCGGGTCGAGGATACCGTCCTTGTCCATGACAAAGCGGCTTTTGATGCCAGAAGCTTTTTCGATGAACGCCGCGCTGGATTCGGTCAGCGCCTCGATTTCACCGCGGGCGATCGCTTCGGCGTTATCGGCGTTGAACTGCCCGACGTAGGTATTGAAAGACTGCACCAGCTCTTCGTTGGAAATGCTGTTGGCCGGGGTGTACAAGCCGGTGCCGCTGATGACGACGTTATGCATGGTCGTTTCTCTGATCTGTTCAGGCAGAAAGCGTTGGCACTGGCGTACCAACACGCAAAGGGTCTACTCCAGGTCCGGACGCAAAACCTGGTATCGCTTATTCCGGTCCGCCCGGGCCCGCGAAGGCTCAAAACCGCTGGGCTGGTGTTTATAGGCGCGAAGTTTGCCATAAACCTTGGGTTTTGGCGCCTTTTGCGAACCGGGCACCATCACGCAAACCCTGTAGGAGCCCGGCTTGCCGGCGAAAGCGTCTTCGAGGGCGATGCAAGGCTTGAGGCCGCTTTCGCTGGCAAGCCAGCTCCTACACGATCTCCGGTATGCAGATGGAGAGTGGTCAACGCCAATCCCTGTAGGAGCCCGGCCTGGCGAAAGCGTCTTCGCGGGCGATGCAAGGCTTGAGGCCGCTTTCGCCGGCAAGCCTGGCTCCTACAGTTCGACCTGGCTCCATTGCTTGCCCAGGCGCTTGTCGGAGATCGGCACCTTGGTTCCCAATTGCTGGGCGAACAACGAAACCCGGTATTCCTCCAGCCACCAGCGATACAGCTCCAGTTGCGGGTCGCGCTTGCCTTCCTGGGCGTGTTTGTTGGCGCGGGTCTGGTATTGGCTCCAGAGGCCGGACAACTCGCCGCTCCAGACCCGGTCCTTCTGTACCTGAGCGCCAAGTTTTTCGAAGCGTTGCTCGATGGCCTTGAGGTAGCGCGGCAGTTCCTTGAGCCACTGCATCGGCGTTTCACGCACGAACCCCGGATACACCAGCTGGCTGAGCTGCTGCTTGATGTCGTTCAGGGCCACGGCTTGCGCCAGGTCGATCTTGCCCTTGAAGCGCTTTTGCAAACCGTGCCACAGCTTGAGAATCTCCAGGGTCAGCTTCGCCAACCGCTCGGCGTGCTCGGTCCAGCCGCCACGCTTGCGCTCGGCCAGTGCCGCCAGTGCGGCGCCGTCGCGCGGCATCGGGTCTTCGCCGTCGAGGATGCAGCTGTCGAGGCTGGCCAGCAGAATATCTTCTACCAGGCTGTCGATACGCCCCATGTCGCGGTACATCAGGCCCAGCTCGGTCAGCCCCGGCAACTTGCCGCGCAGGAACTTCGCCGGCTCGGCCAATTGCTGCATCAGCAAACGCTGCAAGGCGCGGCGATGCTGGAATTCGGCTTCGGCCGGCGTCGAGAAACGCCCTTCCTTGACCGTACCGCCCTCTTCCACCAGCGCCGGATACACCGTCATCGACAGCCCGGCGATCTTCTGTTGAGTCTTTTCAGCGACGGCGGCAAAGACTTTCGCCTCCACCGGCTGCTGGCTTTTCGCGGTTTGCGGCACGGCCAGGGCTGCCTGGCTGGCCTCGGCAAAGCGGGCGGTCAACTCGGCCAGGTCCCGGCCTTCACCGAGAAACTTGCCCTGGCCGTCGACGATTTCCAGGTTCATCCGCAAATGGCTTTCAACCTGCTGCGCCGCTTCGGCCCAGGCTTCATCGCTGACCCGCGCCCCGGTCATGCGCAGCAATTCACGACCCAAGGCCTGGGGCAACGAGCCCTCGGCGAAGGTCATGCGCTGCAACGCGGCCTTGACGAAATCCGGCACTGGCACGAAGTTCTTGCGCAGGGCCTTGGGCAGGTTGCGCACCAGTGCAATGCACTTGGCCTCGATCACACCTGGCACCAGCCACTCCAGGCGTTCCGGCGGCAGCATCGGCAACAGCGGCGCCGGCACCCGCAGGGTGACGCCGTCCCGTGGATGGTTGGGCTCGAAGTGGTAACTCAGGGCCAGTTCCAGATCGCCGATGTGCAAGGTGTCCGGGTAATGCGCGGCGGTGACTTCACTGGCCTCGCGGGCCAGCACGTCTTCTTCGCGCATGATCAGCAGCTGCGGGTCTTTCTGGCTGTTGACCCGGTACCAGCTGTCGAAGGTCGCGGTCTGGTGAATCTCGGCCGGCAGTCGCGCGTCGTAGAAGGCGAACAGGGTTTCTTCGTCGGCCAGAATGTCGCGGCGACGGGCCTTGGCTTCGAGTTCGTCGAGCTGTTCCAACAGTTGTTTATTGGCAATCAGGCATTTGGCTTTGGACTGAATCTCGCCACGCACCAAGCCTTCACGAATGAACAACTCACGGGACGTCGCAGGATCGATCGGTCCGTAGTGCACCGGCCGGCGACCGACCACGATCAACCCGAACAGGGTGATCTGTTCGAACGCCACGACCTGGCCGCGCTTCTTCTCCCAATGGGGTTCGAAGTGGTTTTTCTTGATCAAGTGCCCGGCGAGCGGCTCGATCCAGTCGGCATCGATCTTGGCCACCATCCGCGCATAGAGCTTGGTGGTTTCCACCAGTTCGGCGGCCATAAGCCATTGCGGGCGCTTTTTACCCAGCCCGGAGGACGGGTGAATCCAGAAGCGTCGCTGGCGGGCACCCAGGTAATCGCCGTCTTCGGTTTTTTGCCCGATCTGGCTGAGCAGGCCGGAGAGCACGGCTTTGTGCAGCTTCGGGTAATCCGCCGGCTCTTTATTGAGGCTCAGCTGCATGTCGCGGCAGATCAGGCTCAACTGCCGGTGAGAGTCGCGCCACTCGCGCAGGCGCAGGTAATTGAGGAAATTCTTGCGGCACCAGTTGCGCAACGGACTCGCCGTCAGGGCCTGACGCTGTTCTTCAAAACCACGCCACAGGTTGACAAGCCCGGCGAAGTCCGAGTCGATGTCTTTCCATTGCGCGTGGGCCTGGTCCGCCGCTTGTTGACGCTCCGGCGGACGTTCGCGCGGGTCCTGAATCGACATGGCGCTGGCGACGATCAGCACTTCCTGCAGGCTGCCGAGCTTCGCCGCTTCCAGCAGCATGCGGCCCATGCGCGGGTCTACCGGCAACCGCGCCAACTGGCGACCGAGCGGGGTCAACTGGCTGTTGCGATCCACTGCCGAAAGCTCTTGCAGCAGGTTGAAACCGTCGCTGATGGCCTTGCCGTCCGGCGGCTCGATGAACGGGAAGTCGGTGATCTCGCCCAGGCGCAGGTGCAGCATCTGCAAAATCACCGCCGCCAGGTTGGTGCGCAGGATCTCCGGGTCGGTAAATTCAGGACGACCGATAAAGTCCTCTTCGCTGAACAACCGCACGCAAATGCCCGGCTCGACCCGCCCGCAACGGCCTTTACGCTGGTTGGCGCTGGCCTGGGAAATGGCTTCGATGGGCAGGCGCTGGACCTTCGCCCGGTAGCTGTAGCGACTGATGCGCGCGGTGCCGCTGTCGATTACATAACGAATGCCCGGCACCGTCAGCGAGGTTTCGGCGACGTTGGTTGCCAGCACCACGCGCCGGCCAGGGTGCGACTGGAAAATTCGCTGCTGCTCGGCGGGCGAAAGCCGCGCGTACAGCGGCAGGATTTCGGTGTGTTTGAGCTGGGCCTTACGCAACATGTCGGCGGCGTCACGGATCTCGCGTTCGCCGGGCAGAAACACCAGCACATCGCCCGGGCTCTTGCGCTCGCTGCGTTCGAACGCGGCGATTTCGTCGAGGGTGGCGAGGATCGCCTGATCCACCGTCAAGTCATCCTCGACACGGTTGCCCTCCTCGTCCTGCTCCAGGGTCAGCGGGCGATACCACGTCTCCACCGGGAAGGTGCGGCCGGAGACTTCGACGATCGGCGCGTCATCGAAGTGCTTGGAGAAACGCTCCAGGTCGATGGTCGCCGAGGTGATGATGACTTTCAGGTCCGGGCGACGGGGCAGCAGGGTTTTCAGGTAACCGAGCAGGAAGTCGATGTTCAGGCTGCGTTCGTGGGCTTCGTCGACGATGATCGTGTCGTAGCGTTCGAGGTAGCGGTCGTTCTGGGTTTCCGCCAGCAGGATGCCGTCGGTCATCAGCTTGATCAGGGTGTTGGCATCGCTCTGATCCTCGAACCGTACCTGATAGCCGACCAGCGCGCCCAACGGCGTGCCCAGTTCCTCGGCGACCCGACTGGCCACGCTGCGCGCGGCGATCCGACGGGGTTGGGTGTGGCCGATCAGGCCATGCTGGCCGCGACCGATTTCCAGGCAGATCTTCGGCAACTGGGTGGTCTTACCCGAACCGGTTTCGCCGGCGATGATCAGCACCTGGTGCTTGAGCAGCGCGGCCTTGATTTCATCGCGCTTGGCGGCGATCGGCAGGCTGTCGTCGTAACGCACCACCGGCAGGCTGGCACGCCGCGCCAGCACCTGATCGCAGGAGGCTTGCATGCGCGCCACCCACTGGGCCAGCTTGGCCTCGTCAGGTTTCTTGCGCAGCTCGAGCAACTGCCGCCGCAGCCGGTGGCGGTCGGCGAGCATGGCGTGATCGAGGTTTTTCAGCAGTTTGTCGATGGAAGGCGATTCGTCAGTCATCAGGTACGCAATAAGTCGTCTAGTGGCGCAGGGGGGCGATTGTCGCAGATTTGAAGGACTATTGTAGGAGCCGGCTTGCTGGCGAAGGCGGCGTAACAGTCACATCATCGGTGTCTGTCAGGCCACTTTCGCTGCGGTGCGGCGATCCGACAAGCCAGCTCCCACAGGGGTTAGCGGTGGGGCAGTTACGGTGTGGGTGTCTGCCGGGCCGCCTTCGCCAGCAAGCCGGCTCCTACAGGGGTCATTCGTTATCGAGGCCCTTGCGCCGGTACGGGAACACATCGATCACTTTGCCCGCCCGAATCGCCTCCTGCAGGCTTTTCCAGTAATCGGCGTTGTACAACTCGCCATGCAACTGATCGAACAACTTGCGCTGCCCGGCATCGGCAAACAGAAACGGCGGAAACTCTTCGGGAAACACATCCAGCGGCCCGATCGAATACCACGGCTCGGAGGCCATTTCGTCTTCCGGGGTTCGCGGTAGCGGAATATGGCGGAAGTTGGCCTCGGTCAGGAAGCAGATTTCGTCATAGTCATAAAACACCACGCGCCCGTGGCGGGTGACGCCAAAGTTCTTCAGCAGCATGTCGCCAGGAAAGATGTTCGCCGCCGCCAGTTGCTTGATTGCCAGGCCGTAATCCTCCAGCGCCTCGCGCACCTGCGCCGGGTTGGCATGTTCCAGGTACAGGTTCAGCGGTGTCATGCGCCGCTCGGTCCAGCAGTGACGAATCAGCACCGTATCGTCCTCCACCGACACCGTGGACGCGGCCACTTCGAGCAACTCTTCCAGGCACGCCGGCTCGAACTTGCTCAACGGGAAACGAAAGTCGGCAAATTCCTGGGTATCGGCCATGCGCCCGACCCGGTCGACGCTCTTCACCAGGCGGTACTTCTCGATCACGGTGGCGCGGTCGACGTTTTTCGACGGCGAGAAGCGGTCCTTGATGATTTTGAACACGGTAGTGAAACCCGGCAGGGTGAACACGCTCATGACCATGCCGCGCACGCCGGGGGCCATAATGAACTGGTCGTCGGTGTTGGCCAGGTGGTTGATCAGCGCCCGGTAGAACTCGGATTTTCCGTGTTTGTAGAAGCCGATCGAGGTGTACAGCTCGGCGATGTGCTTGCCCGGCAGGATGCGTTTGAGGAAACCGATGAACTCCGCCGGCACCGGCACATCCACCATGAAATACGAACGGGTGAAGGAGAAGATGATCGAGACGTCCGCTTCATCGGTGATCAACGCATCGATCTGAATCCCTCGGCCTTCGCGGTGCAGCAGCGGAATCACCAGGGGCCACTGCTCGTCCTGGGTGTAGATGCGCCCCACCAGGTACGCCCCCTTGTTGCGGTAAAGCACCGAGGAAAACAGTTCGACGCTCAGCTCCGGGTCCTTGCACACCCAGTCCGGCAGGTTCTCGCGCAATTGCGCTTCGAGACGGCGCAGGTCGGCGGGCAGGTCGGCGTACTCCTCGCTGAAGCGGTAATCGGCGAACACGCTGGCGAGCATGCCCGCCAGCTTGCCTTGAGGTTTGTAGGTGCGGGTTTGCGCGGCGCGGGCCCGGCGCAGGCTGGGCCGGGTGGTGTGGATGAACATGCAGCCATCGCTGATCAGGTCATGGCTGAACAGCCCGCAGAAAATCGAGTTGTACCAGGTCTCGGATAATTCATCGTCGAAGCGCAGGTCGATCAACGTGATGTAGGCGCTCTTGACCAGCGGCCAGCTACTGTCGTCCATCAATGTGTCGACTTCGAAGGATGAGCGCAGTCGCGCCACGGTTTCGCCGACTTTTTCTTCGTACAGATTGATCCGCGCAGCCGACGCGATTTGCGCCTCCTGCCACTTGGCCTGTTCGAATCGGGCTCGGGCGCCGTCAGTGATCTGACGGAAATGCTCGCGGTAATCGTCAAAGCCGTCGAGGATCATTCGGGCGATGTTGGCGGCTGGCCAATGCTGCGGCATAGGTAAAACCTCGGCGGCTGATGCTGATCTTTGGAGCCTGAGCTTAGTGGCCCTGTGTGACGCAACGCAACCATTGCCTTGCGCCCTGACTGGCGCGACACTTGCGCGCCAATCATGGAAGGAAAATGTTGTGAACCCCGTCGATACTCTGCGTTTGCTGGCCCTTGCCGCCATTTGGGGGGCGAGCTTCCTGTTCATGCGCATCATCGCCCCGGTCATTGGCACGATCCCCACGGCTTTTTTCCGCGTGTCGATTGCGGCGCTCGGGTTGCTGGTAATCCTGGGCCTGATGCGCATCAGCTGGGACTTCAAAGGCAAACTCAAGACGGTGATGCTGCTGGGGATGATCAACTCCGGGATTCCCGCGACCCTCTATTCGGTCGCCGCCCAAGTGCTGCCGGCCGGTTACTCGGCGATTTTCAATGCCACGACGCCGCTGATGGGGGTGTTGATCGGCGGTTTGTTCTTCCATGAAAAACTCACCGCCGCCAAGCTCGGCGGGGTATTTCTCGGCCTGTTCGGCGTCGGCATCCTGACCCGGGCCGGGCCGGTGGCGTTCGACATGGACCTGTTGATGGGTGCCCTCGCCTGCCTGCTCGCCACCACTTGCTACGGTTTCGCCGGGTTTCTGGCACGCCGTTGGCTCGACCAGGCCGGCGGTCTCGACAGTCGTCTTTCGGCGCTGGGCAGCATGCTGGGCGCGACGCTGCTGTTGCTGCCGCTGTTTGGCTACAGCGTGATCAGCCAGCCGCCGGTGAGCTGGGGCGGCTGGAGTGTGTGGCTGTCGTTGCTCGGGTTGGGCCTGGTGTGTACTGCGTTGGCGTACATCATTTACTTCCGCCTGCTCAGCTCGGTCGGGCCGGTGAAGTCGATGACCACGACCTTCCTGATTCCGCCGTTTGGAGTGTTGTGGGGCGCGATGTTGCTGGATGAGCCGTTGTCGATGGCTCACATTTATGGCGGGGTGTTGATTGCGGCGGCGTTGTGGTTGGTGTTGAAGCCTTCGGTGGTGAAGGCTTCAGCGGTGGCTGCCAAGTAGATTTTTGGTGCCGTTGATGACGCCTTCGCTGGCAAGCCAGCTCCCACAGGATCAAGTGTTGCACACAGAATCCGTGTACGACACCAGTGGGAGCGGCGGTGCGGCGATCCGACTTGCCCGCGATGGCGTCAGTCCAGACACGGACAATTACAAAGGCAGGTCACTCACCTCCCCATCCACCAACCGCCGAATCCCCAGCGGATTAGCGTCCTGCAACGCGTCGGGCAACATCGCATCCGGATAATTCTGGAAGCACACCGGCCGCAGGAACCGGTCGATCGCCAGGGTGCCAACCGATGTCCCGCGCGAATCCGACGTCGCCGGGTACGGCCCGCCATGCACCATTGCGTCGCAGACCTCGACCCCGGTCGGATAGCCATTGAGCAGAATCCGCCCGACCTTTTCCTGCAGTGATTCGGCCAGCCAGCGGTATTCCAGCAATTCATCCGCCTCGCCGATCAGTGTCGCGGTCAGTTGCCCGCGCAGGCCCTGCAGCGCCGCCGTCAGCTGCGCCCGATCCTCGACTTCAACGATGATGGTGGTCGGTCCGAAAACCTCTTCCTGTAGCAGCTCATCGCCCTTGAGCAACAAACTGACATCCGCCTGGAACACCTGCGGTTGAGCCTGACTGCCCTGTTGCGGCTTGCCCGCCAGATGCGTCAGCCCCGGATGTTCGTGCAGCTCGCCCAGGCCCTTGCTGTAGCTGTCCAGCGCGCCGGCGTTGAGCATGGTCTGCGGTGGTTGCTGGTTCATGCTGGCGCAAAACGTTTCGACAAAGGCGCTGAACTGCGGCGAGCGCAGGCCGATCACCAGGCCCGGATTGGTGCAGAACTGACCGCAACCCAGGGTCACCGAACCGGCCAGTTGCGCGGCGATATGCTCGCCACGCACCGCGAGGGCTTCGGGCAGCAGGAACACCGGGTTGATGCTCGACATCTCGGCAAACACCGGGATCGGCTGCGGCCGTGTCGCGGCCATGTGGCTCAGGGCATTGCCGCCCTTGAGCGAACCAGTGAAGCCCACGGCCTGGATCGCTGGGTGCTTGACCAGCCATTCACCGACGCCACCGCCGTAGATCATGTTGAACACGCCGGCCGGCATGTCAGTGCGCTCGGCGGCGCGGATGATCGCATCCGCCACCCATTCGGCGGTCGCCATGTGGCCGCTGTGCGCCTTGAACACCACCGGGCAACCGGCGGCCAGCGCGGACGCGGTGTCACCACCGGCGGTGGAAAATGCCAGCGGAAAGTTACTCGCGCCAAACACCGCGACCGGCCCTAAAGCGATGCGATACTGACGCAGGTCCGGACGCGGCAACGGCTGACGATCCGGCAGCGCCCGGTCAATGCGCGCGCCATAAAAATCACCCCGGCGCAGGACCTTGGCGAACAGGCGCATCTGGCCGCTGGTGCGCCCGCGCTCTCCTTGAATGCGCCCGGCCGGCAACGCCGTTTCACGGCACACGGTGGCGACGAAATCATCGCCCAAGGCATCGATTTCATCGGCGATGGCGTCGAGGAACAGCGCACGTTTTTCCGCGCTGAGGTTGCGGTAGATCGGGTACGCAGCGGCGGCAGCGTTGGCGGCCGCATCCACTTCGGCTTCGGTCGCCTGGAAGAAGCTGCCGGGCAGTGGTTCACCGCTGGCTGCGTCGAGGCTTTGCAGCTGCAGGGTGCCGTTGGCGCTGCGCCGGCCGCCGATGTAATTGTGTCCGAGTGGCGTGGTCATTTCAGATTCCTTGATCGATTGCGGACCTGTAGGAGCCGGCTTGCCGGCGAAGGCCATGGCAGGGCAAACATCAACGTCGCGTGCCAGATAGCTATCGCCGGCAAGCCGGCTCCTACAAGGTTCAGAGTGTGCGCACCTGGCCGATGGCCAATGGCTGGGCGCTTTCGCCGATGCCGTTTTCCAGTGGTGCGCCGAACTCATCGAGGCTGACCTGGAAACGATCCCCCGGCTGGGTTTTCACCCCGTCGGCGAACGACAGCGTGGCGGTGCCGAAGTAATGTACGTGGACATCGCCCGGACGCAGGAACTGCGCATATTTGAAGTGGTGGAATTCGAGATTGGCGAGGCTGTGGCACATGTTGTCTTCGCCACTGAGAAACTCTTTTTCCCAGATCGTTTCGCCGTTGCGCATGATGCGGCTGGTGCCCGCCAGGTGCCGGGGCAGTTCACCGACCCGCAGCTCCGGACCATAGGCACAGAAGCGCAGTTTCGAATGGGCGAGGTACAGGTAATTGCGGCGCTCCATCACATGGTCGGAGAACTCGTTGCCCAAGGCATAACCGACCCGATAGGGCTGGCCCTCGTCGCCGATCACGTAGAGACCGGTCAACTCCGGCTCTTCGCCAGCGTCCTCGGCAAACGGCGGCACGGGGAAGTCCGCGCCCGGGCGCACGACGATGCTGCCGTCACCCTTGTAGAACCATTCCGGCTGTGCACCGACTTGACCGGCCGCCGGTTTGCCGCCCTCCAGGCCCCACTTGAAAATACGCATGGTATCGGTCATGCCCGCTTCGACCGCACCCTCCTGCTGGTGCATCTTGTCCCGCGCCGAGGCGCTGCCCAGGTGAGTCAGGCCGGTACCGCTGATCAGGCAATGGGCCGGGTCTTCATGGTCCAGCGGCGGCAGCACCTTGCCCTGTTGCAACAGTTGCGTGTAATCCGGGCCCGGCTCGGTGCCGCGCAAGGCGACTTCTTCTTGCAGGCTGCGCTGGGCGCGGATCGCCGCGAGTGCCAGTTCACGGGTGCTGCGGGTATCGCGCAATACCTGGACCTGTGAACCCTCGACGAGTCCGACCTGGCGCTCCCCGGCAGTGTTTTCAAATTGAATCAGGCGCATGTCCGGCCCTCCAGAAAGTCGTGGATGGCGCCGTTGAAAAACGGCGCCTCAAGGTCACTCGATGATGTTGAAGTCGCTCAAGTACTCATCGGAGATTTCCAGGCCCAGGCCCGGCTTGTCGTCGTCGAGCTGGATGTAGCCGTTGACCGGTTGTGGCTCGCCCTTGAACACGTAGTAAAACAGTTCGTTGCCGACTTCGACGTCGAACACCGGGAAGAACTCGGCCATTGGCGAGGCGGTGGTGGACATGGTCAGGTGGTAGTTGTGCATCTGCCCGGCGTGCGGGATGACTGGCACCGACCAGGCTTCGGCCATGGCGTTGATCTTGCGCGCGGCGGTGATGCCGCCGACGCGGTTGGTGTCGTACTGGATCACGTCGATGGCGCGGCGTTCCAGCAGGTCCTTGAAGCCGTAGGAGGTGAACTCATGCTCGCCGCCGGAGATCGGCATGATCCCCATTTTTTTCAGCTCGATGTAGCCCTCGATGTCGTCGGCGATCACCGGTTCTTCGAGCCAGCGTGGTTCGAACTCGGCGAGTTTGGGCAACATGCGACGGGCATATTCCAGGGTCCAGCCCATGTAGCACTCGAGCATGATGTCGATGTCCGGGCCGGCCAGTTCACGCAGCGCCCGCACTTGTTCGATGTTCTTGCGCATGCCCGCGGGGCCGTCTTTCGGGCCGTAGCCGAAACGCATTTTCAGCGCGGTGAAGCCTTGGTTCAGATAGCCCTGGGCTTCTTCGAGGAACAGGTCGAGGTTGTCGTTGGCGTAGAGTTTGGAGGCGTAGGTCCAGATTTTTTCCTTGGTCCGCCCACCGAGCAGTTTGAACACCGGCTTGTTCACCGCTTTGCCCATGATGTCCCAGATGGCGATGTCGATCGCCGAGATCGCCGCCATGCCGATGCCTTTGCGGCCCCAGGCGTGGCTTTGGCGGTACATTTTCTGCCAGATGTATTCGTTGTCGAACGGGTCTTCGCCAATGGCGATCGGTGCCAGGTAGGTGTCGATGATTTCCTTGGCCACACGCGGCGCCAGGGCGCAGTTACCGATGCCGACAAGACCGGTGTCGGTCTCGACTTCCACCACCAGCCAGCCATGGAAACGGAACGAGCCCATGGCGTCGCCGCGCTCGAACAGGATGTCGCTGGCGTTGGTGCAGAAGTGCGCTTGCGGTGGGACGACTTTGCCTTTCCACTCGAAAACGCGGGTACGGATGGCTTTGATTTTCATGAATACAGTTCCTTGCGCTGCCGGCTTTTTGTCGTTGTCGGGTCGCTGCGCGGAGCCGCTCGTGTGGGTCGGCCCGGGCATTCGATGGAGCGACTTTAGCCAGCGCCTGGGGGTGGCGGATAATCACTTATGCGCATCCATCGATAACCTGGGGTGATAGCAAAAACCGGTTATCAGGTAGATCGGGTTATCAGCCACAACGCAAAAAACTGTGGGAGCGGGCTTGCTCACGAAGAGGCCGTGTCAGTCGACATTAATGCTGACTGACACACCGCCTTCGCGAGCAAGCCCGCTTGTATGCTAGGACTTGNAGGGAGGAGAAGGGACAAAGCCCGATTCTGACTGTTGACGCAGTACAGATCCGTGGGAGATTTCGCCCCTCCTCCTTTCACTCAAGCGCCGATAAAGAATGCATCAGGCTAAGACCGACGATAGGAACAAGCCTGCGCCCCTGGGTGAGCCCTTCAAGTGTTCAAAACCATATCTCGGGGGAATTTCAATGGCAATGCCAGTTTCTGTCCTGATGCCAATCGTTGGCGTCGATGTCGCCAAGAATGAGTTGGTGATCTTTCAAGCTGAGCTGGATCTGCTTGAGACGATTCCCAACAACAAGACGGCGATCAAGCAATGGCTGAAGGGCTTGCCAGGGGCTGTCGAAGTCGCCATTGAGTCCACCAATATCTATCACTTAGAGTTTGCCGATCTGGCCCATGAGGCCGGCTGCACGATCTACATGGTGGATGGCTATGAGCTGAGCCATTACCGCAAAGGCGTGAAAATTCGTGCGAAGACCGATGCGCTGGATGCCAAATTGCTCGCTCGCTACCTGAAGAACGAACACGAAGAGTTGCATCCATGGATCCCGCCTTCCCCCCTGTATCGCAGGCTTTTGAGTCTTTTTCGCCGTCGTTCTGCATTGGTTCAGGCCCGAGTTGGCTTGGTGCAAAGCTGGTCGAATGAACCGCTCCTCAAAACAGCCTTTGCCGCGCAAGTAGCATCAATGCAGAAGCTTGAGGTGCTGGTTGAAAAGATGATCAATGATCACTTGAAAGAGGCTGGCTTACTCGCTCAGTTAAAGCGCTGCATGAAAGTTGAAGGGATCGGATTTCTGACGGGCGCTCGCCTGATCGCGGCATTTCAACGAGGCGACTTCAGAAACGCGGACGCATTCATCGCTTTTCTAGGAATGGATTTGCGAGTCTCGAAATCAGGACAGAAAGACGGTCGAAGGAGCTTGACCAAACGTGGAGATCCCGAGGCACGCCGACTTCTGCACAACGCGGCCATGTCGGCCAGCCGTACGTCAACCTGGAACGGGTTTTACCAGGAGCAAAGGGATCGAGGATTCAGTACCACGCAAGCGCTGGTGATACTGGCTCGCAAACTCGCTCGAATCGTATTCGCCCTGCTGAAAGGGCAGAGCGAATACCAACCGAAAGCAGGTTGAGGCTTCCCCTCAACCATAGAATCTCCCACATTGGAGTTGTGTTGTTTTACAGATCGCGGATCAGTAGCTGTTGGCCCCCATCCGGCACGCAATCTCGAACGCTTGGCGGATCGCCCCGACATTCGCCTTACCCTGCCCCGCGATGTCGAACGCAGTGCCGTGGGCCGGTGTAGTGATCGGGATCGGCAACCCGCCCTGCACCGTCACGCCACGGGAGAAACCCATCAGCTGATCGCGATCTGCCCCTGGTCGTGATACATGGTCACCACCGCGTCGAAGGCGCTGGCGTCACCTTGCACCTTGAGGAAAATCGTATCGCCGGGATACGGTCCTTCAGCCGCAATCCCCAGCGCCTGAGCCGAGCGAACAGCCGGGCCGATGATGTCCAGCTCTTCGCGGCCGAACGAGCCGTTGTCTCCGTTGTGTGGATTCAACCCACACACACCGATGCGCGGTTTCTCCAGGCCGTTGCGCTTGAGCGCCGTGTCGATCAGCTGGATCGCTTCCACTACCCGCGCCTGGGTGAGCATGCCCGGCACATCGGCCAGGGCGACGTGGGACGTCACCCGGGAAGTCCAGAGGTTGTCGAGCACGTTGAATTCGCAGAACGGCCCGTGGAAATCCAGCAGCTCGGCGAACCAGTGCAGTTCGTCGCTATGGGCCATGCCGGCCATGTGTAATGAGGTCTTGTTGAGCGGCCCGAACAGCACCGCGTCGGTAGCGCCGGCCTCGGTCAGGCGCAAGGCTTTTTCCAGGGTGTCGAGACTGTAGCGGCCACCGATCACACTGGCTTCACTGCGCGCAAATTCGCCAATGGTGTCGCCACGAAAGTCATAGAACAGCGGCGTGTCATCGAGAAAATCCAACTGGTCCAGAGACTCCACCCGACGATACGGAAACTCTGTCCCGGCGATGCGCATGCCGCGGCGCAATTCCGCCTCGTCGGCAATCAGAATCACATTGGCCTGCCTGCGCACGTCGGGCTCGCCGAGCAGGCGGGCGATCAGTTCCGGGCCGATGCCCGCCGGGTCGCCCAGGACCATGGCGATGGTTGTCTTGTTCATGCTTCACTCCTCAAGGGTTCTGGCCGTGTCCGGTCAATGGCGCCAGGCTCGCAACGATAAACCCGCTGCGCGTTGCTGTAGAACAGTTGCTCCTGATCGGCCAGCGGCAGATCGGCAACGATGGATTTGAAACCGGTGTAAATGTCATTGAATGAGCCGCACAGGCCGTCCACTGGAAAGTTGCTGGCGAACATCACTCGACCGGGACCGTACATCGCGATCACTTCGCGCACGATCCAGGCATTGTCTTTGGCGCGCCATACCTGGCCGCGCTGACCAAGGCCGGAGATTTTCACCTGCACGTTCGGCCATTCGGCCAGCCGCGCCATCGCCAGTCGCCAACCTGCCAGCCCCTCGGCACTGCGATCACTTGGCAACCCGGCATGGTTGAGAATCAGCGTAGTGCCGGGAAAGTCCCTGGCAAGCCGTTCGGCTTCGTGCAGGTTCCACCAGGGTGTCTGCAAATCGAAATGCAGCCCCAATCCTTGCAGTGCAGCGTAACTGCGCCGCCAATGCTCGTCGCTCATCAGGCTGCGCACATGGCCTACCTGCGCAAGCGCGGTCGGGCCACCGGGTTTGTGGCGAACGCTGCGCACGCACTTGTAACTCGCTTGCTCGGTCATGACCGCGATGGCGTCGGGATGGTCCAGCCAGGCTTGCGCCACGATTGCATTCGGTACGCCGTAACGGGCGGCCAGTTGCTCGATGAAGCGGGTTTCGCCGATCGGGTCTTGCGGGTTCCATTCGGTCTCGATGTACACCGTCTTCACGACGTCATGACGACCGGCATCGGCGAAGTAATCCTCGGGAAAATAGCGACGCTTGAGCGCACTGTAGTCACCGTAGCGAAACGGGATGCTGGCCTCGGGCGCCAACCAGGGATGGTCATTGATCGACGGATCCCAGAAGTGATGATGGGCGTCGATGATCGGCCCACTCCACAGCTCACCCATAAGGCACCTCGTTGAGGTTAATGATCGGTACTGACGAGCACTATCGAAGGCACAGTGATAACCGTCCAATCAAAACTTGAAATAAGGCGATAGCCTTGGGTTATGTCAAACCCTGATTTCAGGTGGCTTGCGGGGTATTGCGCCTATGCCGACTTTCCACTCAAATGGCTCTGGCGCGGGACTCCTGGCGAGACAGGCGATTTAGATCGTGGCGACCTATAACCCCAGGCTATCGGCGTATGTATTGTTTTGACTAGACGCGCAGGCACTGTCTTCCCACACTCACTCCAGGCTTGCAGCTTTCACCACCGACAAGTCATTTATAACAACTACAAAAACGAGGCCCTTCCATGCGAAATGCATTCGTCCGTCGCACGTCCCGTCTGGCTCTTGGTTGCACACTGGTCGCAGCAGGGATCCTCCCGGCTCTGGCTCACGCCTGGCAACCGGACAAGAACGTCGAAATCGTCGTCGCCGGTGGCCCCGGTGGCGGTACCGACCAGCTCGGTCGCCTGATCCAGTCGATCATCACCACTCACAAGTTCCTCGACGTCAACACCATCGTCCTGAACAAAGGCGGCGGCAATGGCGCCGAAGCCTTTCTCGACCTGAAAATGAACAAGGGCGATCCGGAAAAACTGGTGATCGGCACCAACAACATCTACCTGTTGCCGCTGGTGTCCAAGCTCGGTTATCAATGGCAGGAACTGACCCCGGTAGCGGCCGTGGCCGAGGATGACTTCATTCTCTGGAGCTACAAAGGCGCACCGTGGAAAGATGCCAAGGGCTTCTACGAAGCCGCCAAGGCCGACCCGTCGAAACTGCGCATGGGCGGCAGCCAGTCCAAGGATGTCGACCAGACCCTGACCCTGCTGTTGAACCAGACCAACAACAGCAAACTGGTGTACATCCCGTTCAAGAGCGGCAGTGAAGCCGCGACCCAACTGGCCGGCAAGCACATCGCCGCCAACGTCAACAATCCCAGCGAAAGCATCAGCCAATGGCGTGGCGACCAGGTCGAGCCGCTCTGCGTGTTCAGTAAGGAGCGCATGAGTTATACCGAGAAAGTCGCCGGCGAAAAATCCTGGGCCGACGTTCCGACCTGCCATGAACAGGGCCTGGGCATCGATCAGTACCGCTTCCCGCGCACCGTGTTCATGCCCGGCGAAGTCACCGCCGAACAGCGCGCGTTCTATGTCGAGTTGATGCGTAAAGTCACCGAGACCCCGGAGTTCAAGGCCTACGTCAAGCAGAACGCGCTGGTGCCGACTTTCCTCGAAGGCGAGCCACTGACAGCCTACATCGAAAAAGACACCGCACGCGTTACCCCGGTGTTCAAAGAAGCCGGCTGGCTGAAAAACTGAGTTGACCGCGGCCGTCCGCCTGCGCACGGCCGCCACCTGCTGGAGGTGCTTTCATGTCCCAATCTTCGGATTCACCGGCGCTGGTCGGTACCCGCTGGGTCGAACTCGGTCTGACACTCTTCACCACGCTGATCGGCGTGGTGGTGATGTACGGCAGCGTCGAACAGGGTATCGGCTGGGGCGATTCCGGCCCCGAGCCGGGTTACTTCCCCTTTTACATCGGCCTGCTGTTAAGCGCCGCGAGTGTAGGCAACGGCGTATTGACCCTGGTGCGCTGGAAAGCGCTAAGCATCTCATTCGTCAGCCGCAGTGCGTTCAGGCAAGTGCTGTCGGTGTTCATCCCGATTGCGCTGTTCGTGGCGGCCATGCCGTTCACCGGTATTTACGTGGCCTCGGCCTGCTTCATCGCCTGGTTCATGTGGCATGACAAAACCCGCGTCAAACCCTATGGCAAGTTGATGATCGCTTCTATATCCCTCGGTGCAGTCCTCGCCAGCTACCTGATTTTCGCACTGTGGTTCAAGGTCCCGCTGGATGCCGGCCCTGTAGGCGACTGGATTGCCCTGGCCGGGAGACATTTCAAATGAGCGAGTTCGATTCCCTGCTGCAAGGCATGAACCTGATCCTGACCCCCGGCCATATCGGCCTGATGGTGATCGGCGTGCTGCTGGGCATTCTGGTCGGCGTATTGCCCGGCCTCGGCGCCCCCAATGGCGTGGCGTTGCTGCTGCCGCTGACGTTCACCATGTCGCCGGTGTCGGCGATCATCCTGTTGTCGTGCATGTATTGGGGCGCGCTGTTCGGCGGCTCGATCACCTCGATCCTGTTCAACATACCCGGTGAGCCCTCATCGGTGGCGACCACCTTCGATGGCTACCCGATGGCCCGCGAAGGCCGCGCCGCCGAAGCGCTGACCGCGGCCTTCAGCTCGGCGCTGATCGGTGCGCTGGCCGGGGTATTGTTGCTGACGTTCCTGTCGACGCGGATTGCCGAATTCGCCATGTCCTTCAGTTCGCCGGAGTTCTTCGCGGTGTACCTGTTGGCGTTCTGCACCTTCATCGGCATGAGCAAGAACCCGCCGCTGAAAACCGTGGTGGCGATGATGATCGGTTTCGCCATGGCCGCAGTCGGCATGGACACGGTCTCGGGCAACCTGCGCCTGACCTTCGACCAGCCGACCCTGATGACCGGCATCAGCTTCGAAGTGGCGGTCATCGGCCTGTTCGGCATTGGCGAAATCCTTTGCACGGTCGAGGAAGGCCTGGTGTTCCGCGGCGAGCATGCGCGCATCACCCCGATGGTCATCCTGCGTACCTGGGCCAAATTGCCCCGTTACTGGTGGACCATTGTGCGCAGCACCCTGGTCGGCTGCTGGATGGGCATCACCCCTGGCGGGCCGACAGCTGCATCCTTCATGAGCTACAGCCTGGCGCGACGTTTTTCAAAGAACCGCGAGAACTTCGGCAAGGGTGAACTCGAAGGTGTGATCGCCCCGGAAACCGCCGACCATGCGGCCGGGACCAGCGCGCTGCTGCCGATGTTGACCCTGGGCATTCCGGGTTCGGCCACCGCCGCCGTGATGCTCGGCGGGTTGATGATCTGGGGCCTGCACCCTGGCCCGACGCTGTTCGTCGAGCAACATGACTTCGTCTGGGGCCTGATCGCGAGCATGTACCTGGGCAACGTGGTGAGTCTGATCGTGGTGCTGGCCACCGTGCCGCTGTTCGCGTCGATCCTGCGCATTCCGTTCTCGATCATTGCACCGATCATCATCATGGTCTGCGCCATCGGGGCCTACTCGGTGCACAACTCGTTCTTCGACGTGGTATTGATGCTCGGCTTCGGTGCGCTGGGTTATCTGTTCAAGAAACTCGGTTACCCGATCGCACCGCTGGTTCTGGCCGCGGTACTGGGGGACAAGGCCGAAGATGCTTTCCGTCAGTCGATGCTGTTCTCCGACGGTCACATCGGGATCTTCTGGTCGAACCCGTTGGTGGGCGGCCTGACCACGGCAGCGCTGCTGATGCTGTTCTGGCCACTGATTTCCAAAGCGCTGCAAACCCTGATGGGCCTGCGCAAACCCCAGCTCGCCAAGCCAAAATCGGTGCTGTGATACAGCAATGCTGGCAACGCCTGACATTTGTTGTCAGGCTTGCCGCAGTCCTTTTTCGCGAGCGCGGCCATGACCCGAATTCCCGTTGCCAATGTGATCCACAGTCGCCTGCGTCTGCGCCAGCTACGGCTGATGCTGGCGTTGCAGGAATTCGGCTCGTTGCGCCGGGCCGCCGACCACATCGGCATGACCCAACCGGCAGCGACCAAGATGCTGCACGAAGCCGAGGACCTGCTGGGTGTGGAGCTCTTCGAGCGGCTGCCCCGGGGCATGCGCTCCACCCCGTTCGGAGAAACCGTCACCTATTACGCACGCATGGTGTTCGCCGAACTCAGCGGCATGCGTGAAGAGCTGGTCGCACTCGAATCTGGCAACCTGGGCCGGGTTGCGGTCGGCGCAATTCCGGCGCTGGCTTCAGGGTTGTTGACCCGCACCATTGCCACGTTGAAACAAAGTCATCCACGGTTATCCATGAGCATCCAGGTCGACACCAGCGACGTACTGGTGCAGGCGCTGTTGCAGGATCAACTGGATATCGTGCTGGGGCGGATTCCGGCGGGTGCGCGGGCCGAGGAATTACTGTTCGACAGCTTGGGTGAAGAAGCGCTCTGCGTGATTGCCGGTGCGCAAAATCCCCTGGCGAAAGAAAAGCAATTGAGTTGGGCGGAACTGCAGAACATGACATGGGTGCTGCAGCAGCATCCAAGCCCGATGCGCGCGATCATCAATCAGGTGTTCCACAACGCGCGGGTCGACATCCCCAGCAGCATTGTCGAAACCACCTCGATCATGACCTTGCTGTCATTGATTCAGCAGACCGACATGCTCGGCGTAACACCGGTGTCGGTGGTCGAGGACTATCCGGGCCGTGATCTGCTGGCCGTGTTGCCGATCAAGTTCGAAGCCCGGTTGCCGCCCTATGGGCTGATCACCCGGCGTCATCGCATTCAGTCGTCGGCGATGCAGGCGTTCATGAATTCAGTGCGGGCGGAACATGCGCGGGTGTTGGCGTAGGAGCGAGCTTGCTCCGGGCGGCGTTCCGACGAAAATTTCAAGGGCGACGCTCTGATTCAGGAATTACGCGTCATCGTTAACGTCCATCGCGAGCAAGCTCGCTCCTACAGGGGACCGTGTTTGATTCGGGAATATGCATCAACCAAACAACCAATACCCCAACAACGTCAAGACAACGACCGCCAATACTGGCCGCATTACGCGGTATGCCTTGGGGTTACGACGCTTCCACTGTCTGATCCCGCCACTGAACCTGTCACCGAAGTGCTTGGTCCGGGCATAGGCCTGGTTGATCCCGCCAACCCGTTCGTCATCCAGGTTCTGCGGTGCGGTGGCGCGGCCCAGAAAGCCACTGACCCAACGGTTGATACGGGTCATGAAGCGGTTACTCAGCGGACGTTCGACATCGCAGAACAGGATGACCCGGGGCATTTGCGTTTCGTTCTTGACCCAGTGCACATACGTCTCGTCGAACATCACGTCCTCGCCATCACGCCAGGCGTAAATCTGACCATCGACGAAAATGCGGCAGTCGTCGGAGTTAGGCGTCGACAGCCCCAAGTGATAACGCAGGGAGCCGGCAAACGGGTCGCGGTGCGGGTTGAGGTGACTGCCGCCCGGCAGCAAGGCAAACATGGCGCCTTTGACGATGGGAATGCCACTGAGCAGGGCCACGGTTTTCGGGCACAGGGTTTGTGCCGAGGGCAGCGGTTTGTCATACCACTTGAGATAGAAACGCTTCCAGCCCTTCTTGAAGAACGAGCCGAACCCCGCATCGTTGTTCTTCTTGGCAGCCCGGATGTAACCCTCGTCGAACAGGTGCATCGCTTCGTCGCGGATGACTTCCCAGTTGTCCTTGAGTACATCCAGTTCGGGGAATTTTCTGCGGTCCAGATAGGGTCTGGACGGCACGCTGGAGAACAGGTACATCAAGGCGTTATAGGGGGCAAACAGCGCCGAGTGGTTGACGAACTGACGCAGGACCGGCAACCGCGCCTTGCCGCGCAAATGCACATAAAGAGTACTGCCCAGAAACAGCAGCAACAGCGACGCCTTCGCGGCAAGGGAAAAGGTCATCAGCAACTCCTTGATAGTCGACAACTCTGCACAACGCCATTTACCCAGCGTTGCAGCCGGCATGATAAACACTACCGGCGTCGGGAAAACCTGCAAGAATCAACATTCACTGTTGAGGAATATGCAACAAAGCACTTCTAACACAAGGCTCCTGAACGGGGGCTGACCTGAGTCATCCCCCCCCTTTTCACAAGATTGAAAGATCGCAGCCTGCGATCGTTCGATTGTTACTGCTGAGTCTCCTGCTCGGTAAACAGATCACTGAACAACATGCTCGACAGGTAGCGCTCGCCGGAGTCGGGCAGGATCACCACAATGGTCTTGCCCTGCATTTCAGGGGTTTCTGCCAGTCGGACCGCTACAGCCATCGCCGCGCCAGAGGAGATCCCGCACAAAATCCCTTCTTCCTGCATCAAACGCAGGGCCATGGCCTTGGACTCTTCATCGCTGACCAGCTCGACCCGATCGACCATCGACAGGTCCAGATTTTTCGGCACGAACCCGGCCCCGATACCCTGGATCTTGTGCGGGCTTGGTTTGATCTCCTCCCCGGCCAGGGCCTGGGTGATGACCGGCGATGACACCGGCTCCACGGCCACCGAAATGATCGGTTTGCTCTGGGTATTCTTGATATACCGCGAAACCCCGGTAATGGTTCCACCTGTTCCAACGCCAGCCACCAATACATCGACCGCACCATCGGTATCGTTCCAGATTTCCGGGCCAGTGGTTTTCTCGTGAATGGCCGGGTTGGCCGGGTTGTCGAACTGCGCGGGCATGAAATAGTTGGACGGGGCGCTGGCAACAATTTCAGCTGCTTTCTCGATCGCACCCTTCATGCCCTTGGCCGGTTCAGTCAAGACCAGCTCTGCGCCGAGGGCCTTGAGCACTTTGCGTCGCTCGATACTCATGGAGGCCGGCATGGTCAGCATCAACTTGTAACCACGCGCCGCGGCAACAAACGCTAGCCCGATACCGGTATTGCCCGACGTCGGCTCGACGATGGTCATGCCCGCTTTGAGTTTGCCGGAGCTTTCGGCGTCCCAGATCATGTTCGCGCCGATCCGGCACTTGACCGAATAACCAGGGTTGCGCCCCTCGGTCTTGGCCAGGATGGTCACGCCGCGCGGGGCGATGCGGTTGATCTGCACCAGCGGCGTATTGCCGATGGAATGGGCGTTGTCAGCGAAAATACGGCTCATGGCTGGGTCCTTGTACAGCGTTGAATAAGCCCTCCAAGGTAAGCCTGTTGCCTGTGGTCGTCCAGTCAGTCGAACGTCCTGTTACAACAACAGTCAATGGCTTTACACCGCCAGAGATTTGCCATCATGAAACGGAGATACCGTTGGCCGCTGTGGATGCTAGCCGGCCTGGTCGTGCTGCTGGTTGCCCTGCATTTCGCCCTGCCCTACATGGTGCGCAACTACCTGAACGACAAGCTGGCGGACATGGGCGACTACCGTGGCCAGATCGTCGATGTAGACCTGGCCCTGTGGCGCGGCGCTTATAAAATCAACGGGCTGAAAATCGTCAAGGTCGACGGCAAGGTCCCGGTGCCCTTCGTCAACGCGCCGCTGATCGACCTCTCCGTCAGTTGGCACTCGCTCTGGTACGACCACGCGGTGGTGGCCGAGGTGCAGTTCATCAAGCCGGAAGTGAACTTCGTCGACGGCGGCGCCAACAAGCAAAACTCCCAGACCGGCCAGGGCACCGACTGGCGGGCGCAACTGGGCAAGTTGCTGCCGATCACCTTGAACGAAGTGCGCATCAACGACGGCAAGATCAGCTTTCGAAATTTCAATTCGAAACCACCCGTCAACATGAACGCCACCCAGGTCGACGCCAGTATCTATAACCTGACGAACGTGGCCGACACCGAAGGAAAACGCGACGCTCGCTTTGAAGGCAAGGCGATGTTGCTGGGACACGCGCCCCTGGAAACCACCGCCACCTTCGACCCGTTGAGCAATTTCGAAGACTTCGAGTTCCGGCTGCGGGCGAGGAACATCGAACTCAAACGCATGAACGACTTCGCTTCAGCCTATGGCAAGTTCGATTTCAACGCCGGTCATGGGGATGTGGTGATCGAGGCGCAGGCCAAAAAGGCAAAATTGACGGGTTACATCAAACCGCTGTTGAAGGATGTGGACGTGTTCAATTGGCAGCAGGACGTCGAGAACAAGGACAAGGGGATTTTCCGTTCCATCTGGGAGGCCATCGTCGGCGGCTCCGAAACCGTACTGAAAAACCAGGGCAAGAACCAGTTTGCAACCCGCGTCGAACTGAGTGGCAATGTGCATCGGCAAGATATCAGCGCGTTCCAGGCGTTTTTACAGATTTTACGCAATGGTTTCGTTCAGGCGTTCAACGCCCGGTATGAACGACCGAAGCCCGATGCGGGTTAAGGTTTGCGCGTGACGGTATAGCGACCGGTCTCCTCAGCCGCTCGCGCCGGGTCTCGCTGCTGCAGAAAATCCCAGCCCAGACACGCCAGGGCCAACGACCGCGGCACCGCTTCACGGCCACTGCTGTAGCGGGTGATGCTTCGTGCACTGACACCCAGCGCCTCGGCAGCCTGATTGAGCGCTAACCCGGTGCGAGCGCGCCAATCGATGAAAATCCGGGTGTTTTCGTCCGAAGCGTTTTGTGCCAGGGCATCCAGGTAGAGCGTGTCCGCGCCAATCTGGATATCCAGTTCAGGCCACTCGACACTCCAGCCATCATCGCCCAGGGTTGCACCTTCGAAAGCGCCGGACTCCAGCAAGGACTGCAAGCCTGGATAGGCGCGCAGGTCACGACTCAAATCGAGGGTCAGTTGCTGACCGTCGATAAAGGTCAGTGCGAGGCGATAATCTGGCAATGACTGCACGACCGACAGCCGCGGGCGTTTCATGGGTAACATCGTTTCCAGTCCTCCAACAATTGCACTTGATGAGCCCTTACCCACTCCAGCGCTTCCTTGATGATCAGCGGCGGCGCCTGGCCCACCAACACTTCGACGGTTTCCAGGCTCAACATCACATCCAGCCCGCCACCGGTAAGGTGGACATGGGGAGGCGGATGATCCTTCTCGCGCAACTGGATGCGGTACTTATCGCGAAATCGATATTTAGTAGACATGCCCGGCACGCTATCGCCAAAATGGCGATAGCTCAATACTGGCCCGGAGCCGAGACTGAGTCAAGATGTGACGCCCCATTCAGAGACTGAATAGGCCGTCTGCGTTCACAGTGGCCCGGGCACCGCGTTATAGTCGGGGTACTACACATTATTGCGCCCCGCCCTGCCTCGTTCAGGTCGGCGTTAACGTTCGAGGATTAGCAGATGAAGTTCGAAGGCACCCAGGCCTACGTTGCCACCGATGACCTGAAGCTGGCGGTCAATGCCGCCATTACCCTGGAGCGTCCGCTGCTGGTCAAGGGCGAACCGGGCACCGGCAAGACCATGCTCGCCGAGCAACTGGCCGAGTCCTTCGGCGCCAAGCTGATCACCTGGCACATCAAGTCCACCACCAAGGCGCATCAGGGCCTGTACGAGTATGACGCGGTCAGCCGCCTGCGCGATTCGCAGCTGGGCACGGAAAGGGTCCACGACGTTCGCAACTACCTGAAAAAGGGCAAGCTCTGGGAGGCTTTCGAGTCCGAAGAGCGGGTGATCCTGCTGATCGACGAGATCGACAAGGCCGACATCGAGTTCCCGAACGACCTGCTGCAAGAACTCGACAAGATGGAGTTCTACGTTTACGAGATCGACGAGACCATCAAGGCCAAGAAGCGTCCGATCATCATCATTACCTCCAACAACGAAAAAGAGCTGCCGGACGCTTTCCTGCGCCGTTGCTTCTTCCACTACATCGCTTTCCCGGATCGCGTCACGATGCAGCGGATCGTCGACGTGCACTACCCGAACATCAAGAAGGACCTGGTCAGCGAGGCGCTGGATGTGTTCTTCGACGTGCGCAAGGTGCCGGGCCTGAAGAAAAAGCCGTCGACCTCCGAACTGGTGGACTGGCTGAAGCTGCTGATGGCCGACAACATCGGTGAAGCGGTGCTGCGCGAGCGCGATCCGACCAAGGCCATCCCACCGCTGGCCGGTGCCCTGGTGAAGAACGAACAGGATGTGCAGTTGCTGGAGCGTCTGGCGTTCATGAGCCGTCGCGGCACTCGCTGATCCCTCTGTTTAACCAGATAGAGGGCGATAGCCATGCTGCTCAACCTGTTCAATGAAATGCGCGCAGCCAAGGTGCCGGTCTCGGTGCGCGAGCTGCTGGACCTGATCAACGCGCTGAAACACCGGGTGACGTTCGCCGACATGGACGAGTTCTATTACTTGTCCCGGGCGATTCTGGTGAAGGACGAAAAACATTTCGACAAGTTCGACCGCGCGTTCGGTGCCTACTTCAATGGCCTGGAAAAACTTGACGACCACCTTCAGGCCTTGATCCCGGAAGACTGGTTGCGCAAGGAATTCGAACGCTCCCTGAGCGATGAAGAGCGTGCGCAGATCCAGTCCCTCGGCGGCCTGGACAAGTTGATCGAAGAATTCAAGAAACGCCTGGAAGAACAGAAGGAACGCCATGCCGGCGGCAACAAATGGATCGGCACCGGCGGCACCAGCCCGTTCGGCTCCGGCGGCTTCAACCCGGAGGGCATTCGGGTCGGCGATGCCGGCAAGCGCCAGGGCAAGGCGGTCAAGGTCTGGGACCAGCGCGAGTACAAGAATCTGGACGATTCGGTGGAACTGGGCACGCGCAATATCAAGGTCGCTTTGCGTCGGCTGCGCAAATTCGCGCGCCAGGGTGCGGCGGAAGAGCTGGACATCGATGGCACCATCGACCACACCGCACGCGATGCCGGGCTGCTGAACATCCAGATGCGGCCGGAGCGGCGCAACACCGTCAAGCTGTTGCTGTTGTTCGACATCGGCGGTTCGATGGACGCCCACGTGAAGATCTGCGAGGAATTGTTCTCGGCCTGCAAGACCGAGTTCAAGCACCTGGAGTACTTCTACTTCCACAACTTCATCTATGAATCGGTGTGGAAGAACAACATGCGCCGGACTTCCGAGCGCACTTCGACCCAGGATTTGCTGCATAAGTACGGCGCCGACTACAAAGTGATCTTCATTGGCGACGCCGCCATGGCGCCCTATGAAATCACCCAGGCCGGCGGCAGCGTCGAGCACTGGAACGAAGAAGCGGGTTATGTGTGGATGCAGCGGTTCAAGGAGAAGTACAAGAAGCTCATCTGGATCAATCCGTATCCCAAAGATACCTGGGGGTATACGTCGTCGACCAATATCGTGCGGGAACTGATTGATGACCAGATGTACCCGTTGACGTTGCGGGGGCTGGAAGAGGCGATGCGGTTTCTTTCCAAGTAATCCTGGTTGTCTGGTCGGACGCCATCGCGGGCAAGCCCGGCTCCCACAGGGATTGATGTCGTTCACACAATATGTGAACCACCCCAGTCCCTGTGGGAGCGGGCTTGTCGGATCGCCGCACCGCCGCGATGCTTTTAGCTGTTTGAAAACTGCTGCAAATACTCGACTTGTTGGCGATGCGCCACCTCCTGCACCACCGGCCTCAATCTCACCTTTGATCCGGGCAAACACTGCGCCAGTCGCGCCAGCGCCAACGGCGATAACGCCCCCAACCGCGGATACCCGCCGATGGTCTGCCGATCATTGAGCAACACGATCGGCTGCCCGTCCGGTGGCACCTGGACCGCGCCCAGCGGGATGCCTTCGGAAATCATGGGTTTGCCCTGGTACTCCAACGCCGTTCCCAGCAAGCGAATGCCCATGCGATCGGCACGGCTGTCGAGGGTCCAGACGCTGTTGAACGCGTCGAACAGACTCTGCCCGCTGAACTCACCGATCTGCGCGCCGAGCACCAGGTCAAGCGGCGCAGCGAGATTGAGGTCCGGCCGCTGATCGGCAGGCAACTCCCGCAGCAGCATCAGCGAGCTCCCCGAATAACTCAACGACCGACCCTGGGTCAGCGGGCGCCCCATACCATCCTGACCGCCGAGCTCTTCGCGCACCACCGTCGCCCGGCTGCCCAGGACCTGGGGCGCGTCGAATCCCCCCGGTGCCGCCAGATAGGCCCGCGCGCCGAGTAACGGCTGGGTGAATTGCAGCCGTTGACCTTTGTGCAATCTGAAACTGCGCCACGGCGCCAACGCCTCGCCATCGATTTTCGCCCCCAGGTCTGCGCCACCCAGGGCCAGCACGCAATCCTCTTCGGCCAGCACGCTGAAACCGCCGAGGGTAATCTCGATCACCGGCGCATCCAGCGCATTGCCCAGCAACCAATTGGCCCAGGACATCGAGCGCCAATCCGCCGCGCCGCCCTGGGTCACGCCCAGATGCCGCACACCGAAACGGCCAGCGTCCTGCAACAGGCACAGCGGAGTACTCGTTTCTATCGATAGACGGCTCATGCCTGCGCCTCCAGTGGCGTGTCGTCACCGCCCAGGTTGATGAATTCGGCATGACTGACGGCTTCAAAGCGCACGGTATCGCCCGGTTGCATCAGGCTGTAGCCGTCGCGCTCGCGGTCGAACAATTTGGCCGGGGTCCGGCCGATCAGGTTCCAGCCACCCGGCGACACCACAGGGTAAGCCGCCGTCTGGCGTTCGGCGATGCCGACACTGCCGGCAGCGACCTTTTTACGCGGCGTGCCCAGACGCGGTGCGGCCAGCGCTTCTTCCACCAGGCCCATGAAGGCGAAGCCCGGCGCGAAACCCAAGGCGAACACCTGATACTCGCGTTCGCTATGGCGGCGGATCACTTCATCGACCGCCAATCCGCTGCGCCGCGCCAACAGGCTCAGCTCCGGACCGACACTCAAGTCGTACCAGACCGGCAGCACATGGCATTTGCCAGGGGTGCGGGCGTTGGGCGACAGATCGATCAAGGCTTCGGCAATCAGCTCCCGAGCCTGGGCCGGACTCAGCGCGGTCAGGTCGTAATGCACCATGATCGTTGTGTAGGACGGCACCAGATCGATCAGGTGCCCGGCGAACGCGGCGCGTAGACTCTCGCTGGCAGCGAGCAGCCACGGCATGTTGGCCTCGGCGATTTCATCGAACAGACGCACCATCAGGCAGTCCAGCGCGACCACTTCCACGCGCAGTTTCATGATGCGCCCTGCTGATCGAGTCGATAGCAGGCGATTCACGGTGAATGGAATGGCGGTGGTGTCGGGCGCACTCATGGCAAATCTCCACGCTGGTTTTTATTGGTATTGTTCTGAGCCCCGACGACGCCTATCGTGGGAACCGGATGGCCTGATTCTTGGGCGCAGGGCCCTGCCGCGTCCAACTAATAAAATCCCGCCCTAGACATAAGAAAACTTTATCCACGAGCTGATCCCATGAACCTGAAGTTTCTCGAGACCTTCGTATGGGTCGCCCGACTCAAGAGTTTTCGTCTGACGGCAGACAAGCTCTTCACTACCCAGGCCTCGATCTCCAGCCGAATCGCGGTGCTCGAAGGCGAGCTCGGCGTGAAGCTGCTCCTGCGCGACTCCCGCGGCGTGAGCCTGACGCCCGAAGGCCTGAAAGTGCTCGACTATGCCGAGCAGATGATGGACACCATGCAGGCGCTCAAACAGTCGATCGAGACGCGCTCGAGCAAGACCGGACGGGTGCGGATCGGCGTGATGGACACGGTGATTCACACTTGGCTGAGCCCGTTGGTGGCCCGGATGATGGATCACTATCCGCTGGTAGAGATCGAACTTGTGGCCGATACAGCGCTCAACCTCTGCGATCAGCTGCAAAAAGGTTTTCTCGATCTGATCCTGCAAACCGACCTGTTGCGCCAGGAAAGTGTGCGCAGCCTGGAGCTGGCCAGTCACCCGATGGGCTGGATCGTTGCCAGTAACTCGATCTACAACCGCGAGTATTCCGGCGTGGCCGATCTGGCGCACGAGCGGATCATTACCTATTCGAAGAACTCCCATCCGCACCAGGAGGTTCTCGCGTTGATGCAGGCCAATGGCGTGATGGCGCCAAGGCTGAACTGCGTGAATTCAGTGTCGGCGATCACCCGGTTGCTGCGCGACGGCTTCGGCATTGGCGCGCTGCCGCCGGTGTTGGTCGCGGAGGAACTGGCGCGGGGAGAACTGACCTTGCTGGCCATCGAGCAACGACCGCCGAATCTGCAGGTGGTGGTGTCGTGGCGAACCGGGGTGGAGTGGGTCGAGGAGATTGTGGCGTTGTGTCAGCAGGTGTTGGCGGCGTATGCCCGCAAGGTGGGAGAGGATTACGTCGTCCTGGCCAGATAGCTGCGGGTATGCAGGAAGCCTGGTGGCGAGGGGGCCTAAAGGCCCCGCACATCCCGGTCTTCAATCGGCCGGCTCTGGCGCAGGCGTTTGCCGCCCAGCACCACCCAGTCGATCAGCCGGAACAGGCATTCAATGCCAAAGGACAGCAACAGCGCGCCGCTCATGCCCCAGATCATCGCTTCGGGGGTCAGCAGGATCTGGTAGCTGTAGCCATTCCAGGTTTCCTTGCGAATATCCGGATCGGCCGCCAGGACCACCTGCAGGAAGCGGATATACCACGGCCCCTGCATGGCCTGGAACTGTTTATCGAGGGCCTGTCGACGGGTCAGCAGGGTGTTCAGGCTGTCGGCGTCACTGCGAAAAATCGGGTCTTCGCTGGCGCGGTAATGGGCCACCAGCGCCTGGATGTCACCCTTGAAAAACTGATTCGCCGTGCCCTGGAAACCGCTCAGGCCGGTCTGCGCCTCGATCAGGTGCGCTTCGACCCGTTTGGCGTAATCGCTGATGAACCCCGGCACCTGGACACCGATCAACAGGCCCGCCGCAAACAACACCAGCCGTAGGTAACTGAGCAACATGCTTGAGTGTCCTTATTCGGTCTTGCCCTGGCTGACGCATTCACCGCGCCGCCACAGGCTCCATTGGCCCGGTTCGTAGCGGGTCCAGGTTTCGTTTTCGGTCAAGGGTTCGGTGGCAATCACCGTGACCACGTCGTTGGGCGTGGTTTCGGCCTGGAAGTCGACGATCACATCGACATCCTTCAGGCGCGCCGGGCCGAACGGTGCGCGGCGGGTGATCTGCGCCAGTTTGGTCGAGCAATAGCAGAACAGCCAGTCGCCGTCGCTGAGCAGGCAATTGAACACCCCTTTGCTGCGGTATTCGGCGCACGCGGCCACCAGGTCCGGCAGCAGTTCTTCGACTTCCACCGGTTCCGGGAAGGCGGCACGCACCCGATTGAGCAGGTCGCAAAACGCCGCTTCGCTATCGGTATCGCCGACCGGGCGGTAGAAACTGGTGATGGGTTGAAAGTCCGCCAGTTGGCCGTTGTGGGCGAAACACCAGTTGCGCCCCCATAACTCGCGCACGAACGGATGGGTGTTGGACAGGCAGACCTTGCCGACGTTGGCCTGGCGGATGTGCCCGATCACCACTTCGCTCTTGATCGGATAGCGCTGCACCAGGTTCGCGACTTCCGATTCGCAGCTCGCTGCCGGGTCCTGAAACAAGCGCAGGCCTCGGCCTTCATAGAAGGCGATGCCCCACCCGTCGCGGTGCGGACCGGTGCGGCCGCCGCGCTGCATCAGCCCGGTGAAGCTGAACACGATATCGGTCGGGACATTGGCGCTCATGCCCAATAACTCACACATGTTCTGACTCTCGATTCAATGCAGGGGCAAGGTTACAAACGCGGTTCGACCCGCAAACGCTGAGGGTTGCTCGGCACCGGCGGGCGACCGTAACGATCGTCGCCGGCACCGCCGAAAGGCTGGTCTTCTTCAGGTTCGTCGGTCCTGGCCGCGGCTTGGGCGGCGGCCGCCTGGTCCTTGCGAGCGTTGGCGCTGCGCTCGATCATGAAACGGATCGCCACGAACACCAGGTAGAGGCCGAACGCGAGGATGCTATACATGAACAGGTCGGAAATCGCCCGCCAGGCGTTGTTGCCGACCTTGAACAACAGATCCAGGGCCGTGATGGCGATAGCCGGGGCGACCTTTTCCTTCACCGGGTCGATGATGGTCGGGCTGAACAGCAACACGACCATCAGCAGCCGCAGCGGCTCACGCAGCCAGCGCCACATCCAGCGGGTCATGCGCATCCACACTAACAGGCAGCCTAAAGCGGCGAAGGCGTAGAGGCCCCAAGCGATCAGATAGTCGTTCTCGGTCATGGTGTCCATGGCAAGGCAGGCAAAGAGGCGCTTATAGTAACGACTTTTCGCCCATCAGGCTTGCTCCCTGTAGGAGCGAGGCTTGCCCGCGAAGAACGATAACGCAGTGCGACAGATACACCGCAGCGCTCGGTTCGCCGGCAAGCCTGGCTCCTACAGGGGCTGCAGGGCACCAGACATTGCCCGCAAACCCTATTCCGCACATTGCACGAGAGCCCTTCATGCCCCTATCCGCCAACGTTTCCAACGCCCCGATCGCCCGCAAGGCCGAAGGCGATGACCCGTATGCCTGGCTCCAGGACCGCGACACCGACTCGGTGCTCGACTACCTGAAAGCGGAAAACCATTATCAAGAGGCGCAAACCGCCGATCAGGCCGGGCTGCGCGAGACCCTGTTCGAAGAGATCAAGGGCCGGATTCTCGAAACCGACCTGTCGCTGCCCTCCCCCTGGGGGCCGTACCTGTATTACACGCGCACCACGGCAGGTGACGAATACGCCCGTCACTACCGCTGCCCGCGCCCGGCCGACGACAGCCTGCAGCTCGACGAAAGCCATGAGCAACTGTTGCTGGACCCGAACGAACTGGCCAAGGGCGGCTTCTTTTCCCTGGGCGCGTTCAGTATCAGCCCGGACCACCAACGCCTGGCGTACAGCATCGACTCCACGGGCGATGAGATTTTCACGCTGTTCGTGAAGGAATTGTCCAACGGTCGTGTCAGCGAACTGGAATTCCAGGACTGCGACGGCAGCATGACCTGGGCCAACGACAGCCTGACGCTGTTCTTCGGCGAACTGGACGACACCCACCGCCCGCACAAACTGTACCGCTATCGACTCGATGGCACGGCGGCCGAAGAAGTGTTCCATGAACCGGACGGTCGATTCTTCATGCACTGCTACCGGTCCAGTTCCGAGCAGCAATTACTGCTGTCCCTGGGCAGCAAGACGACCAGCGAAGTCTGGGTGCTTGACGCGTTTCAGCCGCAGCAGGGCTTTGCCTGCGTAGCGCCGCGGGTTGAAGACCATGAATACGATGTCGACCATGGTGTGCTCGACGGTGTCTGGACCTGGTTCATTCGCACCAATCGCGACGGCATCAACTTTGCCCTGTACACGGCCGTCGATACCGGCGTCGCGCCAACCCTGGCCGACTGGCAGAACCTGATCCCCCACAGCGACACCACGATGATTGACGGCATGAGCCTGAATGCCGAGGCCATGACCCTGAGCCTGCGGGTCGGTGGCTTGCCGGTGATCGAAGTGCATCCGCAAGACCTGCCGAGCTACCGTGTGCAACTGCCGGATGCGGCCTACAGCCTTCACGTGCAGAACAGCCTGGAATTCGTCAGCGACAGGATTCGCCTGCGTTACGAAGCGTTGAACCGTCCGGCGCAAATCCGCCAGCTGGGACTGGCCACCGGCGAGCAGAAAGTCCTCAAGCAAACTCCGGTACTGGGCCCGTTCGATGCCGACGCCTATGTCAGCCAGCGTCTGTGGGCGACGGCGCCCGACGGTACGCAAGTGCCGATCAGCCTCGTCGTCAAACGCGAAGCCCTCGGAAAGCCGACGCCCCTTTATTTGTACGGCTACGGTGCGTATGGCGAAAGCCTCGACCCGTGGTTCTCCCACGCGCGCCTGAGCCTGCTGGATCGTGGCGTGGCGTTTGCCATCGCTCACGTGCGGGGTGGCGGTGAGCTGGGCGAAGCCTGGTATCGCGCCGGCAAACAGGAACACAAGCACAACACCTTCAGCGACTTCATCGCCTGCGCCGAGCACTTGATCGACAATGGCTTCACCACATCGAGGCAACTGGCGATCAGCGGCGGTAGCGCCGGTGGATTGCTGATCGGCGCCGTCCTCAACATGCGGCCGGAGTTGTTCGGCGCAGCGATTGCCGAAGTGCCGTTCGTCGACGTGCTCAATACCATGCTCGACCCGGATCTGCCGTTGACCGTCACCGAGTACGACGAGTGGGGCAATCCACAGGAAGCGGACGTCTATGAGCGGATCAAGGCTTACGCCCCGTACGAAAACGTCACCGCGCAGGCTTATCCGGCGACCCTGGTGATTGCCGGCTACAACGACAGTCGCGTGCAGTACTGGGAAGCGGCCAAGTGGGTGGCCAGGTTGCGTGCGACCAAAACCGACACCAATCCCCTGTTGCTCAAGACCGAATTGGGCGCCGGGCACGGCGGGATGAGCGGGCGGTACCAAGGGTTGCGTGACGTCGCACTCGAATATGCATTTGTTTTTAAAGTCTTGGGCATTGCCTGAGAAAACTGGCCCTGTTGCCCGATCTCGGACCAGGGCGGACGGCCAATCGTCCTCGCTTTAACCGCCCGGCGACTTGATCTTGGTGCCGTTCTGCTCAAGCCCCGGCAACGTCTGGTCCTTGGGCGGGTTGGGCATTTCGATCGGCGGCAACAACGGCGGACCGCCACTGCCGGGTCCGGCCTTGGGCACGCTGATCGGGGTGATTTGCGGGTATGGCGTCGGCGTCGCGGTGCCCGGCGACCCGGGCAATGGCCCGGGGCTGGTGGGAATGGTGGGTTGTTCCTGGGCCTGCACTGCAGTTATCGAGAGCGCGGCCAGGGCAATGACCGTTAGAATGGTGCGCTTCATCAATGGCTCCGTTGGCCTTGTGTCTTTTTGCAGGCTACTCTCAACCGCCGCTGTTTGCCTGCCCCTGATTGTCGAATTCCCCTCAAGAGTGCCCCAATGAAACGTTTCGTCCTGCTCGACACCACTCCGATTCCTGAAAATGGCGGTGCCTTGTGCCTGTTTGAATACGGTGAGGATTTCGTCATCAAGATTCAGGGAGGCGATGGCGGGCAGTTGATGAACACGCGCATGCACGGGTCCGAAGATGCACTGGCCGAGATCCCGTGCCGCAAGGTCGCCGGGCGGCCGGCTTCACGGGTGCTGATCGGCGGCCTGGGCATGGGCTTCACGCTCGCCTCGGCCCTCAAGCATCTGGGCAAGACGGCTGAAGTGGTGGTCGCCGAACTGGTGCCCGGTGTGGTTGAGTGGAACCGTGGCCCCTTGGGCGAGAAAGCCGGCAACCCACTGCTCGACCCGCGCACGGTGATCCGCATGGAAGACGTGGCCAAGGTGCTGCAAGCCGAGCCACAGGGCTTCGATGCGATCATGCTCGACGTCGACAACGGCCCCGAAGGCCTGACCCAGAAGGCCAACAGTTGGCTCTACTCCGCTGGAGGCCTGAGCGCATGCGCCAAGGCCCTGCGCCCCAAAGGCGTGCTGGCGGTGTGGTCGGCCAGCGCTGACCGGCAGTTTTCCGACAAGCTGAAAAAAGCCGGCTTCAAGGCCGAGGAAGTGCAAGTCTTCGCCCATGGCAACAAAGGCACCCGCCACACCATCTGGATTGCCGAGAAGCTCAAGGGCTGAGCTAAACTGGGCTCATAACCGTCATTAGTCTTTTTACAAAGGTGAACCCATGAGTTCGTCCACCCCAACCAATACATCGAAGCTGGACCGCATCCTCGCCGACAACCAGCGCGACAAGGAAATGGGTTACCGCGACAAGGCCCTGAAGATGTACCCGCATGTGTGCGGCCGCTGCGCCCGCGAGTTCTCTGGCAAGCGCCTGAGCGAACTGACCGTGCATCACCGCGACCACAACCACGACAACAACCCGCAGGACGGTTCCAACTGGGAACTGTTGTGCCTGTATTGCCACGACAATGAACACTCGCGGTATACCGACCAGCAGTACTTTGGTGAAGGCTCGCTGAGCTCGCCGAAGATCGCCAAGGCGACGCATAACCCGTTTGCGGCGTTGGCTGGGCTGATGAAGAAAGACGAGTAATATCTTCAGCGCCTGAACCGGCCCCTTCGCGAGCAAGCTCGCTCCCACAAGGTTCTGCGGTGTAAGCAAAATTTGTGATCCACATCAATCACTGTGGGAGCTTGCTCGCGAAGGGGCCGGTTCAGGCACCACAAGTTTCAATCTGACCACCCCTCCCCCAATCCCCGTATAATCGCGCTTTTTCCCCGAAGGCACCCCGCTCGTGGCAGACAAACGGTACAGCTGCATTGGTTTGTATAACCCCAAATCACCGGAAAACGTCGGTTCGGTGATGCGCGCCGCCGGCTGTTATGGCGCCGCGTCCGTGTTCTACACCGGCAAGCGTTATGAACGGGCCGCGGACTTCGTCACCGACACCAAGCGCGTGCACTACGACATTCCGCTGATCGGCATCGACGACCTGAAGAAAATCCTGCCCCTGGGCTGCGTCCCGGTCGCGGTGGAACTGGTCGAAGGCGCCCGTTCGCTGCCGGAATACACCCACCCGGATCGTGCGCTGTACATTTTCGGCCCGGAAGACGGCTCGCTGGATCAAGATATTCGCGACTGGTGCGAAGACGTGGTCTACATCCCGACCACCGGTTGCATGAACCTGGCAGCCACCGTCAACGTCGTGCTGTACGACCGGATGGCCAAGGGCCTCAACACCCGCTCGGGGCCTAAATTTCGTTGAATCACTGCACATCCGATGGAACAAGCCGCCCGCCTCGGCAGTCAGCTTAATTATCTATTCTTGAAGCAGCCAATCAGCCAGGAGACAGATCATGAGCGAACTGACACGCGTAGAGCGCATCGAATCCACCCCGTTCCAGACTCATTCCGACCATAACGTACAGGGCTGGGAGCGCATCGGCTCCGTGGCCGGTGGCGTGGTGATGGTCACCAAGGGCCTGCGTCGCGGCGGTGTGTTCGGGTTGATTCAAGTGGCGATCGGCGGCGTGGCGCTGGCGCGCGGGATTACCGGGCACAGTTCGGTCAAGAGCCTGCTGGAGAAAAGCCGCCAGGATATGAATAACGTGCGGGCGAAAATCGAGCGGGCCGGGGAAGAGTTGGGGCGGTTGAAGGCGAATGCCGAGGCGGCGACCAAGACGGCTACGGTGACGGGTAATGAATCTTTGACGTCGCCTAAGACCGGGGTTTGATCCCGGATTTGCGCTGAGGCACAGGGCCTCTTCGCGAGCAAGCCCGCTCCCACAGTATGCGCGGTGATCACATATTATGTGTGCACCGCCGAACCCTGTGGGAGCGGGCTTGCTCGCGAATGGCGGTATTACTGAAGCAACCCGATGTCGAGGACCTTGGAAGATTCGCCAATGACACTCTCGGCTAACTGAACGAACTCCTTGGTATCGACACTTTCCAAACGCATCGCCCCACGCATCACATCATCCAGCGAACGCTTGTTGCGGGTCTGCAGGCGAATCTCGCGATCCAGCTCTTGCAGCAACAACACCGCCTTGGAAACCTGTGCCGGGTTCACTTGCTCACCGCGCAATGTCGTCACCTTCTGGCTGGCCTTGACCAGTTTGCCGTGCAAACTCTCATAGCGCTCATCACTCATGCCACCCGCCCGGCGCATCAGTTCGATCGCGTAATACTCGGCAAAGCCTTCACTGATCCAGTCACTGCGCTGCCGGTCGTTGACCCGGCCGAACACCTGAGCCAATTCTCGCACCACCGCGCTGGTACCGCTTTCGCTGACCAGCGGCAGGCGTGTGTTCAGGTAAATCGACTCGCGCAACCCCAGGCTGCCGCGCCACATCGGGTCATTGGCACCGACGATCAGCAGCTTGGCGGGATGACGGGGGAACACCGCCTGCACTTGCGGCCAGACAAAGGTCAGCAACGTCAACACGTCCATGCGACGCATGCCCTGGCCGCGGGGCGAGGCGACCGTGACTTCGGTTTCCCCCAACCGCGTGCGACGGCTGCCAAGGTGGCCGGCGAGCATCCAGCCGGTGGGCCGGTCGAACAATCGGGAGACGTTATCGATGCGAAATTTATTCTTGCCGATCCGCGGCCAGGCGGTTTCGACGCTTTTCCAGCCGCCGGGCAATTCGAATTCCAGGCGTGAAACCAGTTCGATGCCGTCCTGCTGATCGAGTCGGGCGGCCGGCACCAGATCGTCGCCGCGCATCAACGCCCAGGTCGGGGTCATGCGGGTGTCGAAGCTGCCGCTCTTGCGGCCGTGGCTGACCCGCACGCGGTAGGTCAGGCTGGCCTTGTCGGTGGCGGGTTGCCAGACACCGCGCACCGGCTTGCCCGGCGTGAGTTGCCATTGGCCGTCAGCCTTGAAGTCGCTGTAGTGGCTACCATCGCCCAGGTCGAAATCCAGACTGCGCACCGCCGAGCCCTGGGCCAGGGTCAGGCGCACCTCGGCCTGATCGCTTTGCGGCAACAGGCGCACGTGATAATCCAGATCGACCTTCTTCGCCGCCCACACCGGCGAGCTCAGGGCCAGCAGCCCGATGGCCAACGCCCGGCGCAATCCCGTAGCCATACACGCTCCTTGGTGAAACCTTAACCCGCCCGGAAAATCAGATGGTCTTCCCAATCCTCTTCGGCCACGCTGCCTTCGGCGAGCATGCGCCCGGATTGTGAAATTCGTTCGTGGTGCACGGCGTCGCGATCGCCGCACACCAGGTGGTGCCAGAGCGGCAGGTCCTTGCCCTCGCTGACCAGTCGATAACCGCAGGTCGGTGGCAGCCATTTGAACTCGTCAGCCTTGCCTGGCGTGAGCTGGATGCAGTCCGGTACGAAGTCGCGGCGGTTGGGATAATCGGTGCACTGGCAGGTTTTCAGGTCCAGCAGTTTGCAGGCAATGCGCGTGTAATAAACCGAATTATCGTCTTCATCCTCAAGCTTTTGCAGGCAGCACAGGCCACAGCCATCGCACAGCGATTCCCATTCCTCTGGATCGAGTTGATCGAGGGTTTTGCGCATCCAGAACGGTTCGACTTTAGCGGCCATGGTTCAACATCGACATCAGGTGGTGAAAAGGCCGCCAGTCTAGTGCCAAGGCCCTTGCGGGCCAAGCATTGGCGACTGCCGGTCGACAGGGCTTGTCAGTTTTTGCGCCGCCCAGTAGCTTTGCCAGTCGCAAGGAGCCAGACCCGCGTGCCATTAACGCTCGACCGCGTTGCATTCAGGCGAACTGCCCAGGCTCTCGACAAACCTTAACGCTCAGCTCAACTGCGCCCGCAGGTTTCAGACGACCCTCATTTCCAACCGTAGCAAGGAACCTCTTGATGAGCGCTAATCCACGCGTTGCCGACCATGCCATCCATCCTCAGTTCACCGATCGCTGGTCGCCCCGCGCCTTCACCGGCGAAACCATTCCTGTCGAAACCCTGTTGAGCTTCTTCGAAGCGGCACGCTGGGCACCCTCGGCCTACAACTCGCAACCCTGGCGCTTTCTCTACGCGCGCCGCGACACGCCCAACTGGGAGCGTTACCTGGGCCTGCTGAACGAATTCAACCGCAGCTGGGCGCAACACGCCTCGGCGCTGGTGATCGTCATTTCGAAAACCACTTTTGTGGCGCCTGGCGCCAGCGAAGAAACCCCGGCCTTGTGGCACACTTTCGACACCGGTTCGGCCTGGGGCCATCTGGCGCTGCAAGCGAGCATCAGCGGCTGGCACACCCACGGCATGGCGGGTTTCGATCAGGAACTGGCCCGCAAAGAGCTGAACATTCCCGAAGGCTACGCGCTGCATGCAGCGGTGGCGATCGGCAAATTGGGCGACAAGGCAAGTCTGGCGGAGTACCTGCAAGCGCGTGAAGCGCCAAGCCCGCGTCGTCCGTTGAGCGAATTGGCGGCCGAAGGCGATTTCACCCTCTAAGCCACAAGGTAGAACCCCCTGTAGGAGCGAGCTTGCTCGCGAGGGTGTGTCAGTAAACGTCACCGTGTCTGACACACCCTCGCGAGCTTGCTCGCTCCTACAGGGGTTTTACACGCGGTCTCAATACCCGCGACTGAAATCCACTTCCCCGCGCAACGCCTCACCCGCCTGATACGCCCGCACATTCTCGACAAACAACTTCACCATCATCGGTGGCGAAGTCGGTGCCGAACTGTGCCCTGTCAGCAGCAAGCCCCAGGCGGTCCAGAACGGATGACGTTGCGGCAGCGGTTCCTGACGGCAGACGTCGATCACGGCGCCTGCCAGATGCCCTTCCTTCAAGGCCGCCACCAGATCCGCATCGACCACCGCCACGCCGCGTCCGGCATTGATGAACAAGCCGGTCGGCTTGAACAGCTTGAACAGCGCGGCGTCGTACAGATCATGGGTATTGGGCGTGTTCGGCAACAGATTGATCACGTAATCGACTTCACCGACCAGACGCGGCAAATCAGCTTGCGCCCCTACTTCGATAAACGGCGCCTGCTCACGGGCTTCGCTGGCGATGCCATACAGCTGCACGCCAAACGGCAGCAGGAACTGCGCCACGGTCTGGCCGATGTCACCGGTGCCGACGATCAACACCTTGCGCCCTGCCAGGCTCTGCCCCTGGCGGCTGTCCCACTTGCGCTCGACCTGGCTGACCAGTCGGGGCAGCACTTCGCGCTCGTGGCCGAGCATGTAGGTGAGCACGTATTCGGCCATGACCTGGCCGAAAATCCCCACCGCCCGGGTCAGGCGATAATGCCGTGGCAAGCCGTCGGCCAACAGCGGCGTGATACCGGCCCAGGTCGATTGCAGCCACTGCGGTTGGTGGCCCTGGCGCAACAGGGTCGCCAGCAAATCCGGCTGGCCCAGCCAGATCGGACAATCGGCGGCCTGGCTGGCCAGTTCGGCGGAATCGCCGCTGGTCAGCACTTCCAGGTCGGGCGCTGCCTGACGTAGCAGTTGGGCGTATACGGGGTGGTCGTGTTCAGCAATCAGAACGCGCATGGTTCAAACCTTTCGAAAACAGTGCAGACGACCGCCGATGAAGTAACGCTCCATCGCCCTGGCCCGCCAAATTCAATTCCAGTGATTCAAGAGCAGACTCTTCACAGGAGCTCTTCACAGACGCTTTGAACAGAAGCCCTGCCGATCACATCGGATCATTGCGTCGCAGCAATTCTTCCGGCAAATGTTCGATGTATTCGTCCTCGGCCGGCGGCATTTGCAGGTGATAGCCCTGCTTGTCGAGGTTTTCCAGAACCAGGGTGATGTCTTCGCGCGACAGTTTGCGCTCGGGGGTCAGCACCAGGTCGAAGGCGTGATGGGGTTTGCCGAAAGCAGCCATCAGGCTTTCCGGGACGCGTTCCAGTGCATCGCTTTTGAGCACGTAGAGATACATCTCGTTTTTCTTCAGGCTTCGGTAGATGGAGCAAATACGTTTCAAGGCTGTTCTCCGGCGGTGGCCAGGCTGTCGAGCAGCGCCTGGCCCATCAATTCGCGGCGCCAGCCACGCAGCGAATCAGGCAATTGATAGGGACCATTGGGGAAACCGCTCTTGAGCAGCGCTTCCAGGGTTTTCTTGCGCAGCATCAGTTCCGGCGCAATGTTCAGACGCTCGGCTTCGGCCTGGCCGATCGACCGCAGTTGCTTGACCAGCGCGGCGGCCTCCACCGGCAACGGCTCCGGCACGGCAGCCGGCCATTGATCCGGCGACACACTGCCAGAGCGCTTGATCAGATCAAGCAGAAACTCGCCGTCCTGACGCACGGTACGCGGGTGCATGTCTTCGATTTTCGCCAGCGCGCCCAGGTTGTCCGGCTGAGTTCGCGCCAGCGGCCACAGGGAGTGCTCACGGACAATGCGATTGCGCGGCAGATCGCGGGCGCGGGCCTCGCGCTCGCGCCAGGCGCAGAGTTCACGCAATACGGCGAGTTGGGCGCGGGACAGTTTCCAGGCCAGCTTGGCATCGCGATAGACCTCGTACGGGTCGATTTCGCGGCGCAGGTTGGCCACCAGCTCGGCGCCGTCTTCCAGAACCCAGGCGTACTTGTCGTCAGACAGCTTCGGACGCAACTGTACGAAAACTTCCGCCAGGTGCAGGGCATCTTCGGCGGCGTAGCTGATCTGAGTCTCGGAAAGCGGGCGTTGCAGCCAGTCGGAACGGGTCTCGCCCTTGGGCAGGTCGATACCGAGCACTTCCTGCACCAGCCGCGAATACCCCATGGAGAAACCCAGGTTCAGGTAAGCGGCGGCCAGTTGGGTGTCGAACAGCGACGCCGGCAGGCTACCGGTCAGGCGCAACAGGACTTCGAGGTCTTCGCTGCAGGCATGCAGGACTTTGACCACGGCCGGGTTTTCCAGCAACGCGGCCAGCGGCTGCCAGTCGTCGATGGTCAGCGGGTCAATCAGGTAAGCGCGTACGCCATCGCCGATCTGCAGCAGGCCTGCAATCGGATAAAAGGTGTCGACCCGCATGAATTCGGTGTCGAGGGCAACGAACGGCAGCTGCTGCCACTCGGTGCAAAACCGACCGAGGCTATCGTTGTCGCGAATCCAGTGAATATCGATGGCCACACGGCTCTCCCTTGAAGAATGGCGCGCAGTATATATCGCCACAGGCGATTTCCACGCATCCACTGAACAAGAGCTTTAGCGAAAATACCTACCTGTTAGCAAGAATTGTCTGACAAAGGGAGGTTATCTGGTCTTAGGCAGCACATGGACCCGCATCAAATCGATGGTGATCGAGAACCAGGCCCGGCTCGCCCGCCACCTTGAGCGCGTTGCGCACCCACTGCTCGTCGCGCCAGAACGTCCAGCGCCGCCCCAGGTCATGCGGGCGGCACCCGGCTCATGGCAGACAGATCCAAGGGTTCGACCTTGCTGTGGACCGGGCATCGAATGAAGCAGGTTGTCCTCAGGCCTGGTTCAGGTACCAGCGCCAATCCTGCTCACCAACCTCGCCCATGAACTGTCGATACTCGGCACGTTTCACCGCCAGGTACACGCCGAGAAACTCGCCGCCGAATGCGTCCCGCGCCCAGCTCGAACCTTCCAACGCCCGTAACGTCGTCAGCCAGTCCGTCGGCAACAGTTCCGTGGCCTGGGCGTAGCCATTGCCCTCCACCGGTGCGCCCGGGTCGAGTTGCTCGCGAATGCCGCGATGGATACCGGCCAGGATCGCCGCCGCCGCCAGATACGGGTTGGCGTCGGCGCCACAGATACGATGCTCGATATGGCGCGAGAACGCCGGCCCGCCGGGTACACGCAAACTCACGGTGCGATTGTCCACGCCCCAGGTCACCGCCAGCGGCGCGTAGCTGTTGCTCTGGAAACGGCGGTAAGAGTTGGCGTTGGGACAGAACAGCAACAACGAATCGAGCAAGGTGCCGAGCATCCCCGCCACTGCCTGTTTCAGCAGCGGCGTGCCATCCGGGGCTTCGCTGGCGAACAGGTTATTGCCGTCCTTGTCCGCCAGGCTGACGTGCATGTGCATCCCGGTGCCTGCCAGGTCATCGAAAGGTTTGGCCATGAAACACGCCACCATCCCGTGCTTGTGCGCCACGCCCTTGACCAGCCTTTTGTAACGCACCGCTTCGTCCATCGCCTGCAAGGCGTCAGTACGGTGTTCGAGGGTGATCTCCACCTGCCCCGGCGCGTATTCGGAAATCGCCGTGCGCGCCGGAATGCCCTGGAGTTTGCAGGCACTGTAGAGGTCGGCCAGGAACGGTTCGATCTGCTCCAGCTCACGCAAGCCGTAGACCTGAGTCGCACGTGGCCGCCCGCCATCGACATCCCGCGCCGGCTGTGGCCGGCCGTTGCTGTCGCGCTGCTGATCCAGCAAGTAGAACTCCAGCTCCGCGGCCATGACCGGGTAATAACCGTCGGCCTGCAAACCTTCGATCACTTTCGCCAGCAGATGTCGTGGATCGGCGACGGTCGCGGGCATGCCCTCTTTCGGGTGCATGCTGACCTGCACCGCCGCCGTCGGGATCAACCGCCATGGCATGCGCGTCAGACTGCCGCTGATCGGGTAGGCCCGGCAATCGATATCACCCACGTCCCAGACCAGCCCGGAATTTTCCACGTCATCGCCGTTGATGGTCAGGCCGAGGATAGTGCTTGGCAAAGGTCGCCCGCTTTCATACACAGCCAGCAACTCATCGCGGTGCAGCAACTTGCCCCGGGGTACGCCGTTGTTGTCGAGGATGAACAACTCGAACATCTCGATATCCGGGTTCTGTTCGAGAAAGGTCAGGGCTTCTTGCGTGGAGGCAAAGGAGGTCGTGGCACAACGCATGGGAATTCTCTTTTTCCGTGTCAGGAGGCGCGCAAAAGCACCCACACTTTAATCTCGCGCATCGCTTGAGATCTGTAAGGACAATCAGCAGGAAATGTAAGAATCCGGTGGGCGCGCGTGACGACAATGCCACAGCGCCCAGAAGGCGAGTTCGGAAGGGAGTGCGACTGGACAAACGTCCATAGAGAAGACCGCGTTAAACAGATGAGCAGCAGCGTCCCATGGGTGGTTGAGTCGTTAAATCGGGATTTGAAGAACTTTGGATGTGGGTTGGCTAAACATTCACAGATCATTGTAGGAGCGAGCTTGCTCCGGGCGGCGTTCCGACGATGGTCTTTAACGATAACGCGTGCTTACTAGCTAAACGCGGCGCCCTGTAGGAGCAAGCTTGCTCGCGATGGTCCTGAACGATAATGCGTATTCACTGGTTAAACGCGGCGCTCTTGAGTCCATCGTCGGAACGCCGCCCGGAGCAAGCTCGCTCCTACAGGGTGCTGTTTTCCCACAGTGGTATTTAGTTTTTAAATACCGTCCCGGACTTTCTGATTTGCAGCCCCCAGTCCTCCCGCGCCTAATTGATCCCTTGTCATCCAGGGCCCGATTGATGGAAAACGTCCGCGCAACATCCCGCCCTGCCTTCTGGCTGATGGCCGGCATCCTTCTCGTCGCCCTGAACCTGCGCCCCTCCATGGCCGCCGTGGGTCCATTGTTGTCCGCCATTCGCGGCGACATTGCACTGAGTTTCAGCCTGGCCTCGCTGCTGACCATGCTGCCCGTGATGGCGATGGGGCTGGCGATGTTCTTCGGTCTCGGGGTCAGCCAACGACTCGGGGAACAGCGCACCGTGACGCTCTCGTTGCTGATTATCGGCGTGGCCACCGTGTCGCGCCTGTTCCTTGATACGGCAGTCGAACTGATCCTCAGCGCCGTGCTGGCCGGTATCGGTATCGCGCTGATCCAGGCCGTGATGCCAACGCTGATCAAGTCTCGCTTCAGCGATCACGTATCCGTGTGCATGGGCCTCTACGTCACCTCGATCATGGGCGGTGCCGCCATCGCCGCTTCGTTTGCGCCGCTGGTGATGACCCGGACCGGGAGCTGGCGCGTGGGCCTGGCGATCTGGGCGTCGCTCGCGCTGATGGCGCTGCTGTTCTGGTACGGCCGACGCTTGGGGATGTCGACGCCAGTTTCGGCGTCATCACCTAACGAATCCTTCTTCGGCAATTCCCGCGCCTGGTTGCTGGCGATCTTCTTCGGTCTCGGAACAGCGTCCTACACCTGTGTGCTGGCCTGGCTGGCGCCGTACTACGTGGAAAAGGGCTGGAGCGAACAGAATGCCGGGTTGCTCCTGGGTTTCCTGACCGCCATGGAAGTGTTGTCCGGCCTGTTGACGCCGGCCATCGCCAACCGCAGCCGCGACCGACGCAGCGTGTTGGTGGCGTTGCTGGCACTGATCATGGCCGGGTTCTGCGGGCTGATTCTCTGCCCGCAACACCTGAGCCTGTTGTGGCCATGTCTGTTGGGGCTGGGCATCGGCGGGTTGTTTCCAATGAGCCTGATCGTGTCGCTGGATCACCTGGACAACCCCCGGCGAGCCGGTGGCCTGACCGCCTTCGTGCAAGGCATCGGCTACCTGATCGCCGGTCTCTCGCCGCTGATGGCCGGGATCATCCGCGATCGACTCGGCAGCTTCGAATGGGCCTGGTGGTCACTGACCGGCGTCATGGCGCTGATGATCCTGATGGTCCTGCGCTTCGATCCACGGCATTACGCCAGACACATCAGCTAATCTGGAACAGGCGATCGGGGTCATGCATTGGCACGCCGCCACTGTCGATGGCCAGGCGCCGCGCAGTGCTTGCCGCCGTTCAAAAGCTCAAAGCTTATGGCAACCGCCTCACAATTATCAGCGAAACTTCCCACAAGGCATTTTCCTGGCACCATCGTTCCGCTAGGATCTTGCGCACACGTTTGCGCATGTTCAGCGCAAAGAACGCAATGAGACGCAATGGATGCTGAACAGCAATTTGCTTAGAAAGCTCGACATGCAGGACCTCATGGTATTTGTCGCCGTGTACGAGCAAAGCAGCGTTACCGGTGTAGCCGAGACACTCTGCGTCAGCCAGTCCACCGTGAGCTACTGCCTGAAAAAGCTGCGCACCAGTTTTGAAGACGAGCTGTTCATCAATACCCGCGCGGGCATGTGCCCCACCTGCAAAGCCAGCACCATGTACACCCACGTGCTGAAGATTCTCGAAAGCATCAACCTGTGTCACGCCGGCACCCAGACGTTCGACCCGACCTTGCAGCCGGTCACATTCAACATCTGTGCCCCGGAGTACTTCGAGCAACTGATCTTGCCGCGCCTGCTGAAACGCTTCGATTTCGCCAGCCTGCCGGTGATGTTCAACATGCACAAGTTCGAAACCGACATCCCGGCCGAGGCACTGCGCGATGGCAGCCTGGACCTGCTGATTTGCTTCGGCCCCAACTTTCATCGCAGCCACAGCGACCTCAAATCCCGGGTATTGCTGGAGGATGACCTGGTCTGCGTCTTCGACAAGCGCGCCACACCGTTGGAGCCGCGTCTAAGCCTGCAAGCCTTCGTCGCGCGCCGCCATGTGTTCCCGACACCCTGGACATCCAACACCAACATGGTCGATGGCTGGCTGGCGCAGCAGGCGCAAAAAAGGCAAATCGTCGCCCGCGCCAACAGCTACAGTGCGGCGCTGAAAATGATCACCGGCACCGACTTCATCGTGACCTTGCCCCGACGCATCCAGCCGTTGCTGGCCAACGAGGCGATCTTCAAGCATTGCGAAGCGCCCAACGGCCTGCCGGGCTTCACCCTGGACATGCAGTGGACTCAAAGTGCCGATCAGGACAGCGCCAATACCTGGTTACGCGAGCAAGTGGCCCAAGCCTGCATCGAGGCCTGAAACTCAGTGACCGATGGCGATCTTGGTGTAGGACTCGCGATCGATATCGAGAATTTCCACGGCCAGCTGGACTTCAATGCCAGTTGGCCATTGATACTGTCAGCGTAACGCCTTGCGTCAATCCAAGCGGCGACACAGATAGGCCTGGGTTTGATACGGAAACTCAATAGTTTCACGCCCGCGCAACGACGGGTGGGTTTGGATCAGACTCTGCAACTGCTCGGTAACTTTCGCCTTTTCGGAGGGAGGGAGAGCTGCGATGAAACTCACCGACAGAATCCGGTCAATGATGACTTCCTTGGCACTACCAGAATGGGTGTGGCCAAAACAGGTCAGTTCAGGGTCAGAAAAGTAATGCCCCTTGAATGGCAATCGCCAGGCGCCGGTATGAAAGCGTGGGGTATCGCCTTCGTAGGGAGTAATGATGTCAGTGATGGCCGCCACCCAGTCCACCGACTCATCGCGTACGTTCCAAATCAGCCCCAGTCGGCCGTTCGGTTTGAGCACTCGATGGATCTCGGCTAGGGCTGTTTCATTCGCAAACCAGTGGAAGGCTTGGGCGCATATCAATGCTTGCGCCGTTCCTGACTCTACCGGGATAGATTCAGCCGTGCCCTTCAGGACTTTTATGTTCGGCAGATCCTTTGCAAACTCGGCTCGCATGGCATCGACGGGCTCGACCGCGACAACATCGCTCTCCATGGAGCTCAACAGTCGAGTGAATTTGCCAGTGCCGGCCCCCAAATCAATAACCGTTGCTCCCGTATGGATGTCCAGTGCATCTCTAAGCCAAGCTTGTAGTTCGATGGGATAGCTTGGGCGGCCCTTGGCATAGGTGCTGGCTTGCGATGAGTAGCCGAGTTGGGCAACTTTTTGAATACCTGCCATGAGTAGCGACCCGCGTAGTTAATTGAAGAGGAGCTGATCACCCTGACCAGCGAGGCGAAACAGGTCAGTGGTTAATAGCCGTCTTCACATAAGACTCGCGATCGATATCGAGAATTTCCACGGCCAGCTGGACCTCAACGCCCGTTGGCCACTGACACAGGTCCTGCAACACCGCCAGCAGGCTGTCCGACAACTGCTTCTTGATCTGCCCTGAGCGACCGCTCAACAACGCCAGCTTCACATGCACGAACGCCCGCTCAGCCATTGCAGTACCGACCTTGAACGTCTCGACCTTCACCGCCCGGCTCTTGATGTCGAATTCGGCAGCGAACTGACCGGAAGCCACCAGCGCATTGTTGAGCCGGATCAGGGCCACGTCGGCATTCAGCTCGGGCAGGTTGGCGGTGTATTCCATGTGCAGATGAGGCATTACGTTGCTCCTGAAAGTGGGTGAAAGGTTTTACATATAGCACAGCGGCGCCCTGCTCACTCGGGCAGCGGCAGCAACGCGCGCTCACTCATGAACGCCTCCAGTCGCGACCGCAACCAGCGCTCGGCCGGGTCGGTGTCGACATGGCTGAGCCAGACCATCGACAGGTCCAGGGTCGGCGTCTGGAACGGAAACGGTTCCCTGAATAACACCCCGGACGCTGCCATCGCTTCGGCGGTGTAATCCGGCAGGCTGGCGATCAGGTCAGTCCCGGCGAGCAAGGCCGGCAACGAACTGTATTGCGGCACCGAGAGCACTACATGGCGCGTGCGGCCAATTTCCGCCAGCCACTCATCGGCGTAGCCACTGACATTGGCGGTATGGGACACCAGCACGTGGGGACGCTGGCAATATTCATCGAGGGTCAGCGGCGTGTCGCAAGCATCGGCGCGCAACACATTGGGCTGGATATGCCGCAGCAACTTGCGCTTGGCATTGGCCGGCAGCCCGCGGGTCTGGCTGATACCCACGGTGATATCGCCGGACGCCAGCAAATCCGGAATCCGCCAGTAATCGACATGCTGCACCACGAACACCACTTTCGGCGCTTCCTGGCGCAAGGCCCGCAGCAACGGCGGCAGCAGGCCAAACTCGACATCGTCCGACAGCCCGATACGGAAGGTCATGGCGCTGCTGACAGGATCGAAATCATGGGTCAGGCTCAAGGCCACCGACAACGAATCCAGCGCCGGCGACAGGTGCCGAATGATCTCCTCGGCCCGCGCCGTCGGCTCCATGCGATGGCCGACGCGAATGAACAGCGGATCGTTGAACATCGTACGCAAGCGGTTGAGCGCCGAGCTGATGGTCGGCTGACCGAGGAACAGCTTCTCCGCTACCCGCGTGACATTGCGTTCGAGCATCAAGGTCTCGAACACCACCATCAGGTTGATATCGGCCTTGCGTAGTTCATTGCGATTCATCCACTGATCCCGATCCCTGTGTCTGCCGACAGTTTAGGTAGGTGTCGCAATCGGCGTCTATGCGGCGATGAGAATAGGCTGATGCGGTTGGCGCTTGAATTTCCGAAAAATGGCTGATGTCGGTTACTGATTTTTCCGCTGAGCTGGATCGTCGGCAGGCAGGGTCGGAGGAGATCCGGGCATCGGCGGCGCATCTTCCTCAGGTGTTGTTTGAGACTTAACCTCTGCTCTGGGGGTGACCGGATCAGGGAAAGGCAGGAAAAGTCGTGCAATCCATCCGATCACAGAGAGCAGTACGAAGGTAACGAAGCCGAAGATCAGCCCGACAACCAGAATGCTCAAAGGGTGAATTTGATCGGCGTCAGGGCTTTCCAGCATGTAGCGAGAAGCCAGGACAGCGACGTACAGGCAGACCGCCACGGCTGCCAGCAGCTTTACGACCAACCAAAGCCGTTGCCATCTGTTCATGCACTACCCCGTCAGCAGGTGATTTGCTCTGTATTGCATGATAGCTAATGAGCTGGATGCGCCTTCTCTTGATCTGAAAAACAACAAAACCCCATAACTTGTCCAGCTACGAGGCTTTTCTATGTATTACGTTATTCAGTCGTATCGACAATCGCCCGCAGGATCGGCTCGATACTGACGAGCATGGGAACTCCTCCCCTGGTATCGGGCCCGCTCAGGGATCGAAAACCCAAAGACTCGTAATACGAAACTGCATTCGGCGCCGCGTCCAGATACAAACCTCTGATAGGCACCTCGTTGTGAACCTTGGCCGCCTGGATGAATGTATGTCTCAGGATTTCCTGTCCAATTCCAAGCCCTTGATATCGACGGTCCACACCGAACATCACCATCCGCACCACGGGGGCCGAGGTGTGCAATGCAGCTTCAGATAAGCCTCCTTAGCTCTGGAACGACCGGATTCAAATTTGCAGTGTCCCCCTTACCAAGGCTTCCAGCCTGGGCAAAATGCTCGCTTCGTCATTGCCCAAAATGGCAATCGAAGAACCACGCAACCCTGCCGATGAAGCGGCGGCTGCGTCGCCGGCCAACGCCACTGGGCACGTAACGCCCATTTGAAGGGCACGCAGGCGCTGGTGCGCATCGGCCTGCAGTGGCACCTGGACCCATAACACCAGCGCGGCGGGCTGAATGGCCTTACACAGCAACGGCAGTTCTTCCAGGGGTTGCCCCGTGCCCAGCACCTCGATGCGCAGCTGGTCATTGCTCATCGACAAACCGGCACACAACAGCTCCAGTTCGCGCGCATGGCCCGAGCCGTCTGCCAGCAGCACGCAAGCACCGTTGCTCTGATTCATCTGCAGTCGCAATAACATCCGCGCACGCAAGAAGGTGTCCAGGAACAGCCACTGACTGCGGCGGCCGAAAGCATTGCCGGATACCAGGCTGCGCCAGACCGGCAGCAGAATGGCCTCCAGCACCGTAGCCTTCGGGTAGATGGTGAACAGTTGCCCGTGAAGGCGCTCCAACTCGGCGCCATCAAAAGCCTGGGTGGCGCGATGAACGGCCTCTTGCCATTGGACCAGGGGGGCTTCGGCCGAGCCTGATGCAGCGATACCGGGTGTGTTCTGCTGCTGGACGAGCAATGCGCCGATCTTGCTGATAGGCAGGCCCCGGCTGGTCCAGAGCATGATGCTGCGGATATGTTCGATGTCCTGTTGCGAATACAGGCGATGCCCGCCCACCGTGCGTACGGGTCGGATCAGCCCGTGGCGGCGCTCCCAGGCCCGCAGGGTGATCGGGTTGACGCCGGTCAGGCTGGCGACTTCCCGCATGGGGAGCAAAACGTCGTCGGAGGCGGATTCGATGGGCTCGGTCATTAAAAGTTGTTGCCTCCTGAGTGTGTCGGCATTCTAAACCAGGCATGACACGTTTTAACCAGCCTCCATCGATGTCCGGTCCCTGCGCCCTGCCATCTAGGCATGGCTGTCGCTGACGACTACGCTGTGGGGCAAACCTGCGAACCACAGCGAGCCCAGCCCATGATTGACGCCAAACTCCTGCAACTGATGGTCGAAGCCTCCAATGACGGCATCGTCGTGGCCGAGCAGGAAGGCGATGACAGCATCCTCATCTATGCCAACCCTGCCTTCGAGCGCCTGACCGGCTACAGTGCCGACGACATTCTCTACCAGGATTGCCGTTTCCTGCAGGCAGACGATCATGCCCAGGCCGGCCTGCAGGCCATCCGCGACGCCATCCGCCTCGGTCAGCCTTGCCGTCAGGTACTGCGCAACTATCGCAAGGATGGCAGTCCGTTCTGGAACGAGCTGTCGATCACGCCCGTGCACAATGAGGCCGACCAGTTGACCTACTACATCGGCATACAGCACGACGTCAGCGACAAGATTGCCGCCCTGGAAAGGATCCAGTCACTTGAGAGCGAAGTGGCTGAGCTGCGCCGCCAACTGGCCAAGACCGGTGGCTGATACCCGTTACGTTACGACCGGCACAAAAAGTGTACAAGAATATTGACTTGTACAATTTTCGACGTAGTCTTCAGGTAAACCTGTACAGTTTTCTCGACTTGTACAATTTTGCCTGGAGCCTGCCATGTCCGCGTATCTGCGCCATTTCGCTGACACGTTCGCAACGCTGAACGCTGATAGCCTGCACCGACTGGGCGAGCTCTACAGCAACGACGTGCAGTTTCGTGATCCCTTGCATCAGCTGGACGGCCTGCCGGCACTGCGCCGTTACTTTGAAAAGCTGTACACCCACGTCGAGGATATCCGCTACGACCTCCTTGACGTGGATGAAACCGCGCCTGGCCACGGTTACCTGCGCTGGAACCTGCATTTCCGTCATCCACGCCTGTCCCGCGGCCAGCCGATCAGTCTGCAAGGCTGCAGCCACCTGCGCTGGGCGCAACAGGTCTACCTGCACCACGACTACTTCGATGCCGGCGCCCTGCTCTACGAGCACGTCCCGGTTCTTGGCGGGGTGATCGGCTGGCTCAAGGGCAGGCTCGCATGAGCCGCTGCTGGCTGACAGGCGCCAGCAGCGGCCTCGGTGCGGCCCTGGCTGAACGGCTGCTGGAGCAAGGCCATGAAGTAGCCCTGGGTGGCCGGCGCCCGGAGGCACTGATGCCGCTGGTGCTGCGCTACCCCGGGGCCCTGCTCGCGATTGGTGATGTGACTGACCCACACCATGTTTCGGCCATCTGCGAGAACATCGAGCATGCGTGGGGCGCGCTGGACCTGGTGATCCTCAACGCCGGCACCTGCGAATATCTTGTGCCGGGCCTGTTCGAAGCCGAGACAGTCGAGCGTGTGATGCGCACCAACCTGCTGGGGGTCAGTTACTGCCTGCAGGCGGCCCTTCCCCTGCTGCGCCGCGGGCAACGACCACACCTGGTAGTGATCGGCAGCTCGGTGACCTGGCTGGCGCTGCCGCGGGCTGGAGCCTATGGCGCTTCCAAGGCGGCCCTGCGTTATCTGGTCGAATCCCTGCGCCTGGATCTATACGCCGAAGGCATCGATGTAACGCTGGTCAGCCCGGGGTTCATCGACACACCCCTGACCCGGCGCAATGCCTTTGCCATGCCCCAACTCTGGAGCGCCGACCGCGCCGCGCGGCATGTCCTCGCGCGCCTGACGCGACGTCCGCTGGAGATCAACTTTCCACGCCTCTTCATTCTCGTCCTGCGCCTGCTTGGCGCCCTGCCAGCGCGTTGGCGCCTGGCACTGGGCCGTCGCCTGGCGCGAACCGAACAGGAATAGCGTCACATGCGTATCGCCATCATCGGTAGCGGGATCTCTGGGCTGACCTGTGCCTATCTACTGTCACGTCGCAATGAGGTGACCGTGTTCGAAGCCGCTGACTGGATCGGCGGTCATACCCATACCGTCGACATCGAATGGCACGGCCAGCGCTATGCCGTGGACACCGGTTTCATCGTCTTCAACGACTGGACCTACCCCAACTTCATTCGCTTGCTGGATAGCCTGGGAGTCGTCTCGCGCCCCACTGAGATGAGCTTTTCCGTGAACGATCCGGACAGCGGCCTGGAATACAACGGCAATAGCCTGGACTCCCTGTTCGCCCAGCGCGGCAATCTGCTGTCGCCGGGCTTCTGGGGAATGTTGCGCGATATCGTGCGCTTCAACCGGCAGGCGGTGGCCGACCTTGACGGCCACCGCATCGAGCCCGGCATGGGTCTTGGCGACTACCTGCACACACGAGGCTACGGGCAGCGATTCATCCATCACTACATCGTCCCCATGGGTTCGGCCATCTGGTCGGTATCAAGGGCCGATATGCTGCGCTTCCCGCTGCACTTCTTCGTGCGTTTCTTTCGTAACCATGGCCTGCTCTCGATCAGCCGGCGGCCACAGTGGCGAGTGATCGAGGGGGGCTCGCGCAGCTACGTGGAGCCGTTGTGCAAGACCTTCAGCGAACGCATTCGGCTCAATTGCCCGGTGACGAGCGTCCGTCGGGACGACACCGGCGTGGTGATCACTAGCGCCGCAGGCCAGGAGCGTTTCGACAAGGTCGTGTTCGCCTGCCATAGCGACCAGGCTTTGGCCCTGCTGGAGAAACCGACGACCAGCGAGCACGAGGTACTTGGCGCCCTCGACTATGCCGCCAACGAAGTCTTGCTGCACACCGACACCCGCCTGCTGCCCAGCCGGCGCAAGGCCTGGGCCAGCTGGAACTATCGCCTCGGCGGACCCGCCCACGCTCCGGCGGCCGTGACCTATAACATGAACATCCTGCAAGGCCTCGACGCCCCGGTGACCTTCTGCGTAAGCCTCAATCAGGGCGATAGCGTGGACCCGTCGCAGGTGCTGGCACGCTTCAATTATGCCCATCCCCAATACAGCCTTGCCGCCATGGCGGCCCAGGCGCGCCAGGGTGAGCTACAAGGAAACCGGCACAGCTACTTCTGCGGCGCTTATTGGGCAAACGGCTTCCATGAGGATGGCGTGGTCAGCGCACTGGACGTGGCGCAACGGTTCGGGGAGCGCCTATGAACAGCAGCCTTTGCTACGGTTGGGTCAGCCACCGGCGCCTGGCGCCGCGGCTCCATGCATTCCGCTATCGCAGCGGCATGTTTTACCTGGACCTAGACGAACAGCAACAGTTGCTGGGCCTGTCCCCGCTGCTCGGTGCCTCTCGCCTGGCGCCGTTGTGCTGGCGAGAAACCGATTACCTGCCAGCCTGGACTCGTCGCGGCATGCCCTTGAAGGACGCGGTGCGCGAAGTGGTGGCCAAGGCCCTGGGCCAGTCGCCGTGCGGCGCCATTTATTTGCTGACCCAGCCGCGCAGTTGGGGGATTTCATTCAATCCGGTCAGTTTCTATTTTTGCCACGACAGCGACGGGCGCCTGGCGGCGATTGTGCTGGAGGTCCGCAACACACCCTGGCGTGAGCGCTTTCACTACGTGTTGCCGGTGCTGCCCGGTCAGCCCCGGCAATTCTCGGTCACCAAGGCCTTCCATGTCTCGCCGTTCCTGCCGATGGACATGCAGTACCACATGCGCTTCCACATCGATGGCGAGCACCTGCGCATCCACATGGAAAACCGCCGCGAAGGGCAAAAAGTCTTCGAGGCCGACCTGGCCCTGCGCCGCCAGCCACTGGATGCCGGCGCGCTACGACGGCACGTACTGGCCTTCCCCTGGATGAGCCTGCGCACCCTCGGCGCCATTTATTGGCAAGCCATGCGCCTGTTGCTCAAGCGCACCCCGCTCTACGCCCACACGACCCGTCAGAGCAGCCAAAACCCTGGCCACCCTGTCCACGAGGAGTCCGAGCATGTCCGATCCAACTCTGAGCGTTAGCAAATCCTTTGGCCTGGCGCCGTTGTTCGGCGGCCTGGCCAGAAGCGCCGTGCTCGCGCAACTTCGCAACCTGCGCCAAGGCCGTCTGCGCCTGATCTGCAAAGGCCGGCAGTGGCTGTTCGGCGATGCCGGCAGCGCACTGCATGCCGAGGTCGAGATCTTCGACGACGCAGCCTGGAGCATGGTGGCGGCCAACGGCTCGATCGGTGCCGGCGAAGCTTACATCCACGGCTACTGGCGCAGTCCGGACCTGGCCGCGGTCACCCGCCTCTTCGTTGCCAACCTTGAGGTGCTCGACGCCCTTGAAGGCGGGATCGCGCGCCTGGGCCGTCCGGTCCTGCGCTTGCTGCACTGGTTCAACCGCAACAGCCGGCGCGGCTCGCGGCGCAACATCCTGGCCCATTACGATCTGGGCAATGCCTTGTTCGAGCGGCTGCTGGACCCGACCATGATGTACTCGGCAGCCATGTTCGACAGCCTGGAGCAGAGCCTGGAGCAGGGCCAACTGAACAAGCTCGAGCGTATCTGCGACAAACTCGCGCTGCACCCCGACGATCATCTGCTCGAGATCGGTACCGGATGGGGTAGCCTGGCGATCCATGCCGCCACCCGCCACGGCTGCCGGGTGACCACCACCACGTTGTCCGAGGCGCAGTACGCCCATACCCTGCAGCGCGTCCGCGATCTTGGCCTGCAAGAGCGCATTACCGTCCTGCGCGAGGACTACCGCGACCTGGGCGGACGCTTCGACAAGCTGGTCTCGATCGAGATGATCGAGGCGGTCGGGCACCGCTATCTGCCGCTTTACTTTCGCCGCTGCGCCTCGCTGCTCAAGGATGACGGCTTGATGCTGCTGCAGGCCATCACCATCCGCGACCAGCGCTATGAGCAGGCCCAGCGGTCGGTGGATTTCATCCAGCGTCATATCTTTCCCGGTGGTGCCCTGCCCTCCTTGAGCGTCATGCTTCAGACTGCCAGTCGCCACACCGCGTTGAACCTGGTGCACATGGAGGACTTCGGCCTGGACTATGCGCGCACGCTCAAGCACTGGCGCGACAACTTGCGCCAGTCGCGCAGCGCCTTGGTCGAGCTGGGGTATGACGACACCTTTCAGCGCCTCTGGGAGTTCTATCTGTGTTACTGCCAAGGCGGTTTCGAGGAGCGCGCTATCGGCGTCGCGCAACTGCTCTGGGCAGCCCCGGCCGCCCGCCGCGCATCGCTGCCGGCCGCCTGACTTGAGCCGGGCCTGGTTGATCGGCAACGCGCTATGGATGCAGGCCGCCTGGTGGGCTTGCGTGCTGAGCGAACGGCATCCCTGGCTGCTACTGCCAGTGGTGGCAGGCCTGTTGGTGCATGTGGCTGCTTGCCCACGGCCGGGAGACGAAGCAACCGCACTGGTCTGCGTGGGGCTGACAGGCTGGATGCTGGATGCCGGCCTGGGTGCGCTGGGCGTCTTCGATTTTGCCCGGCAACCCCTGCCCCTATGGCTCGCCCTGCTCTGGTTGGTGCTGGCCAGTGGGCTTCGCCACAGCCTGGCCTGGGCTCGACGCCCTGTGTGGTACGGCGCGCTACTGGGCCTGTGCGGTGGACCTCTGGCTTACCTCGCCGGCGCACCGCTGGCCGGTGTCGGCCTGCCTTGGGACACCCTTGGCACGGCCCTGCTGCTCGCGCCACTGTGGGCGGTCTGGATGCCGCTCATCCTGCGAATGGCTGCGCCCCGCTCATGAATCTGTTTGCCCGGGAACGCAAACGCCTGCCTCGGCCCGTCATCGAGGGTCACGGAAGCGACTGCGGCTGGCGGCGGAAGAACAGGGTCACTTGTCCCAACTCGACGCCAAGCTTGCTCATGCTCGAGCGATTGATCATCGTGTCTTCGTCCATCAAGTACATCCAGTCGTCCAGATCAACTTCCCAATGCCTGCCGTCAACCGGCAGGTCAAGACGATAGCGCCAGCGCAGCGCGTTGCCAGCGACCTCGCCCCTGGCCTCTCCGATTACGTCGTCCGCACGACCACGCCAATGCCCGGCGCCGGCCGGTTCCAGCGTCCAGACGCGCCGCTGACGCGTGCCATCGCTGTAGAGAAAACGCTCGTCGAGGATCAGCTGCCGACCCTCGACGCGGCTTTCGATCCGGACATGGAAACGCTTGACCACCTCGCCCGAGCGATTCTGGAACATACCCCAGGCCTGTACCGGCCGGGAGAAGAACGCCACCAGATCCAGGGTCGGTCGCTCCCTTGCGTAGTGCTCCACGCCAATGTTGTTACAGCTGACCAGCAACAGGCTAACGAGCAGTACCAGTATTTGACGCATCTCAACCTCCTCACTCCGCCGGCCCGACTATCCCCAGCAGTTGTTGACGCAATTGCTGATCCCGGGTGCGCGGATCAAGCCAGATGTCGAAGAAGGCGCGGGCGAATGCAGGGTCCTCGACCCGCCGACGCAGCTGGCCGTCGACGAAGAAACTGCAGCCAAAGCCTGGATGGTAGACCCCGGTAATCCGCATTCCGGGCCGCACATCGACGAAGGCGCCACGCATTTCACTGGACCAGCGTTGGAGAGTTGAGTCCTCTGGACGAGCCCCTGCCATGCGACGCATTTCCTTGAGACTGGCCTCCACCAGCGTGTCCCTGGAAAAGGCACGGTGGTAAGTCAGTTCGAGTGCAAAGGGCTGATCCCAGGTCAGCGGCAACCCAGCGCTCCACAACCGCGCGGTGTATAGATTTACGCCGAACCAGGTGAAGTCGCCGCTGCCCACCAGACGCCCATCGGGCAGCGCGGGATTCCCATCCGCCCAGGCAGGTAAGGCCAGTACTAGCGCGAACAGCCAGCATCTCGACCGACGATGTACGAGAAAGCGTCTGGAATCAGCCACGTTCATCAACGTCTCGACCTTTTTTTGAAATACTATACAAGACTAGCTCAATGTATAGTTTTTGCGCGATAAATAGAGAACATGTACAGCTTTTTTGGGTATGCATTTAGTGCCCAGCCCAAGGCCCTCGGGCGTCTTCGCTGGCGCCATCGCAGGTCAGCGCTGCCGAGTGGAAGGCGACTTTTGCCCTGAAAATCCCTCAAACAAAACTAATAGAATCGGCATAGGGGCGATCTCATAGGCCACGTCCCTGCTACATCGCCCGGCATGCGGGTCCACACCGGTCGCCAAGGGAAGGATTTATACCCTGGGCATTTCGGGTCGAGACCACTGCGAAAACCCGGAGTGTCAAGCAGTTTGTGATATTCTTGCTATTCAACAGGAGCAGCACCGTGACTAAGCAAGCACAGAACGAACAACTGCCACCAACGGCAACCAAGAAATCGCCTGTCATCGCCCGCCGCGATGACGGTCGCTTTGTGGCTGTGTCTTCGCTCGCAAATGAAGTGGTGGAGCGACAAGCCGCAAAGGCTTTTGCCGGCAGTGCTCTGAGCCAAACGGGCGCATATAAAGCCCCTCGCGCTCCGCGAGTCCCGCATCTTCAGAATCTGGAGCGCGAGCTTCGCGATCTGAAAAAAGTCGTCGACGCACTCGCCGTCCGCTCCGTTGTGCACGATCAGTCGGCTCAGCTTTCCGACTCTGTTGATTTCGAGGGCATGACGGTGCTCGATGCTGATACTGCATACCAGATGCTCGACAATCCCCCTGAGCCCAACAAGGCGCTCCGCAACCTGCTTGCCTTGCGCTAAGGGTTTTCGATGGATTTCATCACTGTCGACTTCGATAAGTCGATTGATCGCACTGCGTTCGATTGCGAAGTGCATCCGGCCCTCAATGCATACATTGCCCAGCAGGCTAGCCAGGACGAAAAGCGTAACGTCTCCAGAACATTCATGTATCTGCAAGACGGCATTTTGCTGGGCTACTACACGCTGGCCAACGCCGCTGTAGCGCTCGATCAGCTCAGTGATGAGATGAAAAAGAGAATGCCCCGGTATCCGATGCCGGCAGTGCTGTTGAGCCGACTGGCCGTCGACAAGAGCATGCAGAAGAAGGGGCTTGGTCAGCGGTTGATGGCTGATTTCTTTCGCCGCGTGTACGCGGTGTCGAAGCATTCTGGCGTGGCTTTCATCGTTGTTGATGCGAAAGATGAGGCTGCTGCAGCTTACTACCAGAACCTGCAGTTCGTGCCCTCGAAGGACAATCCGCTACGCCTTGTTTTGTCTGCGTCTACGATCATCCAAGGGATGCGTGAGCAGGAAGCCAAGTAGACCTGATTGATTTTCAAAACAGCCGATTTGATTCGTATAGGGTAATTTTGTCGACCGCAAACATCTGTCAAGCAACGTAGCAAAGTCCTACATCACTCCCGGAAACCCCCTCCCCACCAATCCCTTGCACAGCCTTCGCCAGGCGGCTTATAGTCCGCCCGTCGCCCAAATGGCGACCGGGTTTGGCGACCCGCAGTGGGGTGCAAAAGCGTTTGCTTCGTTGCAGGCGTTTTTGCATCTGTAGAGTTGCCATTATGGCAGCTGTGCGCGGGAGACCTTCGGGTCTGCCGGCTTCCACTCCGGTTCGCCAACCTGCGCACAGTTGCCACCCTTTCGTTTGGCGACGTCAGGTTGGTAAACCTATAAAAGAGTGGAGTTTACCCATGAATGACTATATGGCTTTAACCAGCAACGCCGACGACCTTCCTTCTCTGTACGTGAATACCACGCAGCCTCTTCATTCATTGCTCAGTACGGCAAGATATCGAATTGGCGCCGTCACCCAAATTCTGGAAAATCTCGCAATGCGCGGTGATATCACCACTGACTCGGTGATCCTTAGCGACTTCGCATTGCTCTGCAGCATTCCGTTACGCGATGGCTACGATTTGCTGGATGTCATTGCACGACGATTGGATACGGAGCCTTGTCCCTCCAGCGACTCCAGAGCCCCGCACACGAGCGCAAATGAATTTACGCCCTCTTATGCAACATAGGCTTCCGGCAGAGAGAGCTAAGCCTTCCTGGCCCTCGTAGAAACGAAGCTATTAGCCATAGCGACAGAAACGAAAAAGCCCCGTAACTTTTCAGCTACGGGGCTTTTCTATGTAATGGCGGAGAGATAGGGATTCGAACCCTAGGTACCGGTGAAGGTACAACGGATTTCGAATCCGTCCCATTCGGCCACTCTGGCATCTCTCCAACGGCGCGCATCATAACAACACTTTCGCCGGAAGCGAACCCCCTAAGCGAAATATTTCTGTTCTTTCAGATGCTTGCGTCGATTAAAGCGGTACGCCCAGACGATTGGCGACTTCTTCGTAGGCTTCGATGACGTCACCGAGGCCCTGGCGGAAGCGGTCCTTGTCCATTTTCTTGCCGGTGGCCTTGTCCCACAGGCGGCAGCCGTCCGGGCTGAATTCGTCGCCCAGGACGATGGAGCCGTCGCTGAACACGCCGAATTCGAGTTTGAAGTCGACCAGCAGCAGGCCGGCGTCGTCGAACAGTTTGCTCAGGACTTCGTTGACCTTGAGCGACAGTTCTTTCATGCGAACCAGTTGCTCGGCGGTGCCCCAACCGAAGGCCACGACGTGGGATTCGTTGATGAACGGGTCGCCCTTGGCGTCGTCCTTCAGGAACAGTTCGAAGGTGTAAGGGTTGAGCTTCATGCCTTCTTCGACGCCCAGGCGCTTGACCAGGCTGCCGGCGGCGTAGTTACGCACAACGCACTCGACCGGGATCATGTCGAGTTTTTTTACCAGGCATTCGTTGTCGCCCAGCAGTTTGTCGAATTGGGTCGGCACGCCGGCCGCTTCGAGTTTCTGCATGATGAAGGCGTTGAACTTGTTGTTCACCATGCCTTTGCGGTCGAGCTGCTCGATGCGCTTGCCGTCGAACGCCGAGGTGTCGTTGCGAAACAGCAGGATCAAGCGGTCAGCGTCGTCGGTCTTGTAAACCGATTTGGCTTTGCCGCGGTAGAGTTCTTCACGTTTTTCCATGATGGGCTCCGCTTGCTAAGTAGGTGGGCTAGGCGATGTGTCGCCAGTCGAGCCCTGAATCTTGATCGGCCAGTTGCAGCCAGTCCGGGTCGCACCCGAGGGTGTCGACAAAACATTGCCGGGCCAGCTGCGGCAGGTTGTTCTTGCTGCTCAGATGGGCCAGGACCAGGTGTTGCAGGCCTTGCCAGCCCAACTCGGACACCAGGAATGCCGCCTGGTGGTTGTTCAAATGTCCCAGCTCGCCGCCCACCCGCTGCTTGAGAAAGTAGGGGTAGTGACCGCGAGCCAGCATGTCACGGCAATGGTTGGACTCGATCATCAATGCATCGAGGTCCCGATAGCCGTCCAGCACCTTGTTGCAATAGGAACCCAGGTCGGTCAGCAGGCCGAAGCGCCGCTCACCGTCACTGAAGACGTATTGCGTCGGCTCCTGCGCATCGTGGGCCACGGCAATGACACCGATGTTCAGGTTGCCGATCTGCAGTTGCTCGCCGCCCGCCAGGAGACCGGCCGGTTCAATCGGTTTGCGCATCCCGCGCAGTGTGCCGCGACTGAGGTAGACAGGCAGATTGTAACGCCGAGACAGCAAACCCACGCCATGCACATGATCGGCATGTTCGTGGGTCACGAGTATCGCGCTCAGTTGCGCCGGGTTTACACCCAGGCGCAACAGGCGTTTTTCGGTTTCCCGCAGGGAGAAACCACAATCCACCAGCACGTACGTGTCAGCGCTGGCTATCAGCGTGCCGTTCCCTTGGCTACCGCTGCCGAGAACGGCAAAACGCATGAGATCAGCCCAGGTTGTCCTGAATCACGCTCAACACTTTGCGCGCCACGTCAGCCGGCGCCACGGTGTTGATGTTCTTCTCGACGGTGACCTGGACGTTTTCGCCAACCTTGCTCAGGCGAACCTGATAACGCTCGGCACGGGCTTCGACGGCTTCCTTGTCCGGCGCGCTGCCGAACAGGCTGCTGAAGAAGCCAGGCTTGTCGTCTGCCTTCTCGGCTTTTTCCGCCAGGTTGATGTAGTACAGGCCCAGGCTGCGGTTGATGTCTTCAACCCGCCATTCGCCCTGCTCCAGCGCACGACCGACGCTTGACCAGGCACGATCCAGGTCCGTACCGACGTTCAGTACAGGGTTGCCGCTGCCGTCTTCGCTCAGGCTGACGCGACTTGGCGTATCGAAATCACGGGAAGCCAGCATGGAGACCGAACCGCCCTTCTCCGACGTACGGCTCATGCTTGCGAGCATGTCGTCGACCAGTGCCGCGTCCAGGCCAGTGTTGACCGAACGGTTGGTGAAGGCCACGTCGGCGGTGCTGCCGGCAGGACGCTGGGCGCTGACCACATAGACTTCACTGGTGTTGCGCTGAACGCCTGGCTCGATGCGGACCCGCACGCGGGTTTCGCCGTCAGTGCCGACACCGGCGGCGCTCAGGCGCTTGGCCATCGCAGCCGACAGTTCATCGGAATGTTGCCAGGTGGTGGTGAATTCACCGGTTTGCGGGCGCTGTTCGTCCAGACGGAAACCGTTGTCCTGGAAGAACTGCACGGCCACTGGCCAGACTTCGGCCGGCGGGCTCTGGGCCACGATCCAGCGCGTGTCACCGGTCTTCTGCAGCGAGTAGGCGCCAGCGGCGTCGGCTCCGGCGGTCAGCGGCTGTGGACGCGGCACGACGTATTCGCCCTTGGCGGTGTCGTCGGCCACGTTGCGCGGGATCGGCAGCAGTGGATCCAGACGTTTGGCGGTGGTGACGTCCGGCGGCAATTGCATCGGGGCAGTCTGTTGCGCTTCCAGGTAATCGCTGCCACGGTCACGGAAATAACCTTCCGGGCCCCAGACCCATCCACAGCCACTGGTGCTGGAGATAATCAAGGCAAGTGCGGAAAGTCCGGCCAATCGCTTCATGCGTAGTGCTTCCTCAATTAAACCAGGACGCCGGACTGGCGCATGGCCTGCCGCAGCGGTTCGTGACAGGCAGCACTGAGCCAGGTGAGCGGCAGACGGATACCGTCCGGCATCAAGCCCATTTCATGCAGCGCCCACTTCACGGGAATAGGGTTGGATTCGATAAACAGGGTTTTATTGAGCGGCATCAGCTTTTCGTGGATCGCGCGGGCGGTGACGGCATCGCCCTTCAGCGCGGCATTGCACATGTCGGCCATGTCGCGCGGCGCAACGTTGGCGGTCACCGAGATATTGCCTTTGCCGCCCAGCAGCATCAGCTCGACGGCGGTAGCGTCGTCGCCGGATACCACCAGGAAGTCCTTGCTGACGCCATCGATGATGGCTTTGGCACGGGACAGGTCGCCGGTGGCTTCCTTGATGCCGATGATGTTCTTCACGGTCGACAGGCGGATCACGGTCTCGGCCAGCATGTCGCACGCGGTGCGGCCAGGCACGTTATACAGGATCTGCGGGATGTCGACGGCTTCGGCGATCGCCTTGAAGTGCTGGTACAGGCCTTCCTGGGTCGGCTTGTTGTAATACGGCGTCACCAGCAGGCAGGCATCGGCACCGGCCATCTTCGCATTGGTGGTCAGCTCGATGGCTTCGCGAGTCGAGTTCGCGCCAGTCCCGGCGATCACCGGAATGCGCCCTGCAACCTGCTTCACCACGTAACGAATCACTTCGATGTGCTCGTTCACGTCAAGGGTGGCCGATTCACCTGTAGTGCCGACCGCCACGATGGCGTGGGTGCCGTTTTGCAGGTGAAAGTCCACCAGTTTGCTCAAGCTGTCCCAGTCGAGACGACCTTGTGCATCCATGGGTGTGACCAGTGCCACCATACTGCCCGCAATCATGCAACCGCTCCTGCCGGAAAAAGAGAGCGGTAATGGTACTGGCGCCAAGATGCTTGTACAAGCGAAGTACTGCGCTGCTGCCATTCCCCTTGGCGCTGCTTTTCGCTACCCTTCAGACTTTGATCGGTACTGATAAGCTCGCAAGCCGGGTTCCAGCCTCCATTTTCGGCATCACAAGCCCCGATCCAGCGTTGCCACCCCTCGCTCTTGCCACTCTGGAGCAGGTTGCAACCTTCCGGCTCGGGTTTTTTGAATTCGCATCCGCAGGCTCGCCCCGGCAAAAAAAGCCCATAAAAGTATCGACCGCTCATCGCTTTAGGAATGCTGCATGTCCACCCCCACAGTTCGCGAACAATTCCTTGTCATCAGTGCCCTCGGCGCCAACCCCATGGAGCTGACTAACGTCCTGTGCCGCGCCAGCCATGAAAACCGCTGCGCCGTGGTTACCTCTCGCCTGACCCGTCATGGCGAGTGCAGTGCGTTGGTCCTTGAGATCTCCGGCAGCTGGGACGCCCTGGCGCGCCTCGAAGGCAGCCTGTCGAGCCTGGCCAAGAAGCACGCCTTCACCGTCAATGTGGTGCGCAGTGCGGCGCTGGAGAATCGTCCCCAGGCGCTGCCGTACGTCGCTTATGTCAGCTCGGCCTACCGCTCGGACATCATCAACGAGCTGTGCCAGTTTTTCATGGACCACAACGTCGAGCTGGAAAACCTGACCTGCGACACCTATCAGGCACCCCAGACCGGCGGCACCATGCTCAATGCCACGTTTACCGTGACCTTGCCGGCCGGCGTGCAGATCAGCTGGCTGCGCGATCAGTTCCTGGACTTCGCCGACGCGCTGAACCTGGACGCCCTGATCGAACCGTGGCGCCCACAAAACCCAATGTAAGGAAGCTTTCATGGCCGTTGCCATCGACCAACCGGTTGCCGATTTCGAAGCATCCGCCACCAATGGGCAGACCGTCAGCCTCGCCAACCTGAAAGGCAAGCAAGTCGTCATCTACTTCTATCCGAAGGACAGCACGCCGGGCTGCACCACCCAGGGCCAGGGTTTTCGCGATCAGCTTGACGCTTTTAAAGCGGCCAATACCGAAGTCTTCGGCGTGTCCCGCGACAGCCTGAAATCCCACGAGAACTTCAAGGCCAAGCAGGCGTTCACCTTTGAGCTGATCAGCGACAAGGAAGAAGCGCTGTGTCAGCTGTTTGATGTGATCAAGTTGAAGAAGCTGTATGGCAAGGAATACATGGGGGTTGATCGCAGCACGTTCCTGATTGATAAGGATGGGGTGCTGCGTCAGGAATGGCGCGGGGTGAAGGTGCCGGGGCATGTGGATGCCGTTCTGGCGGCGGCGCAGGCGTTGAACGAGGCCTGATTATTTGGCGTCCTTTCGGACGCCTTCGCGGGCAAGCATCCAGCACAGCCTTGAACAACGTCGCCAGGGGAATCGCAAAGAACACTCCCCAAAACCCCCACAACCCGCCAAACAACAGCACCGCGCAGATAATTGCCACCGGGTGCAGGTTGACCGCTTCCGAGAACAACAACGGCACCAGCACGTTGCCGTCCAGGACCTGGATAATGCCGTAGACCGCCATCAAATAGATGAACTGATCGCTCCAGCCCCACTGGAACAGCGCGATCAGCAGCACCGGCACGGTCACCACCACGGCTCCGACATAGGGCACCACCACCGACACGCCCACCAGTAGCGCCAGCAGCGCCGCATAGTTGAGCCCCAGCACCACGAAACCGATGTAGGTCGCGCCGCCGCAAATGACGATCTCGATGCCTTTGCCGCGAATGTAGTTGGCGATCTGTCGGTTCATCTCCCGGGCAACGCGGGTGAGCAATGCCCGCTCGCGAGGCAGGTAACCGCGCACCCACTGGCCGATCATTTCCCGGTCCTTGAGAAAGAAAAACACCAGGATCGGCACCAACACCAGGTAGATCATGATGTTCACCAGCAGCGGCAGGCTCGACAGCGAGTACGTCAGCGCCCACTGGCCGAAATTGCCGATCTCGCCCCGCGCCACTTCGATGGCCCGCAGCACCTGCTCATCGGACACCAGATGCGGGTAACGCTCGGGCAGCAGCAATAACAGTGACTGCCACTTGGCGAGCATGCCGGGCAGTTCGTTGAACAAGGTGATCAACTGATGCCAGAGCAACGGCACCACGACCACGATGAACACCAGCAGCAGCCCCATGAATAACGCAAAGACCAGCCCGACCGCCGCGCCGCCCGGCACACGCAAGCGCTCCAGCGTCGCCACCAGGCCCTGCATCAGATACGCCAGCACCATCCCGGCGAGCACCGGCGCGAGCATGCCACCGAGCGTCAGTACCGCGGTGAACGCCAGCACCAGCAGCACGGCAAGCACCACGGCTTCTTCGTCGGAAAAATAACGCTGAATCCAGTCGCGTAACACCTTGAACATCAATAATCCCTTAGAAACGAACGCAGCGGGTTCAGGCTTTTTTCAACCAGTAGCGGTAAACACCCGCCTCATCTTCTTCGCGCAGCAGCGTATGACCGGCCAATCGGGCAAAGGTGCGAAAGTCGCGCTGCGAGCCCGCATCCGTGGCGATTACCTTGAGCACCGCGCCGCTGGCCATGCGATTGAGTTCCAGCTTGGCCTTGAGTAACGGTAGCGGGCAATTGAGGCCGCTGGCGTCGAGTTCGGCGTCATGGGCTACAGCGTCGGTCATTGCATCACTCCGGTCAGGTGGTTAAGGGGCTTAGAATATCTGGTCCCGAGCGTACTGTCCGGCTACAGTAAGGTCTTTGTCGACTAAGGCTTTGTGCATGACATTTCTGCGCCCTACCCTGCTGACGCTCGCTTGCCTGCTCGCCTCTCCGGGCTTCGCCGACGACCTGCCGTCACTCGGCGACGCCAGTTCTGCCATCGTCTCGCCGCAACAGGAGCACCAGTTGGGCCGGGCCTGGCTGGCGATGTTACGTAGCCAGGTGTCCCAGCTAAACGATCCACAGCTCAAGGACTACGTCGAATCCAGCGTCTACCGCCTGGTGGAGACCAGCCAGGTCAATGACCGGCGCCTGGAATTCATTCTGATCAACAGCCCGCAGCTCAACGCCTTCGCGGCACCGGGGGGCATTGTCGGGGTCAACGGCGGTTTGTTCCTCAATGCCCAGACCGAAGGCGAATACGCCTCGGTCATGGCTCACGAATTGGCTCACTTGTCGCAGCGCCACTTTGCCCGTGGCGTCGAAGCCCAACAGCGGATGCAGGTACCGATGATGGCCGCCCTGCTGGCCGGGATCGTGATTGCCGCTGCCGGCGCCGGCGATGCCGGGATCGCCGCCATTGCCGGTTCGCAGGCGGCGGCGATCCAGGAACAGCGACGCTTCTCGCGGCAGAACGAACAGGAAGCCGACCGTATCGGCATCCTCAATCTGGAAAAGGCCGGTTACGACCCGCGCTCGATGCCGACCATGTTCGAGCGCTTGTCGCGCCAATACCGCTTCGACGCCAAGCCACCGGAATTCCTGCTGACTCACCCGGTGACCGAATCGCGGATCGCCGACACCCGCAACCGTGCCGAACAGGCCAAGCCGGGCGGTATTGAAGACAGCATGCGTTACCAGCTGATTCGTGCCCGGGTCCAACTGATCTACGAAGAAACCCCGGGCCTGGGGGCCAAGCGCTTCCGTGCCCAGCTGGATGAAAATCCGAAAAACGATGTCGCGCGTTACGGCCTGGCAATCGCCCAGATCAAGGGTGGCCAGTTGAACGAAGCCCGGGAAAACCTGGCGTCGCTGCTGGCCAAGTCGCCGAACGAGATCATCTATAACCTGGCCCAGGTCGATCTGGACATCACCAACAATCGGCTGCCCGATGCTCAGTCCCGGGTGGACCGGATGTTGACCCAGTATCCGGGCAACTATCCGCTCAACTCAGTGCGTGTCGACTTGCTGCTCAAGCAAAACCGGGCGCCCGAAGCGGAGAAAGCCCTGGAGAGCCTGCTCAAGAATCGGCCGTACGATCCGGACGTCTGGTACATGGTGGCCGAGACCCGTGGTTTGTCGGGCAACATCATTGGCCTGCACCAGGCCCGCGCCGAATACTTCGCCCTGGTCGGCGACTACCGCCAGGCCATTCAGCAACTGGACTTCGCCAAGCGCAAGGCCGGCACCAACTTCCCGTTGTCGTCGCGGATCGACGCGCGGCAACGGGAGTTGATGGAGCAGGAGCGCATGATCAAGGACATGATGGGCTGACGCTTTTGCGAACGCGTAAAAAAACCGCCCTTTCGAGGCGGTTTTTTTATGCTGGCAACAACTGACATGTCTTGCCTTTTGTAGGAGCAAGCTTGCTCCGGGCGGCGTTCCGACGATGGACGTCAACGATAACGCGTTCTTTCTGCATGAACGCGTCGCCCTTGAGACCATCGCGAGCAAGCTCGCTCCTACATTCCTACATTCCTACATTCCGACAACCGGACTATTCAGCCAGCTTGAAGGTGATGAAGCTGGCGCGACCTTGACGCAGAACCCGCATCGATACCGAACGGTTCTTTGGCAGTGCCTCGGCGATGTCGGTGAACTCCTTGGTGGAGCCAATCGCCTGATTGTTCAGGTGAGTGATCACATCGCCAGGCTGCAAGCCGATCAGGGCAGCAGGACCGTCCTGAACTTCCTTGATGACCACGCCACCCTTGAGGTCGTAGGTTTTCTTCTGCTCGGCGGTCAGCTCGGCCACGGCAACGCCCAGGCGATTGCTGCTGCGCTCGACACTGGATTTTGGCAGGGCGTCCAGCTCTTTGCCCTCTTCGGGAATAGCGCCCACCGTCAGCTGGACATTCTTGCGCTTGCCTTCGCGGATCACTTCCAGATCAGCCTTCGAGCCGGACTTCAGCGCGCCGACCAGGTGCGGCAGATCGGCAGACATGACGATCGGTTGGCCGTTCATGCTCAGGATTACGTCGCCGACTTGCAGGCCACCCTTGGCCGCCGGGCCGTCATCCTGGATCTGCGCTACCAGCGCACCGGCAGGCTTCTCGAGACCGAACGACTCGGCCAGGTCCTTGTTCACTTCCTGAATGACCACGCCCAACCAGCCACGACTGACTTTGCCGCCGGTTTTCAGCTGGTTGGAAACGTCCATGGCCACGTCGATCGGAATCGCGAACGACACGCCCATGAAGCCGCCGGAACGGGTGTAGATCTGCGAGTTGATCCCTACTACCTCGCCCGCCAGGTTGAACAGCGGACCACCGGAGTTACCCGGGTTGATCGGCACGTCGGTCTGGATGAACGGCACATAGTTTTCGTTCGGCAGGCTACGACCGACGGCGCTGACGATGCCCTGGGTCACAGTGTGGTCGAAACCGAACGGCGAGCCGATCGCCACTACCCATTGGCCGGCCTTCAGGTCCTGGGATTTACCGAGCTTGAGCACCGGAAGGTCCTTGCCTTCGATTTTCAGCAGGGCCACGTCGGAACGCGGATCGGTGCCGACCAGCTTGGCTTTCAATTCGCTGCGGTCAGCCAGGCGGACGAGGATTTCGTCGGCATCGGCAATTACATGGTTGTTGGTCAGGATGTAGCCGTCGGACGAGATGATGAACCCCGACCCCAGGGACTGGGCTTCACGCTGACGATCACCCCGTGGCGTACGTGGTTGAGGCGGCATGCCGCGCTCGAAGAACTCACGCAGCATCGGCGGCAAGCCCTCAAGGTCGGGCATCTGCTCGTTCACTTTTCGGTCTGGCAGTTTCTGCGTGGTACTGATGTTCACGACCGCCGGCGAGGCCTGCTCGACCAACTGCGTAAAATCAGGCAGTTCGACCGCTTGCGCAGGAACCGCCTGGCCAAGCACCAGGACGGTGGCAACAACGGAGAGATAAGACTTCAAACTGAGTATCGACATACAGCTCCCATTACGACGAGCAGGGTTAAGCGATATGGAGCATAAAACACCGGTCACGACAGGTCGGCATTTTTGTTCCGGGAACAACAAACAAGGCCAGAGCCGAGATGCTCTGACCTATAAAAAATTTTCGGGATATTTGCAAATGAAAATGCTCAGCAAACATTTCGACGTCTGGCCGACGAAGTGAAAATCGCCGAAGTCAGTTCACTGCTTGCTGGTGGCAGCACTATCGCTACGCATGGACAGCGCAATGCGTTCAGCGGTGCCGGCGGGAATTTCACCGACCACGGTGACCATCATTTCGCCTTCAGAGGTACTCAAGCGTCGGGATACAGCCACGGTAGGGCCTAACTGGACGCGAGTATCGATGACGGTTGCGCCATTCAATGGCTCTAGAAAGACCGAGAAACGGGCAAGGCCGTCGCCATACATCAGGCTATTGACCTGCGCCTTGGTCTCGGGATCCTTGCGCGTGGTGCTGCTGGTCAGCTCGAAACCGGGCGGCAACCAGTCCGAATGCCAGGCCTGGGCAACCTTGGCGGCGGAGGCCTTGTCGCTAACGACAGCAACGGCCTTGCAGTCATCGCCCGGCTGCACGTCTTTGTCTGCCGGCATGTCAGTGGTATCGAGCTGCGTGAACTGGAATCGCTCCAGCAACTGCCCTTTGTCATTGAGCAACAATGACTTGAGAGGCAGGCCGGTTTCTTTATCCAGATGCAGTTCGAATCCATAGCGATGCTGGTCTCGAGGCGTCAGGGAAATGATCACTGCCGAACGCCCGGCCACACGCGACTTGCCAATGACGGCAAGGTCATACCAATTCTTGAGCTTTTGAGGATCGAGTGCACGAGCAGTGGAATTCGGGGTGTCCCCGAGTCCTGCAATCAGGGTGCCGCTGACGCATTGAGTCTGTCCATCAATGCGCACGACTTCCTGGGCCGAGCCATCGAGCTGGAGTAAACGCTCGTGGACCTTGCCATCCTGGACGCGGTGCCAGATGTTGTGGGTAGAAAAACTACCGTTACGCTCGTAGACGAATGTACCGTGAAAGCTTTGCTGTTGCTCGGCCTGGCCCAGACGGGTCAACCAGTCCTGGGCTTCATCGGCATGGGCTGGAACAATGAACCAGCCACCGAGCAGAAGCGTAAGTAGAGGTATGGAGCGCATGGTCCTCCTTAACGGTTTTCCAGACTTGCTGCACGAGCGTACGGCAACGCGCTTTCAGTACCTTTCAGTGCGGCCTGCTGAGCATGTTGGCGCAAGTAGCCTGGCAAACGCTGATCGTGCCAGCCTGGCTGGCCTTGCAATACGCCATTGGCCATGGGACCGGTGGCATCCGAACTCTCACTATAGCCTGCCAAAACAGCTGGACCCTTGACCTGAGGAGCGGCCAGGCCTTGCTGAGTGGATTGCTGGGCCAGTTCGACACCGGCGATCTCGTCCTGGTTGTACAGACGAACACCTGCCAATACTGCAACGGTGACCGAAGCGGCGACTGCCAGGCGACCCAGGCTGCGCCATGGACCACGGGAAGCTTTTGCCGGTACCGCTTCTTCCGCCAACGCAGCGGAAACTGCCGCGGCAATGTCCAGGCGTGGAAGCAGCAGATCCTTGTGCATCACTGCCCGAGCGATTTGATAACGAGCCCACGTTTCACGGGTTTCAACATCGTCAAAGGCATTCAGTACCCGACGCAATTCCAGTTCGTCCGCTTCGTTATCCATCACCGCGGACAGCGATTCCTGCAGGGCTTCACGACTCATGGCGTTCCTCTCTTGGCTATCGCCGCTGTCTTCAGTTTTCCTGCAACAACGGCTGCAGGGCTTTATCGATGGCTTCCCGAGCGCGGAAGATCCGGGAGCGCACGGTACCCACCGGACATTGCATGACGGCTGCAATGTCCTCGTAACTCAGACCATCGAATTCACGTAAAGTTAAAGCCGTACGCAAATCTTCTGGAAGTTGCTGGATGGTTCGATGGACAGTGCCTTCGATCTCATCGCGCAGCAATGCACGCTCTGGCGACTCGAGATCCTTGAGGCCATGATCGCCATCGTAGAACTCTGCATCCTCGGAACTGACATCGCTATCAGGCGGCCGGCGGCCGCGTGAAACCAGATAGTTTTTCGCCGTGTTAATGGCGATGCGGTAAAGCCACGTATAAAACGCGCTGTCTCCGCGAAAATTTCCAAGTGCACGGTACGCCTTGATGAAGGCTTCCTGTGCCACATCCTGGGCTTCATGGGTGTCGTGCACGAATCGCACGATCAACCCGAGAATTTTGTGCTGGTATTTCAGCACTAGCAGATCGAAAGCTCGCTTGTCGCCGCGCTGAACGCGTTCGACCAGCTGCTGATCCTCTTCCTGGGTTAGCATGAACACTCCTCGATAAGCTCGGAGGAGGCTTGCATGACTAAACGACCAGGCTTGCAAACATAGACTCGGGCTTTTCGCAAAAGTTCTCCCCCTCCAAGCAAGTTTCCTGCGGGCTCTGATTTGGCACGCACGAAAAGCGCAGCGCGAGTTAACCCGGCTGCGCGAATAATCTTGTCATCGGTTTCGCCGGTAAGGACCAGACCACGATCCAACACAGAAGCCGACACTGTCCCTTGATTCAGGCAACCGTCTATTGATCTTGGGCCTTTGGCAAAAGTTCAAATATTTATAGCCGTACCAACCCGACATTGTGCAACCGTGGAGCGAAAAAGAGTGTTAAATCCACGATACAGTGCCGTCGTCGCCGAACCGGAGGAGAAAGCATCCGACGAAGCGTCCCCTTTTTTACGTCACAGTAGTTTCACAATGCCATACAGGCTCGGCTATTGTGCCGCTCCCCCCCTCTATATACTAGTGGGCTGAGTGGCTGTCTTGACTCGCCGACCCCGGTGTCATGCGCCAACCCCGACCCGGGTCGCTTTGAGCGGAATCCTGAAATGAGCCAACAGTTTCAACATGATGTTCTGGTAATTGGCAGCGGCGCTGCCGGCTTGAGCCTTGCGCTGACCTTGCCCGATCATCTGCGCATCGCCGTCCTGAGCAAAGGCGACCTCGCCAATGGCTCGACGTTCTGGGCCCAGGGCGGCGTCGCAGCCGTCCTGGATGACACCGACACCGTTGAATCCCACGTCGATGACACGCTCAATGCCGGCGGCGGCCTGTGTCACGAAGACGCCGTGCGCTTTACTGTCGAGCACAGTAAAGAGGCGATTCAATGGTTGATCGACCAGGGCGTGCCGTTCACTCGCGACGAACAGTCAGGCACCGAGGACGGTGGCTTCGAGTTTCACCTGACCCGTGAAGGGGGTCACAGTCACAGGCGCATCATCCATGCCGCCGATGCCACCGGCGCCGCGATTTTCAGGACCTTGCTCGACAAGGCCCGGCAGCGACCGAACATCGAACTGCTGGAACAGCGGGTCGCGATCGACCTGATCACCGAAAAACGCCTGGGCCTTGAAGGCGACCGTTGCCTCGGCGCCTACGTGCTCAATCGGGGCACCGGAGAAGTCGACACCTACGGTGCGCGCTTTGTGATCCTCGCGTCCGGCGGCGCCGCCAAGGTCTACCTCTATACCAGCAACCCCGACGGCGCCTGTGGTGATGGCATCGCCATGGCCTGGCGTTCCGGCTGCCGGGTGGCGAACCTGGAATTCAACCAGTTCCACCCCACCTGCCTCTATCATCCGCAAGCCAAGAGTTTCCTGGTCACCGAAGCCCTGCGCGGCGAGGGTGCGCATTTGAAGCTGCCCAACGGCGAACGCTTCATGCAGCGCTTCGACCCACGCGCCGAACTGGCCCCCCGGGACATCGTCGCCCGGGCCATCGACCATGAAATGAAGCGCCTGGGTGTCGATTGCGTTTATCTGGACATCAGCCATAAGCCCGAAGCCTTCATCAAGGCTCATTTCCCGACGGTGTACGAGCGCTGCCTCGAGTTTTCCATCGACATCACCAAGCAACCGATTCCGGTGGTTCCGGCGGCGCACTACACCTGCGGCGGCGTGATGGTCGATCAGCAGGGCCGCACAGACGTGCCAGGCCTGTACGCCATCGGCGAGACCAGTTTCACCGGCCTGCACGGTGCCAACCGCATGGCCAGCAACTCCCTGCTGGAATGCTTCGTTTATGCGCGCTCGGCGGCGGCGGACATTCTTGAGCAATTGCCCCTGGTGTCGATTCCTGTCGCCCTGCCCGTCTGGGATGCGAGCCAGGTCACCGATTCCGACGAAGACGTGATCATTGCGCACAACTGGGATGAGCTGCGGCGATTCATGTGGGACTACGTGGGTATCGTGCGCACCAACAAGCGCCTGCAACGGGCCCAGCACCGTGTGCGACTGCTGCTGGACGAAATCGACGAGTTCTACAGCAATTACAAGGTCAGTCGCGACCTGATCGAGTTGCGCAACCTGGCCCAGGTGGCCGAGCTGATGATCCAGTCAGCCATGGAGCGCAAGGAAAGTCGCGGCCTGCATTACACCCTCGACTACCCGAACATGCTGCCAGATGCCCTGGACACTATTCTGGTGCCGCCCACCTACGTCGACTGAACTTGAGCCGGACCCGCAGGCGTCGGTGCAGATCCGCCGCCTGCGAGTCCCGGGGCACACAGATCGATCGGTCATACCGCTCACCCCGCAGGCGAAAACGCAGCACCACGATCAAGGGCAGCGCCAGGCTGTCCGGCCGCAGTTGCACCGGTTGCCAGCCCGCTGCCTGGTTCCACAGTTGCCAGCCATCCCCATCGCGACGCAAGCCGCGAAACGCCCGGGGATGCGTCAGCAGAATCTGCCGTGGCAACGCCCACACGCCATGAGCCACGCACAGCGAAGCGCCGAGCAGAGTGGCCCAGAGCGGTATAGACAGAAGAAACAACGCAGCCAGCGCGAACAGCTGGGCCGACAGATACACCGCCAGCAGCTGCCGTGAGGCCTGCCAGCGGCATTCGAACGAGTTACTTGGGCTGGACACGATCCAGGATCATGCGCACCATGCGCTGCAGCTCCGGATCTTCCGATTCGGCGCGTTCCATGAACCAGCCGAACATGTCCTGATCTTCGCATTCGAGCAGCCTGACGTAGCAGGCACGGTCAACTTCGTTGAGGTGCGGATAAACCTCTTTCACGAACGGCACCAGCAACACGTCAAGTTCAAGCATGCCGCGACGGCTGTGCCAGTAGAGGCGATTCAGTTCAACAGCTTCGACCATGGAGCGCTCCTCAAATAGGCGGCAAGTATACAGCCCCATGCTCGGTCGAACACTCGGCTTTGGTCGGGCAACAGGGTCTTTTGTGAACTACCCATTTCATGGGCGCCCCCTTATGATGTCCCCCAGACTCTTTATCCTGCGATGACCCATGGCCGATTCTGCTTTTTTCTGCACCCTGTCTCACGAAGGCGTTCTCGCGGTCCGCGGCGCGGATGCGGGTAAATTCCTGCAAGGTCAGTTGACCTGCAACCTTGACTACCTGGGCGACACCCGGGCCAGCCTTGGCGCGCGCTGCACGCAGAAAGGCCGGATGCAGTCGAGTTTCCGCATCCTGCTCGAAGGTGACGGCGTGCTGATGGCCATGGCCACCGAACTGCTGGAACCGCAACTGGCGGACCTGAAAAAGTACGCAGTGTTCTCCAAATCGAAACTGACCGATGAAAGCGCCGCCTGGGTGCGCTTCGGCATCGAGCAGGGCGATGCCGCACTGCGCGGCCTGGGCCTTGAGTTGCCGGCAGAAACCGACAGCGTCGTGCGCAATGGCGGGCTGGTTGCCATCCGCGTTTCCCCTGATCGCGTCGAACTCTGGGCCCCCGCCGATCAAGCGGACGTCCTCAAGGGCAAACTCTCGGCGCTGCTGGCCGAAGGCGATCTGAATCAGTGGCTGCTGGGCCAGGTCCGCGCAGGCATCGGTCAGGTCATGCCGGGCACGCGTGAACTGTTCATCCCGCAGATGCTTAACCTGCAGGCAGTCGGTGGTGTGAGCTTCAAGAAAGGTTGTTACACCGGCCAGGAAATCGTTGCGCGGATGCAGTACCTGGGCAAACTCAAGCGCCGCTTGTATCGCCTGAGCCTGGATGCCGGGGAATTGCCGCAACCCGGTACGCCGCTGTTTTCGCCGACCCATGGCAGCGCTATTGGCGAAGTGGTGCTGGCCGCCCGCACCGCGCAAAACATTGAACTCCTGGCGGTGCTGCAGGCCGAAGCAGCAGAAGGTGGCGATATTCATCTGGGCGCGCTCGAAGGGCCCGCCCTGCACCTGCTCGACCTGCCTTATCAACTGGATCGCGATCGCGAAATCCAGCGCTGAATGCAGCACTTGTCGCAATACCCAGAGATACGAAATGAGCAATCTGGCGGATAAGGTCCAACAGGATTTGGTTGCGGCCATCGATAACGATGACCTGGTTCTGCCAACGTTACCGGAAGTGGCCTTGCAGATTCGCAAGGCCGCCGAAGACCCGGAAATCAGCGTCAGCACCCTCAGTAAAGTGATCGCCCGGGATACCGCGTTGTCGGCGCGCCTGATCAAAGTGGTCAATAGCCCGCTGCTGCGCGCGACCCGGGAAGTCACTGACCTGCACACGGCGATCACTCGCCTGGGTGTCAATTACAGCAGCAACCTGGCGATCGGCCTGGTGATGGAGCAGATTTTCCATGCCCGCTCCGAGGTCGTGGAACAGAAAATGCGCGACGTCTGGCGCAAAAGCCTGGAAATCGCCGGGATCAGTTACGCGCTGTGCCGCCGTTACACCCAACTCAAACCCGACCAGGCCGCACTCGGCGGGCTGGTGCATCAGATCGGCGTGCTGCCGATCCTGACCTACGCCGAAGAACACAATGAACTGTTGTCCGACTCGATCAGCCTGAACCATGTGATCGACCAGATCCATCCATTGATCGGCGACAAACTGCTCAGGGTCTGGGAGTTTCCGGAGATGCTGATGCAGTTGCCCGGGAAGTACCTGGACTTCGAGCGCCAGTCGGTGCGGGTCGATTATGTCGACCTGGTGCAGGTGGCGTGCCTGTTTTGCTACAGGGGCACGGACCACCCGCTTGGCGGAATCGACGCGTCCAGCGTGCCGGCGCTCAAGAAGCTGGGAATCGATCTGGAGAACGAGGTGCAATGCAGGGCGCTGGAAGAATCGCGGTCGATGTTTTATTGATCGAGACCGCGTCGCGCCCTTCGTCGGAACGCCGCCCGGAGCAAGCCCGCTCCCACAATTAATCGCATTTCTCCAGGAGGAACTCTATCAATTGTGGGAGCGGGCTTGCTCCGGGCGGCGTTCCGACGAAGAGGCCGGCACAAACACCCTCAATCTCCGGCAATAAAACTCACCCGCACCTTCAACCCCGCCTGCTCGCCATCATGCAAGCTGATCTGCGCCAGATGTGCGCGGCAGATTTCGCCGACAATCGCCAGGCCCAACCCTGATCCGGCCACCTGCTGATTGCGTCGATAGAAACGCTCGAACACCCGATCGCGCTCTTCAAGCGGGATCCCGGGGCCATCGTCCTCCACCTCCAGCACGGCCGGCGCGGTCACCCGCAAAATCACATTGCCGCCCGGAGGCGTGTGGGCCAGGGCGTTATCCACCAGATTGCTGAGCAATTCATTCAACAGCGTCGGTTCTCCGCGCAGCCACACCGGTTCATCCGCTTCCAGCGCCAGTGCCACGCCACGCTTGTGCGCCAATGGCGCCATCGCCATGCCGAGTTCGCGCGCCAACTGGCTGAGGTCCAGCAGCTGTGCGCCGCCCTCGGCGATTGCCCGCGCGCCATTCTCCACCCGTGCCAGGGACAGCAGCTGGTTCGCCAGATGGGTCAAGCGATCCGTGCCTTGGGCCGCCGTTTCCAGGGTACTGCGCCAGGTCTGCGGCTCGGTCGAGCGCAGGCCCAGTTCGAGGCGGGCCTTGAGCGCCGCCAGTGGCGTACGCAATTCATGGGCCGCATCGGCAATGAACTGCGCCTGCCGCTCGAACTGCCCGCGCAGGCGTTCGGTGAAATGATTGAGCGCACGCACCAGCGGCCACAACTCGTGTTGCACTTCCACCAGCGGCAACGGCCGCAAATCATCGGGCTGACGCTCTTCCACCGCCGTGCGCAAGCGCTCCAGCGGGCGCAGGGCCGCGCTGACCGCGAACCACACCATTAACAACGCACCGATCGCCAGCATGCCCAGGCGCAGCAAGGTGTCCGCCGCCAGGCTGCGCGCCATGCTGACCCGCGCTTCGTCGGTTTCCGCGACGCGGATTTCCGCCATGCCGTTCATGTTCGGCTCGCTCACGGGCTTGAGCAGGCTGACCACCCGTACGTTCTGCCCCTGGTATTTAGCGTTGTAGAAGCGTGCCAGCGCCGGGTAGTCGTCCGTGCGCGGTGTACCCGGCGGCGGTGGCGGCAGGTTTTCGTAGCCGGAAATCAGCTTCTGGTTGATGTCGTTGACCAGGTAGAAAATCCGTCCCGCGCTGTCGTAGGCAAAGGTATCGAGGGCCACGTAGGGCACATCGGCACTGAGGCTGCCATCGCGCTGGGACACCCCGGCGGCGATGGTCCGGGCCGAGGCCAGCAACGTCCGGTCATAGGCGGTGTCGGCGGCTTCGCGACCGTTCCAGTAGGCACTCAAGCCACTGGCCAGCATCAACACCACCAGCAACAGCGCGAGGTTCCACAGCAACCGCCAGCGCAGGCTGCTGGGCTTATGCATCGCGGCTTTCCAGCAAATAGCCGAGACCGCGGAAGGTGACGATGGCGACCGGTTGCCCGTCGAGTTTCTTGCGCAGGCGGTGAACGTAGATCTCGATGGCGTCGGGGCTCGCTTCTTCGTCCAGGCCGAACACCTGGGCGGCCAATTGTTCTTTGCTCATCACCCGGCCGGGACGGGCGATCAGGGCTTCGAGCACCGCCTGCTCGCGGGAGGTCAGGGTCAGCAGTTCATCGCCGAGGGTAAAGCGCCGGGTGTCCAGGTCATAAGCCAGCACCCCGCAGGTCTGCTGACGTTCGCCGCCGAGCACACTGCGGCGCAGCAAGGCTTTGACCCGGGCTTCGAGTTCGGTCAGCTCGAAAGGTTTGGCCAGGTAGTCGTCGGCGCCGAGGTTCAGGCCATGAACCCGGTCCTTGACGTCGCTGCGGGCCGTCAACATCAGCACCGGCAGGTTCTTGCCCCGGGCCCGCAGGCGCGCCAGCACCTCAAAACCGTCCATGCGCGGCAGGCCGACATCGAGGATCGCCATGGCGTATTCCTCGCTGCTCAAGGCCAGGTCGGCCGCCACGCCGTCATGCAGCACGTCCACGGTCAGGCCAGTGCTCTTGAGCGCCTGGGCGACACTTTCAGCCAGCTGCAGATGGTCTTCGACGAGCAGAACACGCATGGATATTTACCTCATTCAGGGATGTTCGACGCCATTCTTTGGCGCGGAGTTTACAGCCGCATCCGCCACTGTGAAGCCCGAAAACCGTGAAAGCCCACTGAAAGGTTAGCGAAAGGTTCGACCGTTAGAGTCGGCCCACGGATGGTTTCGACAGGCCATCACATCGTGCTTTGAAATGTAGCTCTCGAAAAACGCCTTGATGCGTTTTCGCCAATAAGAACAATAACGAGGTACTGCACCATGCTGTCATTACAGCTCCAGGCTCACCCTCCCCTTCCTTTCCCATCGTTCACGCTCGCCAGCGCCAAACCCGGCTGCACGGCGCAACACCGTCGCTTCTGAAACATCCCCAAAAACAACAACTCCCGTGGAGACAAAAAAATGAATCGATCACTGCGCCGTATCGCCCTCGCCGCCGGCTGCATGCTGTTTGCCGGCCAACTGATGGCCGAGCCCAAACGCCCGGAATGCATCGCCCCGGCCTCGCCAGGCGGCGGTTTCGACCTGACCTGCAAACTGGTGCAAAGCGCGCTAGTGAACCAGAAGTTGCTGAGCAAACCGATGCGCGTGACCTACATGCCCGGCGGTGTCGGCGCCGTGGCGTACAACGCCGTGGTGGCGCAACGTCCGGCCGACGCCGGGACGCTGGTCGCCTGGTCCAGCGGTTCGTTGCTGAACCTGGCCCAGGGCAAATTCGGTCGCTTCGATGAAAACGCCGTGCGCTGGCTGGCGGCGGTCGGCACCAGCTATGGCGCCATCGCGGTGAAAAACGACTCGCCATACAAAAACCTCGACGACCTGGTCAAGGCGTTGAAGAAAGACCCGAGTACCGTGGTCATCGGCTCCGGCGGCACTGTCGGCAGCCAGGACTGGATGCAGACCGCCCTGATCGCCAAGGCCGCCGGGATCAACCCGCGGGACTTGCGTTATGTCGCCCTCGAAGGCGGCGGTGAAATAGCCACCGCGTTGCTCGGCGGCCACATCCAGGTCGGCAGCACCGACATCTCCGACTCCATGCCGCATATCCTGAGCGGCGACATGCGTCTGCTGGCGGTGTTCTCCGAGAAGCGTCTGGACGAGCCGGAAATGAAGGACATCCCGACCGCCAAGGAGCAAGGCTACGACATCGTCTGGCCAGTGGTCCGCGGGTTCTACCTCGGGCCAAAGGTCAGCGACGAAGACTACGCCTGGTGGAAAGACTCTTTCGACAAACTGCTGGCTTCCGACGAGTTCGCCAAGCTGCGCGATCAGCGCGAACTCTTCCCGTTCGCCATGACCGGCCCGGAGCTGGACACCTACGTGAAGAAGCAGGTAGCGGACTACAAAGTGCTGGCCAAAGAGTTCGGCCTGATCCAGTGATCGCCTCTGTCTAGCGGCCGCGGCCCCGGTTCTCGGGGACGCGGCCCAGGAGTTTCTCATGCTCTTACAACGCATTTTCGCTTCGGTGCTGTTGCTGGCCTGTATCGGCCTGGCACTGATGGCGTGGCCGTATCAAGCGGCTTTTTCCTACGAACCGGTGGGACCTCGGGCCTTTCCGCTGCTGATGCTCGGCCTGATGGGCCTTGGCCTGCTGTACATGGTGTTTCGCCCGACACCGATCATCCACAGTGATGACGACCCGAAACTGGACCGCGAAACCCTGACCAAAATCGGCATTTGTGTAGTGCTGTTGCTGATGTTCGCCGGGACTTTCGAACCCCTTGGTTTCATCGTCGCCAGCATTCTGATCGGAGTTCCCATGGCTCGCCTGTATGGCGGTCGCTGGCTGCCCAGTGCGGTGATTATCAGCGTGATGGCCGTCGGTCTTTATCTGCTGTTCGACAAAGTGATGGACGTGCCACTGCCGCTGGGCGTGCTCGACGTTCTGGAGAACTGATATGGATACTCTTGGCTATTTGGGTCAGGGCTTCGGCGTCGCGCTGAGCCCGTACAACCTGGTGACCGCGCTGTGCGGCACCCTCATCGGCACCGTCGTTGGCCTGCTGCCGGGCCTGGGCCCGATCAACGGCGTGGCGTTGCTGATTCCGATCGCGTTCGCCCTCGGCCTGCCACCGGAGTCGGCGCTGATCCTGCTGGCGGCGGTGTACCTGGGTTGCGAATACGGCGGCCGGATCAGCTCGATCCTGCTGAACATCCCGGGCGAAGCCTCCACCGTGATGACCACCCTCGACGGTTACCCGATGGCCCGCAAAGGCCTGGCCGGTGTGGCCCTGTCGCTGTCGGCGTGGAGCTCGTTCATCGGTGCGTTCATCGCCACCTGCGGCATGGTGCTATTCGCCCCGCTGCTGGCGAAATGGGCGATTGCCTTCGGACCGGCGGAATACTTCGTGCTGATGGTGTTTGCCATCGTCTGCCTGGGCGGCATGGCCGGTGATCGACCGCTGAAGACCTTTATCGCGGCGTTGATCGGGCTGTTTCTGTCGACCGTCGGCATCGATGCCAACAGCGGCGTGTACCGTTTCACCGGGGACAACATCCATCTGACTGACGGCATTCAGTTCGTCGTGCTGGTATTGGGCCTGTTTTCCATCAGCGAAATCCTCCTGCTGCTGGAAAAAACCCATCGCGGCCAGGAAGCGGTGAAAGCCACCGGGCGGATGATGTTCAACTTCAAGGAAGCCTCGGCAGTGTTCGTGGTGAACATCCGGTGCGGTTTGCTGGGCTTCATCATGGGCGTGTTGCCGGGTGCCGGCGCGACGCTGGCCAGTGCTGTGGCCTACATGACCGAGAAACGTATCGCCGGCGCCAAGGGCACGTTCGGACAAGGCGACATGCGTGGCCTCGCGGCACCGGAAACCGCCATCGGTGGTGCAGCCTGCGGCGCCCTGGTGCCGATGCTGACCCTGGGCGTCCCGGGTTCGGGCACCACCGCGGTAATGATCGGCGCACTGTCGCTGTACAACATCACCCCCGGCCCGCTGCTGTTCCAACAGCAACCGGACATTGTCTGGGGCCTGATCGCTTCGTTGTTCGTCGCCAACATCATGCTGGTGATCCTCAACATCCCGATGATCCGCATTTTCACCCGCATCCTCGCCGTGCCGAACTGGGCGCTGGTGCCGGTCATCGCCATCATCACCGGGATTGGCGTCTACGCGGTGCATGCCACCACCTTCGACCTGTTCCTGATGATCGGCATCGGCATCTTCGGCTACATCCTGCGCAAGCTGGACTTCCCGTTGTCGCCCGTGCTGCTGGGCTTCATCCTCGGCGGCCTGATGGAACAGAACCTGCGGCGCGCGCTGTCGATCTCCAACGGTGCGCTGGAAATCCTCTGGTCGAGCCCGATTACCTTCGGCGTCTGGATATTGACCGCGTTGATGCTGTTGATGCCGCTGCTGCGGATCTGGCGTAAGCGTTCGGTCGCCCGGCGCGCCCTCGCCGATGTCTGATCGAGTTCCGTTCAAAGCCTGGTGGGGAACCCCGCTGGTCGGTCTGCTGGGCGGTTACCTCGCCAGCCAGGTCGGCTGGCCGCTGCCGTGGATGGTCGGCTCGTTGCTGGCGATCATCCTGGTGCGGTGCTTGACCCCTTGGCAATTGGCGGAAATCCCTGGCGGACGCAAGGTCGGCCAGTGGATCATCGGCATCGGTATCGGCCTGCACTTCACCCCGGTGGTGATGGAGCAGGTGCTGAGTCACTTCGGCTTGATCTTCTTCGGTGCGTTGATCACCAGCCTGTCTGCGGTGGTCGGGGTCTGGTTGATGCGGCGGACCGGCGAAGATCGCGCCACGGCGTTCTTTTCCAGCATGCCCGGTGGCTCCGGGGAGATGGTCAACCTCGGCGCGCGTAATGGCGCGGTGCTCAGCCGCGTCGCTGCGGGGCAAAGCTTGCGGGTGTTGGTGGTGGTGCTGTGCGTGCCGGCTGCGTTCAAGTATTTGCTGGGCGATGGTGTACCGGTGTTCCATCCGGGCGCCGTCGACTGGCGGTGGCTGGCCTTTCTATTACCGGCAGGCGCGTTGGCTGCGTGGCTGTGGGAGCGTCTTCGTCAACCCAATCCGTGGCTGTTCGGGCCGTTACTGGTCAGCGCAGCGGTGAGCATCGGCTGGGATCTGCACATCGGCTTGCCCAATGGCGGCAGCCAGATCGGTCAATGGCTGATCGGCAGCGGGTTGGGGTGTCACTTCAATCGGCAGTTTTTCCGTCGCGCGCCGTCGTTCATGGGCCGGACATTGATCGGCACTGTGTTGACCATGTTGATCGCTACGCTGGCGGCGTTGGGATTGAGTGCGTTGACCCATCTGGATCTGCGTTCGCTGACCCTGGGCATGATGCCCGGCGGGATTGCGGAGATGAGCCTCACTGCTGAAACCCTGCAGCTGTCGGTGCCGTTGGTGACGGCGATGCAGGTGATGCGGCTGTTGTTTGTGTTGTTTCTGGCGGAGCCGTTGTTCAGGTATTGGAATCGGGAACCGGAGTCAGTCTAAAGACCGAGTCGACCCCATCGCGAGCAAGCTCGCTCCCACATTTGGAATGCATTCCCCTGTGGGAGCGAGCTTGCTCGCGATGGGGCCCTGCCAGTCAGCCCATCAAACCGGCGGCAACCGCCACTCGATCGGCGTCTCGCCATTCTGCTCCAGAAACTTGTTGGCCCGGCTGAAGTGCCCACAGCCGAGAAAACCGCGATAGGCGGACAACGGTGACGGATGTACCGAGGTCAGCACCAGGTGCTTGGTCGCATCGATCAGCTTCTGCTTGCTCTGGGCATGAGCGCCCCACAGCATAAACACCAGATGCGGCTGCTGCTGGCTGACCACTTCAATGATCCGGTCGGTGAAGTATTGCCAGCCCTTATCCTTGTGCGCATTGGCATTGGCGCGTTCCACCGTCATGGTGGTGTTGATCATCAGCACCCCCTGGTCGGCCCAGCTTTGCAGGCAACCGTGGCTCGGGATATCGATGTTCAAGTCGCGCTTCAACTCTTTATAGATGTTCACCAGCGACGGCGGTGCCGGCACGCCCGGTTGCACCGAGAAGCACAGGCCGTGGGCCTGGCCCGGGCCGTGATACGGGTCCTGGCCGAGGATGACCACCTTGACCTTGTCCAGCGGCGTCGAGTTGAGCGCGTTGAAAATCATCGGGCCCGGCGGATAGATCTCCTTGCCCGCCGCGCGCTCCTGTTGCAGGAAGTTGCGCAACTCTGCCATGTAAGGCTGGTCGAATTCCGCACGCAGTGCCTCCTTCCAGCTCGGTTCAAGTTTGATACGGTCGTCAGCAGTCATGGTTACATCCGGCAAAAACAATGGGGCGAACCCTAGGAAAGCCGACCATGCTTGTCAATTGATCTGACGCAGATCCGGCACTTTCCTGAACAGCGATCATACTGAACGCTCAAATTCCCGATCGAGGTCACGATGAATCTGCACTTCGAAGAACTCACCGGCACCGACGGCGCACGCATCGGCGTTGCCAGCCTGGATGCCGAAAATTCCCTCAACGCCCTGTCCCTGCCAATGATAAACGCCCTGCGCGATCAACTGGAGGCCTGGGCCAAGGAACCGCAAATCGTCTGTGTCGTGTTGCGTGGCAACGGCACCAAGGCTTTTTGTGCCGGTGGCGAGGTCCGCAGCCTGGTGGAAGCCTGTCGCGCTCAACCGGGTGAAGTGCCGCCCCTGGCCGCGCACTTCTTTGCCGCGGAATATTCCCTGGACTACATGCTGCACACTTACCCCAAACCGCTGATCTGCTGGGGGCATGGTTACGTGCTGGGCGGCGGCATGGGGCTGCTGCAAGGGGCGAGTATCCGCATAGTCACCCCGAGCAGCCGCCTGGCGATGCCTGAAATCAGCATCGGCCTGTACCCGGATGTCGGCGCCAGCTGGTTCCTGTCGCGGTTGCCCGGAAAACTGGGTTTGTTTCTCGGCCTGACCGGCGCCCAGATGAACGGTCGTGATGCGATCGATCTGGACCTGGCTGACCGTTTCCTGCTCGATGAACAGCAGGAAGAGCTGCTCCAAGGCTTGCTGCAGTTGAATTGGCAGGAACAGACGGCCATGCAACTCAACAGTCTGCTCAAGGCCTTGCAGCAGGAGGCGATCGCGCAGATGCCCGAAGCCCAATGGTTGCCCCGTCGACAGCAGATCGACGAGTTGCTGGATGTCAGTGACGTGTGCTGCGCCTGGAAAGCCATCAGCTTGCAGCGCGACAACACCGACCTGCTACTCAGTCGCGCAGCGAAAACCATGAGCGAAGGCTCGCCCGTGACCGCTCATCTGGTGTGGGAGCAGATCACCCGCGCCCGGCACATGTCCTTGGCTCAGGTCTTTCAGATGGAATACACCATGAGCCTCAACTGCTGTCGTCATCCGGAATTCAGCGAGGGGGTGCGGGCGCGGTTGATCGACAAGGATCAGAAACCGCACTGGCACTGGCCGGACATCAACAATGTGCCTGATGCGGTGGTGGATGCGCATTTTCACAAGGCTTGGGAAGGCCGGCATCCCTTGGCAGATCTGTAGGATCGCCAAACAACTGTGGGAGCGGGCTTGCTCGCTAAGAGGGTGTGTCAGATGACATTAATGCCGTCTGACACACCGCCTTCGCGAGCAAGCCCGCTCCCACAGTGATTGCGTTTAACGTCTATTAACGGTGGCCACCCCGGTCACCGTGTTCGCCGCGGCCGACGTGTTCGCCTCGCCCGCCTCGGTTGTCGCGCCCGCCACGGCTGCGATTGTCGTTGTCCCGACCGCCGCGGTTACGACCGTCCCAACCGCCCCGACTGTGTCCCTCCCAACTGCGACTCTGATGAGCCCGGTAGTCGGCTCGCGGCGCCGACTGGTAATAACGCGGTGCTGGCTGATACACCCGCGGCTGATGGTAATACCGCGGCGTTGGCTGATAGTGCCGTGCGGGCGGCGAATAATACCGGCGCGGCGCCGTGTAATAACCGCCGTTGGAATAGTAAGGCCCGCCCCCGGAGTAATACGGCGCAGGGGATGTGTAGACCTCGGACCGGTAGTAGCTGGCTCCTCCATCGGAATAGGGTACGCACGCACCAAGAGACAATCCCGATAAAGCAATCAGCAGAATCTGGCGGAGCTGTTTTCGACAGAGCATGGCGGCCTCCTGGACCGCGAGTGAGCCACACCAGCGACGCTGGCAGGCGACAGTCAATTATTCGGTGACTGTCGAGAGATCAGACATCGAATTCGAAATCTGGTGCGTTTGTGAAACACATTGAAACAAGTGGCCGATGAAAGGTTTTTCATTTCTGACCTGCAGATCAAGGGTGCCAGCGGTGATAGCCACTCCGATAATGCGGACCATGGCCGCCAAGGTACCAGCCAATCCGTTCCATTGCGGTGCACTCACGCACCATCACAAGGCAACCCTTTACCTTTTCCTGCAACGACTGCAGCTGTTTCCTGCGACCTAGAGCGCTTGCGCCAACTTGGCACGGCTCTCGCTTTAGCAAAGGCGTGCAGGAGTCATCACAGGTTCGCGGCACCACAATTTGCAATGGCTGACTAGGGTTCCGGCTCGCTAAGGCGAGTGGCTGGTCCGAGAGTTGGCGACCTCCAGTTGAGGTTACACGGCGGGACAAAAGCCCGGGAGACAAGCCACCGTTCGCGGTGCCGCGTTGACTCCTGCCCGCCCCTGATCAACTGGAGAACCATCCCATGTCCCGACTTCGATTACCCGCCCTGCTCGCCGCTGCCTTTGCAGCCCTCATGAGCGTCTCCTCCCAGGCCGCCCAGAAAGATCACTTCAGCGTCTGCTGGACCATCTACGCCGGCTGGATGCCCTGGGAATACGCCGGCAGCCAAGGCATCGTCGACAAATGGGCGAAAAAGTACGGCATCCAGATCGATGTGGTGCAGCTCAACGATTACGTCGAATCCATCAACCAATACACCGCTGGCCAGTTCGACGGTTGCACCATGACCAACATGGACGCACTGACCATTCCGGCGGCCGGTGGCGTCGATAGCACCGCACTGATCGTCAGCGACTTTTCCAATGGCAACGACGGCATCGTGCTCAAGGGCGCCGGCAAGAAAGTCGGCGACCTCAAGGGCATGGACGTCAATCTGGTGGAGTTGTCGGTGTCCCACTACCTGCTGGCCCGGGCCCTGGATTCGGTGGACCTCACCGAAAAAGACCTGAAAGTGGTCAACACCTCCGACGCCGACATCTCGGCCGCCTTCAACACCGATCAAGTCAACGCCGTTACCACCTGGAACCCGATGCTGTCGGACATCAAGGCCAAGCCCGGCGTGACCGAAGTCTTCAACTCCAGCCAGATCCCCGGCGAAATCATGGACATGATGGTGGTCAACAGCGCCACCCTCAAAGACAACCCGGCCCTGGGCAAGGCACTCACCGGCGCCTGGTTCGAAGTGGTCGAGTTGATGAACGCGAAAAACGCCGCCAGCAAAGCCGCCCTGGAACACATGGCCAAAGCCTCGGGCACTGATCTGGCGGGTTTCCAGGCGCAACTCGACACCACCCGATTGTTCGCCACGCCCAAAGAAGCCCTCGTGTTTGCCACCAGCCAGCAACTGCCGGAAACCATGCGCAAGGTCGCCGAGTTTTCCTTCCAGCATGGCTTGCTCGGTGAAGGCGCCAAGGACACCAGCGCCGTCGGCATGGCCTTCGCCAACGGCGTCACCAGCGGCGACAAGGGCAACCTCAAGCTGCGCTTCGACCCGACCTTCGTGCAGATGGCTGCCGACGCCAAGCTGTAAACAGGAGGACTGGCCATGCGCCTGATCAATCGCCACCCGGATCGCCCGAGTCGCCTGCTGTTGGTGATCCTGCCATTCGCCCTGGTGCTGTTCGCCTACTTCATGGGTTCCGCCGAGCGACTGGCGGACAATCCCAACGACAAGCTGCTGCCCAGCGCGGTGCAGATGAGCGACGAAGTGAAACGCCTGGCGTTCACCGCCGATACCCGCACCGGTGACTACCTGCTCTGGCAAGACACTGCTTCCAGCCTGCGCCGGCTGGCCATCGGTCTGGGCATCAGCGCGTTGGCCGGGCTGTGCCTGGGCATCGCCGCCGGGACCCTGCCGCTGTTCGGCGCGCCGTTGTCGCCGTTGTTGACGGTGCTGTCGATGGTGCCGCCGCTGGCGATCCTGCCGATTCTGTTCATCGTGTTCGGACTGGGGGAGTTGTCGAAAGTGATGCTGATCGTGATCGGCATCACCCCGTGCCTGGCGCGGGATCTGGAACAGCGCGCCCGGGAGATTCCGGTCGAGTTGCTGATCAAGGCCCAGACGCTCGGGGCTTCGACCTGGACCTTGATGCTGCGGGTGGTGCTGCCGCAATTGTTGCCGCGCCTGTTGATTTCGCTACGACTCATGCTCGGCTCGGCCTGGTTGTTCCTGATTGCCGCCGAAGCCATTGCCTCCACCGACGGCCTTGGTTACCGGATTTTCCTGGTGCGCCGGTACCTGGCGATGGACGTGATTTTGCCCTACGTGGTGTGGATCACCCTGCTCGCCTGGCTGATGGACTGGGGCCTCAAGCGCCTGACCCGACGGACCTTCCCCTGGTACGAAGGTGCCCCTAAATGAGTGATGAAGGAGCGCGGGCATGAGTTTTATCACGGTAAAAAACGTCTGGCAGCAATACGCCGATCAGGTGGTGCTCGAAGGGCTCAACCTGAACGTCAACGAGGGCGAGTTCTGCACGCTGGTCGGCGCTTCCGGTTGCGGCAAATCGACCTTCCTGCGCCTGCTGCTTGGCCAGGAACGCGCCAGTCGCGGCGAGATTCTGCTCGATGGCCAGGCGTTGGCCGGCGAGCCGGATGCCAGCCGTGGCGTGGTCTTCCAGCGCTATTCGGTGTTCCCGCACCTGAGCGTGCTGGACAACGTCGCCCTCGGCCTGGAACTGCCGCGTTCGCCATGGCTCGGACGGTTATTCGGCAGCGCCAAAAAAGACGCACGGGAACAGGCCTCGGTGCTGCTGCACAAGGTCGGCCTCGGCCATTCGCGGGACAAGTACCCGGCGCAGTTGTCGGGCGGCATGCAGCAACGGCTAGCCATCGCCCAGGCGCTGATCATGAAACCCCGGGTGCTGCTGCTCGACGAGCCGTTTGGCGCCCTCGATCCAGGTATCCGCAAGGACATGCACGGCCTGCTGCTGGAACTGTGGCGCGAGACGCAACTGACGGTGTTCATGGTCACCCACGACCTGTCCGAAGGCTTCAGCCTCGGCACGCGCCTGCTGGTGTTCGACAAGGTCCGCCTCGACCCGCACACCCCCGGCGCCTATGGCGCGCGCATCACCTACGACATCCCGCTGAACAGCGACCGCCACATCAATCGCGCGGCCGTCGACGCCCTGCCGGCTCAGCAGGCGGGCACGCTTCGCATCGCTTAGGAGTTCTGAAATGACTGATTCGACCCAACTGTTCCCGCCCTTCGCCGAAGAAATGCTCCCCGGCGGCGGTCATCGTTCTTTCGTATTGAAGCGCGGCCAATTGCTGCGCCTGACCGACCTGCGCGGTGGCGCCAACGTCAGCCTGACGCTGCTCAATGCCAACGAAAAAACCGAGCGCCTGAACCTGCCCGACAGCCTCAAATGCCAACACACCGCCAAGCTCACCACCGGCCATTGCCTGTACTCGGACATGGGCCGGGTGCTGGCTGCCATCACCGCCGACACCTGCGGCTGGAGCGACAGCCTCGGCGGCGTGCTGTGCGCTGAAGAGGTCGCACAAAAATACGGGCAGGGCCGCTATCAGGAACTGCGCAACGGTTTCTTCCGCAACGGCACCGACAACCTGCTGGTGGAACTGGGCAAGTGGGGGCTGGGCCTGTCCGATCTGTTGATGACGCTCAATTTGTTCAGCCGGGTGAACGTCGATGAGGGCGGACGTTTTCACTTCGTCGAAGGCAACTCCAGGGCCGGCGATTACATCGAGTTGTATGCGCCAATGGACACGCTGGTGGTGCTCACCGCCCTGCAACACCCGATGGACCCGTCGCCGCAATATGCCCCCCAACCCCTGAAGCTCAGCTGGATGAACGCCGACGCCAGCGTCGCCGAACACTGCCGCACCTCGCGCCCGGAAAACGAGCGCGGCTTCATCAACACCGACCGCCTGTTCGCCTGAGGATCGCTGCCATGTCACTCGCCATCGCTACCGCTGCCGCTTCTGATGACAATGCCGCAAACAGGCAGCCAGACACCGCGGTCTACCGCGCCACCATTCCCGCCGGCGAACCCTGGCTGACGGAGGTCAAGGCCGGCCAGACCTTGCGCATTCTCGACCTGGAAGGCAACCAGGCGATCGACACCCTGTTCTACAGCGTCGCCAACCCCAAGGAACGCTACGACGTGCAACGCACCTTGCGCCGGCAGAACAGCGTCTACCTGAGTACCGGCAGCGTGCTCTATTCCAACCTCGGGCAACCGATGCTGACCATTGTCGCCGACACCTGTGGCCGGCATGACACCCTCGGCGGCGCCTGCGCCCAGGAGAGCAACACCGTGCGTTACGCGCTGGAGAAACGCTACATGCACAGTTGTCGCGACAACTACCTGCGTGCCTGCGTCCACGACGGGCGATTGGGTAAGGGTGACATCGGACCGAACATCAACTTCTTCATGAACGTGCCGGTCACGGCCGAGGGTGGGTTGACCTTTGAAGACGGGATCTCGGCACCGGGCAAATACGTTGACCTGCGGGCGGAGATGGACGTGATCGTACTGATTTCCAATTGTCCGCAACTGAATAACCCATGCAACGCCTACAACCCTACGCCGGCGGAGGTGTTGGTATGGAACTGAAAATGGCGCGATTGCGGCGGTGGTTGTTTGCCCTGTGTCAGGCCCGTTCCGGCCAGTGCCTCAAACAGTAAGAACACCACAGCCCTAATGTGGGAGCGGGCTTGCTCGCGAAGGGGCCAGCACATTCAACATTGATGTCGACTGACACTCCGCTTTCGCGAGCAAGCCCGCTCCCATAGGGGTCAGCAGTGGTTTCAAGTTCAGTGATTCTGCCGCCGGGGACGACCCCGGCGCCCATCGAAAAACTGCGGGACGGCCCGCAACCCAGGTCGAGGCTGATGCGTTATCGCCTCCGGGGATTTTGCCATGTTCGAAAAAGTCCTGATTGCCAACCGTGGCGCCATCGCCTGCCGCATCCTGCGCACCCTGCGCCAATTGCAGGTCCAGGGTGTCGCCGTGTATTCCGAAGCAGATGCCGCCAGCCTGCACATCCTGCAGGCCGACGAAGCCCACAGCCTGGGTGACGGCGCCGCGGCCGGCACCTATCTGATGGTCGACAAGCTGCTCGCCATCGCCAGATCCACCGGCGCGACGGCGATTCATCCCGGCTACGGTTTTCTCTCGGAAAACGCCGCGTTCGCCGAAGCCTGCGAAGCGGCCGGTATCGCCTTCATCGGCCCGACGCCGCAACAGCTGCGCGTGTTTGGCCTGAAGCACACCGCCCGTGCCCTGGCCAGACAACACGGGGTGCCGCTGCTCGAAGGCACCGAACTGCTCGACAGCCTCGACGCCGCCCTGATTGCCGGGGAACAGGTCGGCTACCCGGTGATGCTCAAAAGCACCGCCGGTGGTGGCGGTATTGGCATGCGCGTATGCCGCAGCGCGGCGGAACTGATTGAATCCTTTGAAGCGGTCAAACGCCTCGGCCAGAACAATTTCAGCGACGCCGGGGTGTTCATCGAGAAGTACATCCAGCGTGCCCGGCACCTGGAAGTCCAGGTGTTCGGCGACGGCCACGGTGAAGTGATTGCCCTGGGTGTACGTGACTGCTCGGTACAACGCCGTAACCAGAAGGTCCTCGAAGAAACCCCGGCGCCGAACCTGCCCGACGGCATGGCCGAAGCACTTTGCGCGGCGGCGATCAAACTGGCGCAGGCGGTGAACTACCGCAGCGCCGGGACTGTGGAATTCGTCTTCGACAGTGAAGATCAACGCTTCTACTTTCTGGAAGTGAACACCCGCTTGCAGGTGGAGCACGGCGTCACCGAGCAAGTGTGGGACGTGGACCTGGTGCGCTGGATGGTGCAACTGGCGGCCGGTGAGCTGCCACCGTTGAACGAGTTGAGCCGAGAGTTGAAAGCTTGCGGTCATGCGATTCAGGCGCGGCTGTATGCCGAAGATCCGGGCCGGGATTTTCAACCGAGTCCCGGCCTGCTCACGGCCGTGGATTTCCCTGTCGCCGATGGCAAACATTTAAGGATCGACACCTGGGTCGAGGCCGGTTGCGAGATCCCGCCCTACTTCGATCCGATGATCGCCAAGGTCATCAGTTGGGCCCCGAGCCGCGAACAGGCCCGCGCCGATCTGCACCAGGCCTTGGGCGACAGCCTGCTCTACGGGGTGGAGACCAACCGCGATTACCTGCGCCAGATTCTGCTCGACGCCCCCTTCGCCAGCGGCCAGGCGTGGACCCGTTGCCTGGAAGGCCTGGTCTATCGGGCCAACACCTTCGAAGTGCTCAGCGCCGGCACCCAGACCAGCGTTCAGGACTATCCCGGCCGCCTCGGCTACTGGGCGGTGGGCGTGCCGCCGTCGGGGCCGATGGACAGCCGCGCGTTGCGCCTGGGCAACCTGTTGCTGGACAACGACGAAGGGGCGGCAGCGCTGGAAATCACCATGAGCGGCCCGTTGCTGCGCTTCAATTGCGAGGCGGTGGTAGCGGTGACCGGGGCGGTGATTCCACTGACGTTGGACGGTGAAACCGTCGCCATGAATACGGCGTTGCGGATTCCGGCAGGCGCCACGTTAAGCCTCGGCACCATTACCGGGGCTGGTGCCCGCAGCTATCTGTGCCTGCGCGGCGGTCTGCAAGTGCCGGCGTATCTGGGCAGCAAAAGCACCTTCACCCTGGGTCAATTCGGTGGGCATGCCGGTCGGGCGTTGCGCGCTGGGGATGTGCTGCATGTTCCGGCCTTGAATGACGTTGGCGCCGGGCAACAACTGACTGACGAGCAGGTCACCGAGTTGCCCGCCGTGCGGCAAATCCGGGTGATCTACGGCCCCCATGGCGCTCCGGAATACTTCACCGAAAACTACATCGCCACCTTCTTCGCCACCCAGTGGGAAGTGCATTTCAACTCCAGCCGTACCGGCGTGCGATTGATCGGGCCGAAGCCGGAATGGGTCCGCGCCGACGGTGGTGAGGCGGGTTTGCATCCGTCGAATATTCATGACAATCCCTACGCTATCGGCGCGGTGGATTTTACTGGAGACATGCCGGTGATCCTCGGCCCCGACGGCCCGAGCCTGGGTGGGTTCGTCTGCCCCGTGACAGTGATCGAGGCGGATCTTTGGCAGCTGGGGCAGCTCAAGGCTGGCGATAAAGTGCAGTTCCTCCCCGTCGACCTGAAGACCGCCCGCAAACTCGCCTTGAAATGGAATCACTGTGGGAGCGAGCTTGCTCGCGATGACGGCGGCACATCCAGCATTGATGTGACTGACACAAAGCTATCGCGAGCAAGCTCGCTCCCACAGGGGATTGTGTCGCCTGTGGTGTTGGATTTGGGTCAGGGGGATACGCGGCTGGTCGCAAGACTGTCCGGCGACACTCATCTGCTGCTGGAAATCGGCGCCCCGGAACTGGATCTGGTCCTGCGCTTCCGCGCCCACGCCCTCATGCAGGCCCTGGAAAGCAAAAACCTCCACGGCGTCATCGACCTCACCCCAGGCATCCGCTCACTGCAAGTCCACTACCAACCCGAACAACTGCCACTGGCCGATCTGCTCGGCATCGTCGCCGGCGAATGGGACGCGGTGTGCGCCGCCAGGGACCTGCAAGTGCCCTCGCGCATCGTTCACCTGCCACTGTCCTGGGACGACCCGGCGTGTCAGTTGGCGATCGAGAAATACATGACCACCGTGCGCAAGGACGCGCCCTGGTGCCCGAGCAATCTGGAGTTCATCCGCCGCATCAACGACCTGCCGAACCTCGACGAAGTGCAGCGCACGGTGTTCGACGCCAGCTACCTGGTGATGGGCCTGGGGGACGTCTACCTCGGCGCACCGGTCGCCACCCCGCTCGACCCACGGCATCGCCTGGTCACCACCAAGTACAACCCGGCCCGCACCTGGACTGCGGAAAACTCCGTGGGCATCGGTGGCGCCTACATGTGCGTGTACGGCATGGAGGGCCCGGGTGGGTATCAGTTCGTCGGTCGTACCTTGCAGATGTGGAATCGCTACCGAGAGGTCGCGGCGTTCGACGGCAAACCGTGGCTTCTGCGCTTCTTCGACCAGATCCGGTTTTATCCGGTGAGCGCCGATGAGCTGCTGCGCATTCGCCGGGATTTCCCCCTGGGGCGTTTCGATTTGAACATCGAGCACAGTCAGCTGAATCTGGCGGATTACCAGGCCTTCCTGAACAAAGAAGCCGAGACCATTGCCGCGTTTCGCGATCAGCAACAAGGCGCGTTCAACGCCGAGCGCGAGCGCTGGATCGCCAGCGGCCAGGCACATTTCGACAGCGAAGAACCGACCCCGGAGGTCACCGCAGACGCACCACTGGCCGATGGTCAACAGAGCGTCGACAGCCACATCGCCGGCAACCTCTGGCAGGTGCAGGTAGAGGCCGGCAGCCGGGTCGCCGCCGGTGATGTGCTGGTGATTCTGGAGTCGATGAAAATGGAAATCCCCCTGCTCGCGCCCATGGCCGGCGTGGTCCGGGAAATTCGCGTACAGCCGGGGTCGCCCGTGCGTGCCGGCCAGCGCGTCGTGGTGCTGGAACTCGAGTGAACCCATTTCAACAAGGATTAAACGCCATGAACATCAATCTGCAACTCGACGCCCTGCGCAGCGCCTACCGCGACGGCAGCATCACACCCCGGCAACTGCTGTTGAGCCTGCGCGATAAAGCCGCAGCGTTGAACCCGGACTATCACCTGTTCATCCACTTGCTCAGCGTCGAGGAACTGGAACCCTACCTCGCCGCCCTCGACGGTCGCGACCCGGACAGCCTGCCGCTGTACGGCGTGCCGTTCGCGATCAAGGACAACATCGACCTGGCGGGCATTGCGACCACGGCGGCGTGCCCGACGTTTGCCTACGTGCCGCAGTCTTCGGCGACCATCGTCGAGCAGTTGCTCGCCCTGGGCGCGATTCCGCTGGGCAAGACCAACCTCGATCAGTTCGCCACTGGCCTCAACGGCAGTCGCTCACCCTATGGTGCGTGTCCGAACAGCGTGTTGCCGGATTATCCCTCGGGTGGTTCCAGTGCCGGTTCTTCGCTGGCGGTGGCGTTGGGTGTCGCGAGCTTTTCGCTGGGCACGGACACGGCAGGTTCCGGGCGAGTGCCGGCGGCCTTGAATAATCTGGTCGGGTTGAAAGCGACCAAAGGGTTGATCTCCACGGCGGGCGTGGTGCCGGCCTGCCGCACGCTCGATTGCGTCACGACCTTCACCGCCACCGCCCGGGAAGCCAGCCAACTGCTGGCGCTCACTGCGCAACTCGATCCTCGGGATGAATACAGTCGAAGCAATCCGCTGTGGAATGACGGCTCGGCGTTCGGTACACCGCGTCCGTTCCGTTTCGGTGTGCCGCGCACCCAAGACCTGGAGTTCTTCGGTTGCCCTGAAGGTCCGTCGTTATTCGCCGGTGCCGTCGATCAGCTCACCGCGTTGGGTGGTGAGGCGGTGACGCTGGATTTGTCGCCGTTTTTGGAAGCGGCGCGACTGCTCTATGAAGGGCCTTGGGTGGCCGAGCGCTACAGCGTCGCCGGCGAGTTGATGGAGCAAAATCCCGACGCCGTGTTGCCGGTGATTCGTGCGGTGCTGGCCAAGGCGCCGGCGGTGAGCGGCGTGAAAACCTTCCGTGCCCAGTATCGCCTGCAAGCCTTGAAGGCCCTGTGCGACCAGGCGCTGGACGGACTCGATTGCGTGCTCACCCCAACCATCGGCCGCCCGGTGACCCTGGCGGAACTGGCGGCCGAACCGGTACTGCGCAACTCGGAACTGGGCTACTACACCAACTTCATGAACCTGCTCGATTACGCCGCCGTCGCCGTGCCCGCCGGCTTCATGAGCAACGGCCTGCCGTGGGGCGTGACGCTGTTTGGCCGGGCGTTCACCGATCAGTATTTGTTGGGGGTGGCGGATGCGTTGCAACGTCGGCAAGGTTTGGCGGCCTCTGCACCCACCACCGTCGCGCGCAATGATCGTGCGCGGCTGGTGGTGTGCGGTGCGCATCTGGACGGGTTGGCGTTGAACTGGCAACTGAAGCGGCGCGGGGCGCGGTTGATCGAGACGACGTTCAGCTCACCTGACTACCAGCTGTATGCATTGGCCGGCGGCCCACCGCTGCGCCCAGGGATGGTTAGGGTGAAGGAAGGTGGTGTCGCAATCGCCGTGGAAGTCTGGGAACTGCCGAGCAGTGAACTGGGTTCGTTCCTGACCGGCATTCCGGCACCGCTGGGGTTGGGCAAGGTGCAGCTGGCGGATGGGCGCTGGGAGAGCGGGTTTATCTGCGAGGCGTATGGGTTGGAGGGGGCGGTGGATATCAGTCATTTGGGCGGGTGGCGGGCGTATCTGAAAGATCGGCGTTGATCTTACGATTCGCTGGCAAGCCAGCTCCTACAGAGGACCGCGCTCCCCCTGTAGGAGCGTGGCTTGCCCGCGATGGCGCCCGCCCAGACGCCACCGCCCCTGATCCATACCGATTCACCCCACAAATCCCGCAGTTATTTCCGCAAAGTGCCACTAGAATGCTTGCATCGGATTACTGCAACGGAATCGCCATGCCGCTTCGCTCGCCGCTGTATTCGCAACGTTCGTTGGTGCTCACGCTGATCGCGCTGCTGGGCGCGGGGTTTCTGGCCACGTCCCTGCTCAGCTACTACGCCTCGCGGGCGTCGATCCGCGACAATATCGTCAATACCGAATTGCCGCTGACCTCGGACACGGTCTACTCGGAAATCCAGAAAGACCTGGTCAGACCGATCCTGATTTCCTCGATGATGTCCCGCGACACCTTCATGCGCGACTGGGTGGTCAACGGCGAAAACGACCCCGGGCAGATGACCCGCTACCTCGACGAGGTCATGACCCACTACGGCGCCTACACCGCGTTTTTCGTCTCCAACGGCACGCTCACCTACTACCACGCCAAAGGCGTGCTCAAGCAGGTCAAGGTCGATGAGCCCCGCGACGCCTGGTACTTCCGCGTACGCGACATGGCCGATCCCTATGAAATCAATGTCGACCCGGACCTGGCCAACAAGGACAACCTGACCTTCTTCATCAACTACAAGGTCTACGACTACAACAACCGCTTCATCGGCGCGGCGGGTGTCGGCCTGACGGTTGACGCGGTGATCAAGCTGATCGACAAATACCAGCAGCGCTACCAGCGCAGCGTGTATTTCGTCGACACCTTCGGGCGCCTGGTGCTCACCGGCGCCGAGGGTGGCCCGCAAGGCGCCCAGGTCGGACAGACCCTCGGCGAACTCGACAGCATGAAAAGCCTGGTCAGCCAACTGCCCAAACCCCACAGCGGCAGCTACGAGTATTCTGGCCAGGGCCAGGGCCACTTCCTCAACGTGCGATTCATTCCGGAGCTGAACTGGTACCTGTTCGTCGACAAGCGCGAAGATGGCGCCCTCAGCGAGATCCGCCAGTCGCTGTACCTCAACCTGCTGATCTGCCTGATCGTCACCCTGACCGTGCTGGCCCTGCTCAACCGGGTGATCAAGCGCTATCAGGGCAAAATCCAGACTCAGGCAACCCTCGACAGCCTGACTGAATTGCCCAACCGGCGCGGTTTCGACCTGCTGGCCGCGCAAGCCATGCACGAAGCCCAGCGCGAGCCAAGGCCGCTGACCGCGCTGCTGCTGGACCTGGACCACTTCAAGGCGCTGAACGACACCCACGGTCACCTCGCCGGCGATCAGGTGCTGATTGGCTTCGCACGGGACCTCGAGAGCTGCCTGCGGCACTCCGACATCGTCTGCCGCTGGGGCGGTGAAGAATTCATCGTGCTGCTCAAGGACACCGACGGTGACAACGGCAAGATGATCGCAGAGAAAATTCGCCGACATGTCGAAAAGCAGCGTTATGCCTACCATGGCAAGCAACTGCAAGTGACGGTCAGCATCGGCCTGACCACCCTGCAAGCGGATGACACCTTGCACACACTACTGTCCCGGGCCGACCAAGCGATGTATCGTGCCAAGCATTCCGGGCGCAACCGCACCTGCGTGGAAATGCCTCACTCCAGTTATGCATAGTCCTACATGAACAAGCCAGAATTCTGCCCGGCCTGCGGCGCCTCCAACGACTGCACCCTGGCCGACCCTCGAACCGCCGATCGGGCCTGCTGGTGCTACGGCGTCAGCATCGACCCGGCGGTGCTCGAAGCGCTGCCGCCGGAACTGCGCGACACATCCTGCCTGTGCCCGCGCTGCGCCCAGGTCGAGGCGCAGTTGTAAAAGCAACCGCGCGACCAATCACGTAAGATGCGCACCCCATTTCCCCCACCGACCTCCTGTCATGCGCGTTGACCGTTTCCTCAGCAACCTGCCCCGCTTCAACCGTCAGCAGGTGCGCCTGTTGCTGGTGGAAAAGCGCGTCAGGATCGACGGCAACATCGTCAGCGCCCCCCACGCCGAGGTCTCGGTGTTCAGTCGCGTCGAGGTCGACGAGGACGTACTGCAAGTCGGCAAGCCCGCCCGCTACTTCATGCTGCACAAGCCGGCCGGCTGCGTCAGCGCCACCCGCGACCCGGAACACCCGACCGTACTCGACCTGATCCATGAACCGGACAAGCACGAGCTGCACATCGCCGGGCGCCTGGATTACAACACCACCGGCCTGATGCTGATCACCAATGACGGCAGTTGGTCACGACGCCTGACCCAACCGCAGACCAAACTGCCCAAGGTCTATTACGTCGAGACTGAACAGGACATCGGTCCCGACTACGCGATCACCTTCACCGAAGGCCTGTACTTCGCATTCGAAGACCTCGTCACCCAACCCGCCGAACTGGTGGTGCTCGGGCCGAAATCCGCGCGCCTGAGCATCGTTGAAGGCCGGTATCACCAGGTGAAGCGGATGTTCGGCCACTTCGACAACAAGGTGCTGCGCCTGCACCGCGAAAGCATGGGGCCGCTGGCGCTCGACAATGCCCTAAAACCGGGCGAGTACCGCGCGTTGTGCACCGAAGAGATTCTTTTGTTCTAAGCAGACGACCGCTCAGCAGAAGTTGTCGAACAATTTACGAATGATACTTGCGCGCAGACGTGACCCCTGCTTGAATCAGGACGTCGGCCGAAATGTGACCGGCGAGTCACAACATACTTCTAAGAAACTTTTTGCCGGTAGAGAACCCTCAGGTTCCGCTGTCCCCCGGCAAACTGCCCGCCAATAACAATACCCGTCGACCGGACTGTACAGGATCGACATGGGCTCCAGAATTCCAGGCGTATGCCTACCTGTCATAAAGCTCGTGCAATCTCAGTTGCGCGCATACCCGCTTGCTTGGAGTCTGATGACATGAGGCCAGAAATCGCTGTGCTGGATATACAGGGTCAGTATCGGGTTTACACGGAGTTCTATCGCGCAGACGCCGCAGAGAAGACCATTATCCTGGTCAACGGCTCACTGGCCACGACTGCGTCGTTTGCACAAACCGTGAAAAACCTTCACCCGCAGTTCAATGTGGTCTGCTACGACCAGCCCTACGCGGGCAAGTCAAAAGCCCACAACCTGCATGAGCAATCGCTGACCAAGGAAATCGAAGGGCAGATCCTCCTGGAGCTGATCGATCACTTCGCCGCCGAACACGTGCTGTCGTTTTCCTGGGGTGGCGCCGCGACCCTGGTCGCCCTGGCCCACCAGCCACGGCGCATCGAAAAAGCCGTGATCAGCTCGTTCTCGCCGGAGATCAACTCGCACATGCTCGACTACCTCGAGCGCGGGATCGACTACCTCGGCAGCCGGGATGGCGACCGGGTCGGCAACCTGGTGAACAGCACCATCGGCAAACACCTGCCGACCCTGTTCAAGCGCTTCAACTATCGGCACGTCAGTTCCCTGGCCGAACATGAATACGGGCAGATGCACTTCCACATCAGCGACCTGCTGCACAGCGATCGCCAGTGCTTTTTCAAAGCGGCTGAAAAGATCAACGTACCTGTGCTGTTCATGAACGGCGAATGGGACGAATACACCGCCACCGATGGCGCCCGGTTATTCGCCAACCACGTGCAAGACGCCACCTTCAGCACCCTGCAGGCCACCGGTCACTTTCTCGACATGGAACACAAAGCCGCCTGCCGAGACAGCCGCAACGCACTGCTGGGCTTCCTGAAACCGGCGCCACAGTCGAGCCGACCGCGGTACCACTACGTCCAGGACCAACATGCACTGTCCATCTGAAACAGCGTCATCGCGAGCACGCCCCGCCCTACAACGTTAAACGCATCCTGTAGGCGCGAGGCTTGCCCGCGAACGACCGTCCCGCGGTCCCTGTTTTTGCTTTATCCGCTGCTAAATGCAACGCGCACAAAGAAAAACTTCAAATTCATGCGCACATCTGGTACAAAGTCAGCCGCTCTGAGCGGGTGTCGTATAATGGCATTACTCCAGCTTCCCAAGCTGATAACGAGGGTTCGATTCCCTTCACCCGCTCCACTATTTTCAAGGCCTGCAGCGTTGTTCACCCTTTACCACCTTCCTCTGGGGGACGTAGTGGGGGACGTCTGATGCGAGCCGACGCAACAAGCTACAAAGCCTGATCCCAGCCCCCATCCAGGTGCCAATCCTGAATCCTTGGGGGTCCGAAAAAGTAATATCAGCAATATCCCCAGCCAAAAAACGCTACAGCCCTCGCAGATCAAGGCTTCCATCGGCGTTGTGGAAAAGCGATAGTTGAGCGAAAGGAAGGCGAGAGTATTACCTTTCTAGAAAGCTATATTTCTATTCCTTAAGACCCAATGAATTCGGGGCTTTGGGAGAAATACTACTTTCCATATCGCTTAATATTACTTCGCCATGACGGAGTCATCGATGAACCCCAGCATTTTGTATGCGCTGGCCGCCGCTGCGTTATTTGGTGCCAGCACGCCGCTTGCCAAGCAGCTTGGCGTCAACGTCTCCCCTGTATTGCTTGCAGGCCTTCTGTATCTAGGTAGTGGTCTGGGTCTGACAGTTGTCCGCTTTGTGCGTGACCATGGATGGAAAAAGGTAGGCATCGCTTCGTCTGAATGGCCTTGGCTTATCGGCGCCATCGCGTTCGGGGGCGTCCTTGGGCCCGTTGCGTTGATGTTTGGATTGACTAGAACGTCCGGCGCAACCGCTTCTCTGATGCTGAACCTGGAAGCAGTGCTTACTGCGTTATTGGCTTGGGTCGTGTTCAAGGAGAACGCTGACCGTCGCATCGTGGGGGGTATGGTTGCGATCATTGCCGGAGGTGTGGTCTTGGCATGGCCTCAACAAACCACCCAAACTCATGACTTGCTGGGGCCGTTGGCGGTCTCGCTGGCCTGTTTGTGCTGGGGCATCGATAACAACCTGACACGCAAGGTGTCCGCGTCAGACGCGGTCTTTGTGGCCGGTTTCAAAGGCTTGGTCGCCGGGCTGGTCAACTGTTCGCTGGCACTGCTTCTGGGCGCCAGGTGGCCTGATTTCTCGGTACTTGCCCCAACGCTGGTGCTTGGTTTTGTGGGCTACGGCATCAGCTTGGTGCTCTTTGTCCTGGCTCTGCGAGGCCTCGGTTCAGCGCGTACAGGGGCGTATTTTTCAACCGCACCGTTCTTGGGGGCGGCCATCGCAATCCTGGCCCTGGGCGAGCCTGTGTCATTGTCGTTCTGGGCCGCCGCCGTATTGATGGGCATAGGGGTCTGGCTGCACCTTACCGAAAGCCACGCGCATGAGCACCAGCACTTACCGATGACCCATGAACATCGCCACGTTCACGATGAGCACCACCAGCACGAACACTCGTTTGAGTGGAACGGGACAGAAGCACACAGCCATGTTCATGACCATGCGCAGATCCAACACAGCCATCCACACTTTCCGGATATCCACCACAGGCATACACATTAGGTGCTCGGCTGAAAATCTTAATTGATTTCAAGCGAAGCCTTTGGGCGGCACTGTGCAACCGCGGTTCATTTTCTTCGCAAAACTTTGCACTAAGCACCCTGCCCTGCCTGCGCTCTTGCCGAAGCGAAGATCCTGACGCTTCCATCTACCAATACGTGCGGGAGCAAATCAGCGCGAAGACGCCGCCAGATCCTCTTCGACGAAGCGCAGCATCGCCTCCGCCAGCGCCTCGCGCGGGTAGGCATTCTGTGTCACCAATAGTGAACCGAGGGTCGAATGCGATCGGGCGATCGGCACTGCCAGTGCCCAATGATCGGCGTTGATATAGCCCATCAGGCGGCTGCCAGGCACAACCTGATCGTAGAAGATCACTTGGCTGTCGTTGCGGGCATCGATGCGCGCCAGCTTGTTGTAACTCGATTTCAGCACGGCCGAGATGTGATCCGGCTGCGGGAAGGTCACGAGCGAATAGTAGTTCAGTTCGGACGGCAGCTGGTTCTGCGCCAGCCAGTTCTTGCGCGTTGCGGGTCGAAGGCTGTGGATCGCGCCACCGTCACCCGAATCGCAGGTCGCACCGGGAAAGTGCCGCAACAGGTCCGCCTGGTACTGCTCGGCATCGTTGGCCAGCGCCGAGCCGCCGACCGAGCCGGCTGCGCTGATCACTGCCGCCACGCGGCCGCGGACTTCCGGGTAAGCGACCATCGCTTCGAGGATGTCGGGCGCTCCCTTCGAATAGCCGATGAGGACGAGGCGCGGCGGTCCGGCGTCGGCGGGCATCGCCATGATCGCGTCGCGTATTTGCCGAGCGTTCTTTGCGGAACTCGATAAGGCATCGACCTTGATCTGCACCAGGTCATATCCGAACTGGCGCAGATGAACCGCTACGCTGCCCGGCGCTTGCAGCCATTGCTCGAAGCATTCGTAGCCGACGCCGGCCACCACAGCGCCAACCAGACGGCGTTTCGATTGACCGAGATCGACGGGTTTGCCGGTGCCACCCGGTTCGCTACCGACGCGCGTCAATGCCTCCTCGCAAGGGCGACTATCGGGCAGGACGCTTCCTCGGGTGTCGAGGATCGAGCAGAAAATCTCGCGAAAGCGCCCCCGCTGGTCCTTCACGCCGGCCTGCGACGCAGGGACCAGCACCAGCGGCGGTGTGTCCGTCGAGTAGGCAATCAGCGGCGCGGGGGTGCAGGCGGTGAGCGCATGGCAGCCAGCGATCATCAGCCATGCCATGCCAGCGCTGCACAACAATGGGTGGGTACCGCACAAACGGCCGGCCGAGCCATCCGGCCTGCCGAACAGGTCACTTGCGGGCATCGTCGACCTCCTTTTGTGCAGGCGAGTCGCGCCGGTCCAGATACGGTTCCCAATCGAGCATCTGCACCTGCGACAGGCTGAGCGGCCGCGTCGCAAAGAACATGACCGCACGCAGACCGTCGCTGAAGTAATGGGCGCCGCTGAACGTCGTTCGCGAGTGTGCCTGGGACGCGGGACCGACGCCGGTGACGAACCCGAGCTTGTCCAGACCGGCCGAATACATCATGTCCTGGATCAGGAGATTTCTCGCCTCATCGACATCTTCGTGCAAGACGAGGTTTTGCGAATCGCGCGGTGCAAAGCGTCCGCCGGTCGGTCTTGCGACCTGCGCGAGATAGACGGAGTGACCTTCGAAGCGCATTGGCGTGTTCCACACGCGCACCCAAGTCGCCGGCGCTCCGGCTTGCGATCGCTTGCGAACCACGGCATCGGGCATGCGGCCGAACACACGTTCGGCCGCATCCGCGGGGTTCGCGGCACGCCGGTAGCCGCGACGCACAAATGCGGCGGCGATATCGGCGAACTCGCCGACGAGAATGGCATTGATCGGATCGCCGGACGCCTTGCCGTTCGCGTCAGTGGCGCAGCAGGGAAGGCGCTCCAACGCGGAACGCAACGCGGCCAGATCGTCATAGTCCTTGATCTCGGAACCCTGATGCTGGAACAAGCCTTCGGCAAACCATTTTTCCCCGGCATCGTCCGGCACCCGCAAGAAGAGGGAGAACGGGATCAGCGTCTTTCTCTGCAGCAGATCGATATTCAGCAGCCGCGTAACGCGCTCCGGGTTGATGAACAGCACGCCCGCTTTCGTTTCGCCAGGCAGGACGGGATTCTTGAACCCCAATTGGTCCAAGTGTGCATTGATGCGCGCGTTCGCTGCCGGGGCGAATATCCCGTGCATGGTCCAGGCGACTTCGAGTGGCGAGAAATAGTCGGGATCGGTGCCCGGTCGCAGCAACAAGAGCGGATCGGCAGTCTGGTTCTGGACTTCGACCCACACGGGCTGCACGCGTGTCTTGTCCAACTCCACACCCAGCATGCGCTGCCTGTCTTCGGCACTGAGCACGGCGGCGCTGACGCGCACCTGGTGCCTGGTGGCCGTCTGCGCACGTTCACGCAACTCGGTAGTACTGAAATCGGCAGGTGCCTGCCAGGTCGTACAAGCAACGACGAGCGCAAGAATCGCTGCACAACCCAGGGTGCACAAGCCGCGCATTGCACACCGCAGAGTCCCCCTGGCGGGTGGCGCCGACGGCAAGCGGCTCATGGCTTGACCCGCCCCGGTGATTGTCCGTCATTCTCATAGATGCCCTTCGATAGAAAGAACTCTATTTGCGCCAGGGAGGTGTGCGTGGGATCGAATACCAGGACACAGCGCAGCCCATCCGTGTAGTAAGGATCAGTCGTCAGGTTCTCGCGCGGCGCGCTCTTGGGCGCGGCCCCCACACCCTTCACGAATCCGAACTTGGCCAGCGTCACCGAATACGCCATATCCTGTGTCAGCGCACTGCGCGCTTCGTCGACATCAGGGTCGATCTTGTGCGTCGTCAGCGTCGCGGTATGCACGGTCAACCGGCTGCCGATATCACGGCTGATCTGTCCGATCCACACCTTCTTGCCGTGATATTGCATCGGACTCAGCCACAGCCTCAGATGATTACGCTGGTGGACGTTGTCACGCGCCTTTTGCAAGGCAAGGTCCTGGGCTCGCCCGAACAGATAGAGATCGCTCACCGGCGCATAGGGATAGCGCTCGCCGGCAAGCGCCGAATGAACCATTTTCATGATCGCCCCCGACCACTTTTCCTCGGTTCCACGCCAGCCGCGACGCGCGAATGCGGGGAAAGCATCATCGAGGCCGCCGACGATCACCAGGTTCAGCGGATCGCCGTTCCTGGAACCCTCCTCGTTGGTGACGCAGCACGGCAGCGCCTCCAGCGCCGCCTGGAAACTGGCGTCATCGGTGTAGTTCACAATGTCTTCGGGCGGATAGATGCCCTGCCTGAACACTTCGCTGATGTGGTAATCGGTGCGCAGGCCCGGCACGATGGCCAGGACAGAGAAATGCCTCGACCGCCCGTCGGCCACCAGATCGAGGTTAACGAACTTGAACCCCTCGTCGAGATTGGTCAAAACGAAGCCCGAAGTTGTCGCGCCAGGTGCGACAGGGTTGCGGAAGGCCAGCCGACGAAAGTGCCGGTCGAGCGCCGTCCGCTCGTCCTGCGTGCCCCCCGGGAAAAATGCTTCGGCCGCCTCGGATGCAGGGAAGAAATTTGGATCGAGGCCCGGCGAAAGCAGATAGTAGGCGCGGTCTTCCCGATTTTTGACCTCGACCCAGACGGGCTGTATCGATTTATTCGCCAGAGGCACGCCGTAGACCGCTTCGCTTTCCGCGGCCGACAGTACGGCGGTCGACACCCCCAGGCCGCCATCGCTGCGCGTCACGGCGCGGCTTTTGTAGTCAAGGCTCGTCGTTGATTGAGGCTGGGAGGCGCAGCCGACGAGCGCGGCTGCGATGGCCATTGCTGCGAGCGCGTGTCTCACCATGCGATGCATCGCGTAACCTCATCAACTGAGCTTCGCTGCCCTGCCTGGGTAATCCGTGGCTACTGCGCACATCAGTTTCCATGTCTCAGCCTTTCATTATGAACCGCCCCGGGAATTGCGCAGGTTTTTTGTATCTGTAGCAGGGACGCTGTCATCTACACTGAAGTCTGTTAGCGTTTTTTTCACAAATCACGGATTTAGTATCAAATTTCATCCAGCATTAGCGTTTTCACAGCTACGAAAATTATCGTTTTCGTATAAAACTGCTGTTTTGTTAGCGTTTTTCTTGCCTCAGTAAAGGATTTCGTCAATGCAAGTCGGTTTCAGGCACCTTGCGAACCGTTACGACATCGCACTGGTTAAGAAAAGGCTATCCGCAGCTTGAAGATGGGGGCATGGCGAAACGCGTCGTGGAGGCCGTGCGTTCCGTTCGAGAATCGGGAGATGGGGGCCGACGAAGAGTGATTTTCGGCGGATCCGGGTAAGGCGTTCAACGGCAGCTCGGCTTCATACGATTCGTCGGCACCCGCGCCCAGTACGATTAGATCAATGTAGAGACCGTGTGATGAACATTAAGCCTATTCGCAGCCAAGAAGACCTGACCGCTGCTATTGCTCGAGTTGAGCAGCTGTGGGAGGCAGACATCGGTTCGCCTGAAGGCGATGAGCTGGAAATTCTGACGCTGCTCATCGAAAAATATGAAGACGAGCATTACCCGATGCCGCCCTCCGATCCGGTTGAGGCCATTAAATTTAGAATGGATCAGCAAGGCCCATTTTCAGGTCCTTTTCAGAACGGTTTAGACGGGAGACATTAGATAAAAACCGCTCCATTGTTACCGGATTTTGGAGCGGGATTGGGTTGGTCTAGCCACAGAATTATCTGGCAGAGCTCAGTCGAATCCTGAACGGATGTGCATTTTAGCCGGGAGGGGAAGCCTGGATCAGGTTGTCGGAGCTGCGGCCCGTGCGGCTTTGATAGCCTCTGCTTTCTGTATGACATCACGTTGAGAGGCATTAGCCTTGCTAATTACGCCCATCAAGATCTCTCGCCTGGTCTCGGCAGGCGTGTTGGAGAAAAACTCAGTCAAAGCGCTGATTTTCTCGACCTTAGCTGTACTCATTGATTTCCTGCCTCTGTTAACAGCTCAACGAGCTGAACCTGATCATAGGTCCGGGGGATCAGAGCGTCAATCATATCGCCACTTGCGTCTAGCTCTACCCATTGGCTGCCGCCATCAAGGTTTTTGATCAGCAAATCAATATGGATTTGGTTATCGTACAATCGCTTGAGCTCAATGACATTCTTTCTCGCTGCGATGAACTGTCTGGCGAACTCCTCCAACGGAATATTCCTGCCCTCGGTGAGCTCCCTAGCCTGAACAAATTGCCAGGCGAGTTCTGGCCGCTGGTAAACGTACATAATCTGAGCGTTCCTGCGGCTTCCCAAGACCCGATCAATATTGCGCTTCGCAACATCAAAATTGGCCATTGTTCCGTCCAGAATAAACGACAGGCGTTTTTCAAACGCCCGATCCAGAACCTTTTCCAGAATCTTGGTAACCGCGCGCTGGAACAAGTACGAGTTACCTCCTACATAGCCGGGGATCAAACTTCTAAAATCATCAGGATCAATACGAAGCACGCGCTTCGCTTGAAGGCTCATGCTCCTCTCATCCAAATCCTCAGCAATGGCTTTAGATACTTCCGTCTTGCCAGCTCCGGGCGAGCCTGCCATGAACACCGTAAATGGTTTCTCCTCACTGAAGTACACTGCGATATCTGCGATCTGCCGGGCTAAAGACGCCCGATTCGCTCTGGCGAACTCAAAGGCGATTCGCTCGATTGTCTTCTCTTCTGGCGTCATACCTGACTCAGCCCATGCTTTGCTGGGCTCAAGATTACAACATAACTGTGGCCATACTGGATTTGGAACGGCGCCAATTCTCAAAAAAGGCAACGTCCTACACTACTCTGGGAATTTTCCGTAGACTTGCGCATTGCCGTGCCTTTGTCACGAGGCCTATAGTCCGATCCGCGTCCACATGACGTATCGGGTTTGGCGACTCGATGACAACGATTCAGAAAGCTCCGAGTTTATTCGGAGCTTTCTGACTGCACTTTGCTGCGCTTTTTTGGTGGCTGTGCGTGGGAGACCTTCGGGTCTGCCGGTTTTACCGTTGTCCGGTTCGCCAACCTGCGTACAGCTACCACCCAATTGTTTGGCGACGATTGAGTGGTAGGTCTTCAACCTACAAACGGTAAATCACTCATGAAAGAATATATGGCTTTAACCAGCAACGCCGACGACCTTCCCTCGCTGTATGTAAACACCACCCAGCCGCTGCATTCACTGCTCAGCACCGCCCGTTACAGAATTGGTGCGGTGACACAGGTCCTGGAAAACCTGGCAATGCGCGGCGACATTTCCACGGACTCGGTGATACTCAGTGACTTCGCCTTGCTTTGCTGTATCCCCTTGCGCGATGGCTGCGATGTTCTGGATATCGTTGCGCGACGGATGGATGCGCAACCGTCTTGATGTCATCACGCGACAATTAATGCGATAAAACCCAAAAAAGGGCAGATGACCTTTAGCGTCACCTGCCCTTTTTTGCATCAGCGAGTCGAGACGGTAACCAACCGCGGGAATGGCACGATCAGAACCAGGTTTCCATCTGTATGCCGTACTGCCATACACCGCCGGCATTGAAGTCCGACTTGCCGAAGTTGTCTGTGGAACTGTATCTGTCCAGATCCGAAGACCAGTCCATGAGACTTGCAAACACTCGCAATTCGGGGCGTGTGAGGAGGTCTCCAACGTCGGGTTTGAATGTCGGGGCGATCGTGAATTTCCAGAAGTTACCGTCGACCGCATTACGTTGCATGTAGCCCTTGGGGTCGAGGTCCATGGTTTGCCAGCTCATCTCGTAGGCCATCTCGAAATTGCTGTTGATTGCATTGGCCAACCGCACGTTCAGGGTCATCCAGCGGTAGTCGTCACCCTTTACGTATCTGTCCTTGCTCTGTTCTGCCAACAAGCTGGGGCCGATGCGCCAGCCGGGTGCAATGGGTGTCTCACCGTAAAGCGCCAGGCGCAGCGCGCGCGCATCGTCGATCAGTTCGCCATCCGAGCCGATGTTCTTGACCTCGGCTCCCAGACCTTGACCATAGAGCAGTGCCGTCTTGAAGAAGCCTTCCCTGCCGAAAAAGTCTTTCTGGTGATTGGCCAGCATGCTGTGCAAACCAGAATCCGCAGGCGTCAGCCCCGCTTCATTGGTGCGGGTGCCGATATCGTTTTTCTTTGAGCCAATGCCATTGAACATCCACTGCCACTGACCACTGTCGAAGAACTGGTTGGAGGTCAGGATGTAGCTTTCCACATCGGCATTGATACCGCCCTCACTAAAGTCCCCGTAGTTACGCCCGACCAAGGAGTAGTTCGAGCGCCAGTTCTTGTTCATCTGCACATCGTAGATTCCACCCCCGGTGCCGGCCAGAAAGACGACATCCGAGTCCAGCCAGTGGATATCGAAATTGTCCCTATCGAATCGCTTGCCTGCCCACAGCGTGGAATTTTCGAACACGGAGTTACCCTTGAAGGCGGCGAGATGATCGAGTTCGGTAAATACCTGACGCACGTTCAGGTTGCTCTCGTCGGCCGTCCAGTCATTGGAGCTCTCCACACCGTCGGCGATGGACACCGTGAATTTGGAGCGGGTGCCGTTCTGCGCAAGGATTTCTTTCGAGAGATCGATGCGCATGTAGGTGTCGTCTTCGTTACCGAGGCGCCCGACTGCACCACCGACTGAACCGGCAGGGGTTGTGTAAGGGCCGCCACGACCACCACCCAGCTCATCATTCATCAGCAATCCGGAACGCGCGTAGCCCTTGAAGCTGAAGCCGTCAGTCAGGTGTCCGCTGCTGCCCTGCTTTTCGATGCTTTGCTGACGGGCTTCGATTTTTGCCAGTCGGGTGTCCAAAGCTGGTGCCGATATAACCGCTGCAGTAGACGCAGCGGGCTGCAAGGCGGGGGTGGACAGTTTGATCTGCTGCAATTCCCTGGCGAGTGCCCGGGTTTGCTGTTCGGCTAGGGCTGCACGATTTTCCGCTGCGCTGGCACGGGCTTCAAACGCGGCCATGCGTTCTTCCAGAGTCGCGGCCTGAGAGGTCGCCGCCGATGTGCCGAGCACGCCTGCGAGTAGCCAGCTTGATGCTTTTTGCATGTGGATTTCCTGTTTTGTTTTTATTGTGTTGTTCCCGCGACCGGCCATTTTTCGTGAGTTGCGAATTGTCGCAATCGACGAAAAAAAGGGTGCCACATCGCAAATACGCTGCTACATTTGGCGATGTTAACGTTAACTTTTCTAAAAACAAAAATAAAGGGGGCTCTATGAAACAGCTGAAATCTCTCCTTCCAGCAGTACTGCTCACCCTCTGTGCCGGACTTCCATCCGTGTCGAGCGCGGTGGATTTGACGATCTCGTGCGGTGCGGTGGGTGCGGAGCTGCAGCTCTGCAAGGAGGCTGTCGAGGCGTGGTCGAAACAGACCGGCCACAACGTCGAGGTGGTTTCCACGCCTAATTCGGCGACCGAGAGGTTGTCGTTTTACCAACAGATCCTCAGTGCGCAGTCCGCCGACATCGACATCATTCAAATCGATATGGTGTGGCCGGGAATGCTGGCCAAACATCTGATGGATCTGCGCGAGGTGCTTCCCGCCAACGCTACCCAAGGCTATTTCCAGGCACAGGTCGATAACGCCACGGTGAACGGTCGGCTGGTGACGATGCCGTGGTTCACCGATTCAGGCCTGCTGTACTACCGCAAGGACTTGCTCGATAAGTACGACAAGCAGGTTCCCCAGACCTGGGAGGAAATGACCGCGACCGCCAGGGATGTTCAGCAAGCCGAGCGCAACGCCGGGAACACCAATGTGTGGGGTTACATCTTTCAGGGACGCGCCTACGAGGGCCTGACGTGTAATGCGCTGGAGTGGATCAGCAGCCAACCGGAAGGCGGACTGGTCAATCCACGAGGAGACATCGTGGTCAACAGTCAGGCCTCAAGGGCTGCTTTGACCCTGGCGAAAAGCTGGGTGGGTGACATCTCCCCGCGCGGCGTACTCAATTACACCGAGGAAGAAGGACGTGGCGTATTCCAGTCGGGAAATGCGCTGTTCATGCGTAACTGGCCTTATGTCTGGGCCCTGGTGCAAAGCCAGGACAGTGCCGTAAAAGACAAGGTCGGGGTCGCTCCCCTGCCCCGGGGCGGCACGACCGGCACCCATGCTTCCACCCTCGGTGGGTGGGGCCTGGCGGTGTCGCGTTACAGCGCCCATCCAACACTTGCCGCAGAGTTGGTGAGCTACCTGACCAGTGCGCAACAGCAAAAACATCGTGCTCTGGTTGCCGCCTATAACCCGGTGATCGAGTCGCTGTATCAAGATCCCGAGCTGCTCGCGGCAATGCCTTATTACAGTCAGCTCCACAGCATTCTCAACGATGGGGTGATGCGCCCCGCCTCAATCACCGCCGATCGCTATCCAAGGGTCTCCAATGCGTTCTTCGATCGAGTGCATGGCGTGCTGGCGGGCGAGTTGCCTGTCGATCAGGCGCTGGCCGAACTGGAAAGCGAACTCACGCGCATCAAACGCCGGAACTGGTAAGCCACAAGGAAGGAAATCACCATGTCTGTCTCTACTACCCACGCCCCCTGCGACGAGCGCCTGCTCACCAGGGAAACGCCTGTACAGCGTCGCCGAGTACGCGCCGCCTGGCTGTTTCTGACACCGATGTTGCTGTGTCTGGCCCTGGTGGCGGCCTGGCCGCTACTGCGGACATTCTGGTTCAGCCTGACCGATGCCAACCTGGCGGACACCCGTGGCGGATCCTTTGTAGGCTTGAGCAATTATCTGTTCCACAACGGTTCCAGCTGGTCGGGCATCCTGGTCGATCCACAATGGTGGAACGCTGTGCGCAACACCTTGCATTTCACCGTGGTGTCGGTGGGACTGGAAGTCGTCCTGGGACTGCTGGTGGCGTTGCTGCTGAATATCAGGTTCACCGGCCGTTCCCTGGTGCGTGCGTTGATTCTGATTCCCTGGGCGATTCCTACCATCGTCTCGGCGAAGATCTGGTCATGGATGCTGAACGACCAGTTCGGCATCATCAATCACATGATGCTGAGCGTCGGCCTGATTGATGCCCCCCTGGCCTGGACGGCAGATGCGGATCTGTCGATGTGGGCGGTGATCATCGTCGACGTCTGGAAGACCGTACCTTTTGTCACGCTACTGATGCTGGCTGCCTTGCAGATGTTGCCGAGCGATTGCTACGAAGCCGCCAGGGTCGATGGCATTCATCCGCTGAAAGTGTTCTGGCGTGTCACGCTTCCACTGCTGATGCCTGCATTGTTGGTGGCGGCGATCTTCCGCATCCTCGATTCCCTGCGGGTATTCGACGTCATCTATGTGCTGACCTCGAACTCTTCGAGCACCATGAGCATGTCGGTCTATGCCCGCCAGCATCTGGTGGAGTTCCAGGATGTGGGCTATGGCAGCGCGGCCTCGACCCTGCTGTTTCTGGTCGTTGCGGTGATCGCCATGCTTTATCTCTACCTCGGACGCCGTCAACTGGAGGTTCGCTCATGAACCAGCGCCTACTCAAAAAAGCGCTGTTGCGCATCGGCTTCTGGTGTCTGATCGGGGTTTTGCTGCTGTATGCGGTCTTCCCTTTCTATTACGCCATCGTGACTTCGCTGAAGCCGTCCAGTGCCTTGTTCGAGGTGAGCTACTGGATCGCAAGCCCCGACTTCTCCAATTACGCGGCGATACTCCACCAAGCCTCATTCCTGCGGGCTATCAGTAACTCGCTGTTGGTTGCGCTGTGCGTGGTGACGCTGGCGCTGTTCCTGAGTGTGACTGCCGCCTATGCCTTGGGAAGGGTGAAGTTCCGTGGGCGTGGCACGGTGTTGATGATGGTTTTAGGCGTGTCGATGTTTCCCCAGGTCGCTGTGCTGTCGGGGCTGTTCGAAGTGATCCGCGCCCTGGGACTGTACAACACGTCTTTGGCGTTGATCCTGAGCTACACGATTTTCACCCTGCCCTTCACCGTCTGGGTGCTGACCACGTTCATGGGACAACTGCCCCATGAACTGGAAGAAGCGGCAATCATGGATGGCGCTTCGCCTTGGGTCACGCTGACCCGGGTGCTACTGCCGCTGCTCTGGCCCGCACTGGTCACCACGGGCTTGTTGGCCTTCATCGCCGCATGGAACGAGTTCCTGTTTGCCCTGACCTTCACCCTCACCGACACGCAACGCACGGTGCCGGTGGCCATCGCCTTGATTTCCGGTGGGAGCCCCCATGAGCTGCCTTGGGGGCTGTTGATGGCCGCATCGGTGGTGGTCACCGTCCCACTGGTGATTCTGGTGCTGATCTTCCAGCGCCGAATCGTTTCCGGTCTCACTGCCGGCGCGTTAAAGGGTTGATGCCCAACAACTACAAGGAACAGCATCGTGATCAAGTTGAAGCTAGACAACGTGAACAAACAATTGGGCGGCGCGCGGATTCTTCGCGACGTCAGCCTGGAGATCGCCGCGGGTGAATTCGTGGTGTTCGTTGGTCCTTCGGGCTGCGGCAAGTCGACGCTGCTGCGACTGATCGCCGGACTGGATTCGATCTGCGGCGGCGACCTGCTGATCGACGGGCGACGGGTCAACGACCTGGAGCCGCGCGAGCGTGGCGTCGGCATGGTGTTTCAGTCTTATGCGCTGTACCCGCACATGAGCGTCTACGACAACATCAGCTTTGGTCTCAAACTGGCCAAGACGGAAAAGAGCAGCCTGCGCGAGCGCGTGCTGAAAACGGCGCAAATCCTGCAGTTGGACAAACTGCTGCAACGCAAGCCAAAGGAACTGTCTGGAGGGCAGCGTCAGCGCGTGGCCATGGGCAGAGCCATGGCGCGGGAACCGGACATTTTGTTGTTCGATGAGCCGCTTTCCAACCTGGATGCGTCCTTGCGCGTGCAGATGCGCAACGAAATTGCCCGGCTGCATGCCCGACTGGGCTCGACCATGATCTACGTCACCCACGATCAGGTCGAAGCCATGACCCTGGCCGACAAAATTGTCGTGCTCAACGGTGGTCGCGTAGAACAGTTCGGCTCACCGCGCGAACTCTATGAACGTCCGGCCAGCCGCTTTGTCGCCGGTTTTCTCGGTTCGCCCCGGATGAATTTTCTGCCGGCACGCCTGCAAGCGCCAGGCGAAACCAGCCTGGTCGATACCCTCGTATGGGGTATCACGCCCCTGCCCTTCGACAGCTCGAAGCTGGCGGCAGGTACGCAGCTGACCTTGGGGATTCGCCCAGAGCACCTGTCGCTCAAGGCGGCGGATGGAACCGCCGGCGTGGTCGTGACCGCCGTCGAATACCTGGGCAGCGAAACCTATGTGCACCTCGAGACAGGTCAGGACGAGTCACTGATCTGTCGTTGCGAGGTCAGCGCCGGATGGCAGGCAGGCGATCGGGTCGAGCTGCAGCTGGACATCGACAACCTGCACCTGTTCGACGCCGACGGCATGGCCTTGAAGCGCCACCCACAAGCCATTGAGATCCTGCCGGATGGCGTCTCTGCGCGCCCGGTACGAGCACGCGCCCTATGACCTTGTCTTTGAATACCATGAGCGATCCAATGCCTTCTTCCCTTGACCTGGCCCAACGTGCGCTGAGTGACGGCCTGTCTCGCGTCATCCACGATTATCGACCCGGTTATCATCTTGCCCCTCAAGTGGGCTGGATGAACGACCCTAACGGGGTGGTGTACTTTCGTGGCGAATATCACGTTTTCTATCAACATTACCCCTTCGAAGCGAAATGGGGCCCGATGTATTGGGGGCACGCCAAGAGTGCCGATCTGGTTCATTGGCAGCACCTGCCCATTGCGCTGGCACCCGGCGATGACTTCGACCGTGACGGTTGTTTTTCCGGTAGCGCGGTGGTGTGTGGAGATACCCTGGCACTGATCTACACCGGACACACCTGGCTGGGGGACGTGGGGGACGAACGCTCGATCCGTCAAGTCCAGTGCCTGGCCACCAGCGTCGACGGCATCCGGTTCGTCAAGCATGGCGCAGTCATCGAGACCGCGCCGCAAGACACGATCATGCACTTTCGTGACCCCAAGGTATGGCAGGAGGATGACTATTGGTACCTCATTGCCGGCGCACGTCTGGGCGATATGCCGCTGCTCCCGCTGTACCGTTCCACGGATCTGCACGTCTGGGAGTTCCTTGACTATGTGTCCAGCGGCAGCGAGGGCGATGGCTATATGTGGGAGTGTCCGGATCTGTTTCGACTGAACGGACGCGATGTGCTGCTGTACTCCCCCCAAGGCATGCCACCCCAAGGTTACGATCGGCTCAACAAGTACCAGACGGGTTACCGGGTGGGCCGACTCGACAACGAGTGGCACTTCACTGGCGGGCCGTTTATCGAGCTGGATAACGGCCACGATTTCTATGCAGCGCAGACGCTATTGGCCGCCGATGGTCGGCGCCTTGTGTGGGCGTGGCTCGACATGTGGGAAAGCCCGATGCCGAGCCAGGCCCATCACTGGTGCGGCATGCTCGGTTTGCCGCGCGAACTTGAACTGCACGCCGATCGTCTTTGCGTGTATCCGGCACGGGAACTTACCGATCTGCGCAAGGCGCCATTGCCGAGCACGCCGTGGTGGGAGGAGTCGGGAACCCGGTGGGTGCCGGAAGTGAATGGCGATATGCTCGAAATCCATGTGCACCTGGATGTGCTCGGCTGCACCGACGGCCACCTGGGAATCGCCTTGCGCTGCAGCGACGATGGCCATGAACAAACCCTGCTCTACTACGATGCGGCGTTGCAGCGCCTGGTACTTGACCGCAGCCGCTCGGGTGCGCAAGTCACAGGTCAGCGCAGCGTGTCGATAGACCCGACACAAGAGCGACTGGCACTGCGTGTGTTCCTCGATCGCTCGTCCATTGAGGTGTTCGACGAAAACGGGCGCTTCAGCCTCAGCAGTCGCCTCTATCCGCGGCCCGACAGTCTGGGCGTGAAGCTGTTTAACCACGGGAGTGGCGGGCGTGTCTCGATTCCCAAGGCATGGCCTCTCGACTCTGGATGGTTGTGAGCGGTGGATGGCTGTGAGCGGTGGATGGCTACGAGCAGCGTCATTCGAGTCGCGAGAAGCCCGGGCCCTGTGTCATGATCCTGCGTCAACCTGACCGGCCTTGCCTCGCATGACTTCAGTGAAAGACGTTGCACAGCTGGCCGGCGTGTCCCTGATGACGGTTTCTCGAGCGCTCAACAATCCGGAAAAACTGAGCCCCGAAACCCTTCAGCGGGTGCGTCGCGCCATTGATGAACTGCAATTCGTACCGAGCCTGTCGGCGCGCAAGATGCGCGGCGACAACCTCCAGTCGCGCACCATCGGTGTGTTCGCGCTGGATACCGCGACCACACCGTTCGCGGTCGAGTTGCTGCTGTCCATCGAACAGACCGCGCAGCAAGCTGGCTGGAATGTCTTTATCCTTAACCTCTTGAGCAACCCGCCCACCGACCAGAACATCGACCTGATGTTGTCGCACCGTCCCGACGGGTTGATCTTCAGCGCCATGGGTTTTCGCCAGGTGTGCATTCCCGAGCGCTTGAAGAGCAAACCCCTGGTACTCGCCAATTGCCTGGCCGATGACAGTAGCCTGGTGAGTTATGTGCCAGACGACGAAACGGGGCAGTATCGAGCCGTACATCACGCGTTGAGCCAGGGCTATCGGCGGCCTCTGTGCATCAATCTGCCAAAACAGAGTCTGGCCTGGGATCTGCGACAAAAAGGCCTGCAGCGTGCCTGTAAGGCATTCGGACTGGCGCCTGACGCGCTCCTGCAATACGACCTTTCCGATCATGACGCCTATGGTGAAACCGCAGCCATCCTCGACCGGCACATCATTGATGGTCGCCCCCAATTCGATATTCTGATCTGTGGAAACGACCGCATTGCCTTTTGTGCCTATCAGCTGTTGTTGGGCCGTGGCCTGAAAATTCCCGACGATGTCGCCGTGCTCGGCTATGACAACATGATCGGTATTGCCGAGCTGTTCATCCCGCCGCTGACCACGGTGCAACTGCCGTACTACGAGATCGGTCGCCAGGCTGCCCGGCACCTGATCGAGACCCTCGCCGTATCCGGAGCCCAGCCAGTTGATTGTCCATTGGTGGTCAGGGCATCGCTATAAGATTTGGTTGATTCTGCGTGACGAGTGGCCTTCACCCACGCCACTCCATTTTCAGTCACATCTCAGGATGGTTTTGACGGTCCTTTCGCGTCACCTGTCCTTTTTTTGCATAAGCGAATCACGACGGTAAACAACCGCGGGAACGGTAGCAGTCCCAAGCCATCGTCCTACTTCTGAACCGTGTCGCCTCTGGTAACAAGTTACTTTGGTGAGGGTGTATCAGGTTTGACATAATTTTGACTCATAGAAATAGAAGGCCTTGTAGCCAGGGCTTTCGGCGCATGTTTTGGGAGTGGGTGGGTGTCACAAAGCACTACGGCTGTAAGCGAAAAAATTGAATTTGCGGTGGATGACGTTTATTGCATATCTCTCAGGGATCGCTCGGATCGACGGGAATTGTTCAGGCAATCAGTGCAAAGCCTGATTAAAAACCGGGTGACCTTTCACGTCGTGGAAAAGCATCCTGACCCTGTTCGTGGCTGCTATGAGTCGCACCAAGCGCTGGCCAGGCTTGCCCTGGAGCGCGGACTGGCCAGGATTTTGATCTTTGAAGACGACGTAGCACCGTATGAGTTGAAGTCTGCACCTGTGCGCTGGATCAACCGATTCATACTGACCCGCCGTTTCCAGGCGCTGCACTTGGGCTACAGCATGGGCCGAACCTGGCTGACCTGGTTCCCGTTCATCGCCCGAGGACGCGTTGTGGCTCTGCACGCTTACATCCTCTCGCGGGAAGGTTGCCAAGTCTTGGTGGACACGCCCTACAGCGGCATGCCCGTTGATGTGATGTTCAAGAAGCGCATCAAGCAGCACTGCGCGTTTCCCATGTTATTTCGTCAGCATGGCGCGGCCCGGACGGGTAGCGACATCGAGACTGAGGTGAAAAACGAGGATGAATGGTGGCAGCGTAATTGGGACAAGCATCGGGTATCGCCTGTTAAAAACTTTTGGCGAACGATGCTCAGATTGAATTTTTGATGGTTGATGTAGGAGCGGTATCAACGGGTCGCGACGATAAACAATCGCGGGAACGGCAGTAGCACCGAGCCATCGGCCAGCGCCGGGTAAGCCCGCTCGATGGCCGCCTGATATTGCTTGAGGTACTGCGCCCGCTCCACCTCATTCAGCGGCTCGAGAAACGGCCGCAAACCGCTGCCCTTGAACCACTCGACCACACCAGAAGCGCCGCCCGCGAGCGGGTGGTGGTACGTCGTGCGCCACACATCGACCCGGGAACAATGAGGTCGCAGCATCGAGTAGTAATCGCTGGCACTTTCCATTTCCGCCCGCTGCCCGGCGACGCCCGCCAGTTTGCCGACCCAGGGGCCATCGGCTGCGACTTCGCGCATCAAGTGGTGGGAGGGTTCATTGAGGTTGTCCGGCATCTGGATCGCCAGGCTGCCACCGGGCGCCAGTTTGTTCACCAATGCCGGCAGCAGCTTCCCGTGATCCGGCAGCCATTGCAGCACTGCGTTGGCAAAGATCACATCGAAGGGGCCACTCTCGCTCCAGGTATCAATGTCAGCGGTATCGAATTGCACCTGCGGCAAACGCTGGCGGGCGGCCTCGATCATGTCGGTCGAACTGTCCAGCCCGCGCACCGTGGCGTTGGGGAAGCGTTCCACCAGCAATTCGGTGGAGTTACCGGGGCCGCAACCGATGTCGATGGCCGAGCGCACGCCAGTGCCGGGAATGGCAGCCAGCAGGTCACGGGCCGGGCGCGTGCGTTCATCTTCAAAAGCGACGTATTGTTTGGCGGACCAACTCATTGCGTTCTCCTGACGGTGCGTTTCTGCAAAACGGGGTCACCAAGATACAGCGCTCCCGTCGATCTGACCTCCCCTGAAGATGTATGGGTTGATTGCAAGGCGCGCCATCGCGCCCGGCCATTCAGTTTGAAAAAACCGGCCTGATGGGCTGGTCTTGCAGTTCGTCGCGATTGATCGCTCTGACGCGATGAGCGTGGAGGCCTTTGGGAAACCGATTTGGACGAACGAGAAATGTAAGCAGAATTTTCAGCATGCCGGCGCTGTCACAAAATCAGGCGCATCCCTATAAGGAACACGGCAATGAAATTCGCAAAAATCTCGCAGAAACTCGCTCTGTGGGCCGGTAGCCCCAAGACCTTCATGGGCGCGTTGATCCTGATTGGTCTGTGGGGTCTGAGTGGGCCGATTTTCGATTACAACGATACCTGGCAACTGATCATCAACACCTCCACCACCATCATCACGTTCCTCATGGTGTTTCTGATCCAGAACACGCAGAACCGTGACACCGACATCCTGCACCTCAAAATCGATGAGTTGTTGCGGGTCAACAAGGAAGCGCGAAATGCGATGCTGGGGCTCGAATTGCTCGATCTCAAGCAACTGGAAGCGTTGCGCAAGCACTATCGCGCCATGGGCGAGAACGAAGTCTTCGAGCTGGAGGGCCTCGTCTCCAACCGCAAGCAAAAGCCGAAGTGGGATGAATGCTGAGCAACAAAAAAACGGCGCCTGACCTGAGTCACGCGCCGTTTATGTTTAACACTGCCAACTCTTAGCGACTGGCTTGCAGTGCCCTGGCCATCTGCAGATGGTTTTGCAGCTTGGGCAGGGTTTCTTCAGCAAAGGCTTTGATTTGCGGCACGTCGGTCGTTTGCGCAGCCTGCTGCAGCTGCTCGATGGCTTCCTGGGTGGTTTTCACCTGACTGGCCGCGTAGGCCTGGTCGAAGCTTGCGTCAGCCTTCACTTCCGGCATCAAGGCCTTGGCCTTGTCGACCACTTCTTCGCGCGGGGCCACAGGCAAATCCAGTTGCTTGGCGATTTTCGCCAGATGCTGGTTGGCGGTGGTGCGGTCGTTGATGACGACGATGGTGTAATCCTTGACCTGTTTGGACTCGGACAACTGGTGCGCCAGGCGACTGGCTTCGATGTCGGCCATGCCTTTGGCCGAGGCATCATTGATGAATTCGGCAGGGGACTGGGCAAACGCACTGCTGGCGAACAGGCCCAGTAACGTGGCAAAACTGGCATTACGTAATCGGGTGGCCATCCGGCTCATGGTCGCGCCCTCCTCTTGAAAAATTCAAGCGGGAGCTTGCGCCCCCGCCTCTCGATCAAAACTACCTCAGCGACTATTTCGATTTCTGACCGCCTTTGCGGCCCATATCGGGTTTCGCAGGGTCTTTTTCGACAGTCGTAGTGGTAGTTTTCCCACCTTTGCGACCCGCTTCAGACGCCTTCGTTCGATCGTTGGCGAAGTTTCCCGAGTTCGAGTTTCTTGAGTTAGGCATGATTCTCTACCTCTTTTGATGAGCGCAACGAGCAAAAGCCCGCCTAGAATCAGAATTTCGAACACCGCAAAGGTTTAGAAAACATAAGATCGCCGCGACGAACGGTGGTGAATGCTCACTCACCGAGTCGCAGGTGCTGCTGGCGTTTGGCGCTGTACATCGCCTCGTCGGCATGCCTGAACAACTGGCTTTCTTCGGTGCCATGCTCGGGGTAGTGCGCAACGCCGATGCTCGGCTGGATATTCACGCTGTGCCCGTCCAGGCGCAAAGGCTGTGAGAGGACCTGGCGGACTTTTTCCGCCACGCTGCCGGCGTCTTCGCTGGCGTGGATGCTGTGCAGCAATACGACAAACTCATCACCGCCGATGCGCGCCACGGTGTCGGTTTCGCGCACGCAGTGCGTGAGCCGATTGGCGACCGCTTGCAGCAGCATGTCGCCCACCGCGTGGCCGTGGGTGTCGTTGACTTCCTTGAAGCGGTCGAGATCGATGTACAACAATCCCATCAGGCCGCCGTCTGCGCGGGCCAGGGCCAATGAAGCCTTGAGCCGCTCACGGAGCAACTCGCGATTGGGCAACTGGGTGAGTTGATCGTACTGGGCCATGCGCTGCAGCCGGGCATGCAATTGCTTGCGTTCGATGGCTGTCGCGACCTGGGCGCAAACGTACTGCAGCAGTTCCTTGTCCTGTTCCGTGTAACGCTCGCCACCGGGCACGCTTTTGACGATCAGCGCACCGATGGTGCCGTTTTGCGAGCTCAACGGCACGCCCAGCCAACAGGACGATTGCTGGTTCGCGACCAGCGCCTCGTACCCGTCAGGCACATTGTCCAGTTCCGGGGTCAGCAGGATCGGCTGACCGCTGCGAATGACTTCGGCGCACAGGCGCCCGGTGATGGTTCCGGGTTGTTCGGGTTGCAGTTCGTGGTCGTCGACGTGATAAGGAAAATTCAGCTGCCCGCAGTGTTCGTCATACAAGGCGACCGAGAAATTCAGTGCCGGCAGCCATTCGCCGATCAGCAAATGGATACGCTGGAACAGCGCCAGCAAATCTTCCGTGGCGTGGGCGGCTTCGGAAATCGCGTACAGCGCCGCTTGTCGGGCTTCGGCCTGTTTGCGTTCGGTAATGTCGCGGGCCACGGCGATACGCAGCTGGTCGACTTCCGACCAGCGGGCCGACCAGAGGATGTGCACCACCTGGCCATCCTTGCGCAGGTAGCGATTCTCGAAGTTGAGCTTGGGCTCGCCGTCCATGATTTCCCGAGCGGCATCGAGGGTGCGCTGCCGATCGGCGGGATGCACCAGATCGATCATCGGCTGCCCGATCAACTCGTCGGGGGTATAGCCGAAAATGCGCTCGCAGGCTGCGCTGACAAAAACGAAGCGACCTTGTTTGTCGACCGCACAGACGGCGTCCAGCAAGAGATCGATGTAGCTCGCCTGGGGCGCTGAATTTCTGGTTGCCATGGTGCGGTGGGCGCTTCCGGACAATGCAGCAATAAAAAACCATCCCTGACCGATCATTACCGCTGACGCGTCCGTGCAATCAGCCTCACGCCTTGTTCGGCATCAGCCCCGGCAATGCATGCACCAGGGCGTTGATGGCGAAACCGATGAACATTACTCCGCACAACCGGGTGATTGCCAGTTCATGCCGTTGATACAGGCTGCGCACCTGCCGCGCGCCGACGATGCCAATGAGGATAGCGTAGGCCATGAGGCCGCCGATGAAGCTCAGGACAATCAACCACGGCAACATTGACCAATGCAACAGTTCTGCCCGGCTCGAGAGCAGCGCGGTAAACGTCGCCACCGCCACCGGATAGGCTTTCGGATTGGTCAGGCCAAACAGAATGCCATGCCAGAACGGCTGCCGCGCCGGGCCTTGAGGCGCTTCGACATGACTGCGACGAGCACGCACCGCGCGCACGCCGAGCCAGAACAGATAGAGGCCGCTGAGCACGCCCAACACATCGAAGGCTGTACTGCCGATTTCCCGCGCACCGACAATCGCGATCAATGCGGTACTGCACCAGACCACATCCCCCAGCAAATGCCCGCAGAGAAACCCTGCCCCGGCCCGCCGGCCATGCGCCGCACCGATGCCGAATACCGCCAGCACCCCCGGCCCTGGCGTAATGCCATAGATAAAGCCCGAGGCGAGAACGGCCATTAGTAGCGATGGGGTCATGGGAAGTCCTTGTCGAGCCTGGATGAATGCGCGCCAGTCTATCTCAGGTCTCCGGGACGGTGGGGCGTTCCTCAAGGTCGGTCTTGACCTGGGGATGCCGCTCGGTTGAACCGAGGGAGATCGGAGGTGTGGTCGTAGGGGTTACAGCGGGGATACGTGCGGTCGAGCGGTCAGGTCGATGCCAAGGGCTCGCATAACGACCAACATGGTTTTGAGCGTGGGATTCCCTTCTTCGCTGAATGAGCGATAAAGCTGCTCACGGGAAAGACCGGTTTCGCGGGCCAACTCGCTCATGCCTTTGGCGCGTGAACGAATAAAAAATTGGCCGGTTCACCGGTCGGCGGCGCGTATGCGATGGCGTTGAGCGGTTTCATTCACCAACTGATGGCTGCGGTCATCGGCGGGATCGCCAGCTTGATCGCCTGGCCGCAGGCCTGGCCACTGTCGTTGTTATGCACCTTGTTGGCGGTGGGCGCGATGCTCTGCGTGGTGCTCGCGCCCAGGGGTAAATCCATCTAGAACGCGCTGCGGAAGATCTCCTCGATCTGCCGCTGATCCGCCACCCGCGGATTGGTCAGGCCACAGGCGTCTTTCAAGGCATTGCTGGCAAGGAGCGGGATGTCGTTGAGTTTGGCACCGAGTTCACGCAAACCGGCGGGGATTTCCACGTCCCTGGACAGGCTGCGGATGGCTGCTATGGCGGCTTGAGCACCCTTTTCCGGGCTGAACCCATGGGTGTCGACGCCCATTGCCCCGGCAACATCGGTCAGGCGATCGGCGCACACCAGCGCGTTGAAGCTTTGCACATGAGGCAAGAGTACGGCGTTGCAGACCCCATGGGGCAAGTCGTAGAAGCCGCCCAGCTGGTGAGCCATGGCGTGGACGTAGCCCAGCGAAGCGTTGTTGAACGCCATGCCGGCGAGGAACTGTGCATACGCCATGTTTTCCCGTGCCGCCAGGTCGCTGCCATTGCTGACGGCCAGGCGCAGGTTGTTGCTGATCAAAGTGATGGCCTTGAGTGCGCAGGCATCGGTGATCGGGTTGGCGGCGGTGGAGACGTAGGCTTCGATCGCATGGGTCAACGCATCCATACCGGTGGCCGCGGTCAGGCCTTTGGGCATGGCGACCATCAGCGCCGGGTCGTTGACCGACAGCAGTGGCGTGACGTTGCGGTCGACGATGGCCATTTTCACGTGTCGGGATTCGTCGGTGATGATGCAGAAGCGGGTCATTTCGCTGGCCGTGCCGGCGGTGGTGTTGATGGCGATCAGCGGCAGTTGTGGTTGGGTGGACTGATCGACGCCTTCATAGTCGCGGATCTGTCCGCCGTTGGTCGCACACAAGGCGATGCCTTTGGCGCAATCATGGGGCGAGCCGCCACCGAGGGACACCACGAAATCACAGCGGCTTTCCTTGAGCAGCCCCAGACCCAGCTCGACGTTGGCGATGCTCGGGTTAGGCTTGGCGCCATCAAAGATCACCGAGTCGATGTCCAGCATCGCCAGCTTCCCGGCAATCATCTTCGCCACGCCGGCCTTGGCCAAGCCGGTATCGGTGACGATCAGCGCCTTGCGAAAGCCGTATTTGCCGATGGCGACCATGGCTTCGTCGAGGCAATCGATGCCCATGATATTCACGGCGGGGATGAAAAACGTGCTGCTCATGAGCGAGTCTCCAGGCTGGGGCCGAATCGGAGGGCCGATCCAGCGGGTACCCACAGGATCGACCCTTCGGTCGCGCAGTAACTTGATCTGGCTCAAGTCCCGGTCGTGATAAAGTCGCCACCCATCAGACCTTTTGCTTTGAGACGCCGAATTGCAATGACCGATTTCCAGGATGTCGACGCCCAACTTGAAGACTGGAACGCCTTGCGCGGCACCGGCTCGTTCAGCGGCCTGCTGGTGGGCAATGGCGCCAGCCGCGCAGTGTGGGATGACTTCGGTTATGACTCGCTGTTTGAAAACGCCCGCACCGTCGAAGAAAAACCGATGAGCCAGTCCGAACTGAGCGTGTTCGACGCCATGCAAACGCGCAGCTTCGAGCAGGTGCTCAGTGCGTTGAAAATCACCAGCCGGGTCAACAAGGCCCTGGCCGTCAGCTCTGCCGCGCCGCGTAATCGCTATTACGCGATCAAGGAAGCGCTGATCAATACCGTGCATGCGGTGCACATTCCGTGGCGTTTGGTGGTGCCTTCGACTCTGGCGACGATCAATCGGGAGCTGGGCAATTATCGGACGGTATTCACCACCAACTACGATTTGCTCAATTACTGGGCGATCCAGCACCAGCCGGATGCAATCACTGATCTGTTCCAGGGTGCCGAGCCAAGATTCGACCTGAGCGTCACGGCCACCGATAAAACCCGGCTGCTGTACCTGCACGGGGGCCTGCATCTGGTGCGTAACCAGGACGGCACGGCACGCAAGCTGATGTCGACCGAGGGCACCCTGCTCGGCAGTTTCGCCATCAACAACACGATCAAGACCCTCGACGATGTGCCGCTGTTCGTCAACGAAGGGCCGGCTCAGGACAAGCTCAAGACCATTCGCAGCTCGGATTATCTGTCGTTCTGCTATGACCAGTTACTGGGGCATGGCGATGGGTTGTGCATCTTCGGCCATGCGTTGGGCGAGCAGGACAGCCACATCATCCATGCGTTGCGTCAGGCGAAACCGAAGCGCGTGGCGGTTTCGATTTATCCGCGCAACAAGGCGTTCATCCAGCATCAGAAGCGGCATTACGCGAAGGTGTTCGAGGGGACGGGGGTTGAGTTGCGGTTTTTTGATTCGAAGACCCATGCGCTGGGGAGCCCGAAGCTCACGGTTCCAGTCGAAGTTTAGCGGCGACGCGGCTGCCCCGGCAGGCGCTGGTTTGTCGGATCGCCGCATCGCAGAGAAGGCGATCTTTAGATCACCGCAAAATCCAGCGGCCTCTTCGCCGGCAAGCCGGCTCCTGCAGAAGGATTGTGGGGTAGTTAGAGCACCGGCAACGTCTTGTCCTTGATCACCTTGGTGGAGCCATTGGCCTTCACACTGGCGATGCCTTTTTCCATCGCGGCATCGGAAGGGTAAGCCTCGCTGCTGCCAATCGTCTCGTGGTTAGCGGCCTTGAGATTGAAGTAAGGATGGCCATCCCGGGTGGTTTTCTTTTCGTAGCGTTCATCCAGCGGGCTATTGGCCTGAACGGATGCGATACCTTTGTCGGCAGCGGCGTGGGTGGTGTACAGCTCGCTGGTCAGAATGGTTTCGGCGTTGGCGGCCTTCAGGACAAATTTGAACTGACCATTGCTGCTTTTGCTCACTTCGTACCATCCAGACATGTTCGTGCTCCTTGGTGATTGAGAGGTTTCGCGTTTCAGAGTAAAGACCAGGCCAGGATTTTTGTCGCCTGTACCGACGCCTTCGCGGGCAAGCCCGCTCCCACAATGACCGGCGTACACAAATCTACTGTGGGAGCGGGCTTGCCCGCGAAAGGGCCGGCATGGTCACCGCAAAACCACCCTACTTCACCCCCGCCCGCACCACCGACAACGCCGGCACCTGCCCCCGTCGCTGACTCAGGTATCGCGTACAGCTCACCCGCAAAAACGAAGCAAAATTGACCACCTCACCGCGATAATCCATCACCTCTTCATACAGTTTGGCGATCAACTGATTGGTGGTCATGCCGTCGACCTCGGCGATTTCGCTGAGGATGTCCCAGAACTGATTCTCCAGGCGCAAGGTGGTGACCACCCCACGGATACGCAGCGAGCGGGAGCGCGATTCGTAGAGAATCGGATCGGCTTTGACGTAGAGCTCGCACATGCACAGGTTCCTCGTTACAGCGTGATTTTGGTGCCCAGCAATCCGAGAAAACCGGCCAGCCAGCTCGGGTGGGCCGGCCAGGCCGGGGCGGTGGCCAGATTGCCTTGAACATGACCTTGAGTCACCGGGATATCGATGAACGTACCGCCCGCCAGCCGCACTTCCGGGGCGCACGCCGGGTAGGCGCTGCATTCGCGACCTTCCAGAATGCCCGCCGCCGCCAGCAACTGCGCGCCGTGACACACGGCAGCGATCGGTTTGCCGGCCTTGTCGAACGCTCGCACCAGTTCCAGGACTTTTTCGTTCAGGCGCAGGTACTCCGGCGCACGACCGCCCGGTACCAGCAGGGCGTCGTAATCGGTTTCGGCCACCTTGGCAAAATCGAAGTTCAGGGCAAACAGGTGGCCGGGTTTTTCACTGTACGTCTGGTCGCCTTCGAAATCATGGATGGCTGTGCGCACGGTCTGGCCGGCGGTTTTGTCCGGGCAAACGGCGTGCACCGTATGACCGACCATCAGCAGTGCCTGGAAGGGCACCATCACTTCATAGTCCTCGACGTAATCGCCGACCAGCATCAGGATTTTCTTGGCAGCCATGGGGTGAACTCCTCTGGGGAACAGGTGGGTTTGCAGGAGTATTCAAGGTAGTCCTTATCCGGGGGGGTGGGTAATAACCAGCTACTACCTGATAGACCGCGTTATCGCTCTTCGTCGGATCGCCGCCCGGACCAAGCCACGATCCCACAGGTTTTGCATCGGCCGTAAGAACGACACAGAACCTGTGGGAGCGTGGCTTGCCCGCGATAGCGTCCTCAAACTGTACGGATAATTCCGCGTTCAGCTGTAACAGAGCAACGTCCTTGGTTTATGGCTAGATGAAGGCCTTCCCGCCCCCCTGAATTCTGGTCGCCATCATGTCCTCGCGCGAAAATACCGGCATGGCCCTCGGCCTGCTTGGCGTTGTGATCTTCAGCCTCACTCTGCCCTTCACACGGATCGTCGTGCAGGAACTCCATCCGTTGCTCAACGGCCTGGGCCGTGCACTGTTCGCGGCGGTTCCGGCGGCGATGCTATTGCTGTGGCGTCGGGAACAATGGCCCACATGGAAACAGGTCAAGGGGTTGAGCCTGGTGATTGCCGGAGTGATCCTCGGCTTCCCGGTTCTCTCGGCCTGGGCCATGCAGACCTTGCCGGCGTCCCACGGCGCGCTGGTCAATGGTTTGCAACCGCTGTGCGTGGCGCTGTATGCCGCCTGGTTGTCCCATGAACGACCGTCGAAAGCCTTCTGGGCCTGCGCCGCACTGGGCAGCGCGCTGGTGCTCGGGTATGCGTTGATCAGCGGAGCCGGCAGCATTCAGGCCGGTGATTTGCTGATGCTGGGGGCGATCGCCGTGGGTGGCCTGGGGTATGCCGAAGGCGGCCGGTTGGCCAAGGAGATGGGCGGCTGGCAGGTGATCTGCTGGGCACTGGTGCTGTCGACCCCGCTGCTGATCGGCCCGGTGCTGTACCTGGCGCTGCAACATCAGGGCGAGATTTCGACCAGGACCTGGTGGGCGTTCGGTTACGTCTCGCTGTTTTCGCAGTTCATCGGCTTCTTTGCCTGGTACGCCGGGCTGGCCATGGGCGGCATTGCCCGGGTCAGTCAGATCCAGCTGTTGCAGATCTTCTTCACCATCGCGTTTTCGGCGTTGTTCTTCGGGGAGCACGTCGAGCCGATTACCTGGCTGTTTGCCGCGGGGGTGATCTTGACCGTGATACTGGGGCGCAAGACGGCAATCAAACCTGCCCGGATTGCCACCGCATGATCCTGGAGCCGGCCTGGCGAAGGCGATCGGCGCGGACACCTTTGCCAGGCCCGCTCCTACAGGGTCAGAGGTAGCCGTCAGCCCGCAACAGGGATTCCAGGCAATGCTCGCTGATGTGATAGAAATCCTTCAGTTCCTGAATCTTCACCAACAGCTGAGCCGGGTCCACCGGTTCGGCGCGCTTGACCGCCAGGATCATCTTGTTCTTGTTGGTGTGCTCCAGTGAAATGAACTCGAAGACCTTGGTTTCATAACCGCAGGCTTCCAGGAACAGCGCACGCAAACTGTCGGTGACCATTTCCGCCTGCTGGCCCAAGTGCAGGCCGTATTGCAGCATCGGCTTGAGCAGCGCCGGGCTCTGGATCTGCAGGCGGATCTGCTTGTGGCAACACGGCGAGCACATGATGATCGAGGCCCCGGAACGAATGCCGGTGTGGATCGCATAGTCGGTAGCGACGTCGCAGGCATGCAGCGCGATCATCACGTCCAGTTCGCTCGGCGCAACGCTGCGCACATCACCGCATTTGAACACCAGACCCGGATGCTCCAGCCTTGCAGCCGCGGTGTTGCACAGGGTGACCATGTCTTCACGCAACTCGACCCCGGTCACCTCGCCTTCGGCTTTCAAGGTATTGCGCAGATAGTCGTGGATCGCGAACGTCAAATAACCCTTGCCCGAACCGAAATCCGCAACGCGAACCGGCTTGTCCAGCGCCAGGGGCGACGAAGTCAGCGCGTGGCTGAAGACTTCGATGAATTTGTTGATCTGCTTCCACTTGCGCGACATCGCCGGGATCAGCTCATGTTGCTTGTTGGTCACGCCGAGGTCGGCAAGGAAGGGTCGGCTCAGGTCGAGGAAGCGGTTTTTCTCGCGGTTGTGCTCGGCGGACGGCACTTCGCGTAATTGCTGAGGTTTGCTCTTGAATAGCGAAGACTTGCCCTTTTTGCTGTATTCGAGCTGGACTTCGTCAGTCAGTGCCAGCAAATGCGCATTTTTGAACGAGGCCGGCAGCAACCCGGCGATGGTCGCGATGCCTTCGGCAAGCGCCAGGTTCTTGGTGATGTCGCGGGTCTTGTAACGGTAGACGAACGACAGGCAGGGCTGATCCTTGACCATCAATTGCTTGATGATCAGCCGCTGCAGGTCTGTCTCGGTGCCAACGTACTTGGCCAGCACCAGCTTGATGAAAGCGTTCTGCTTCAGACTGGTCGCCAACAGGTCGATAAACTGCGCGTGATGATCCTGCGTGAGGCTGGCGGTAACGGACATGTAAAAGACGTCTCGGCGTGGAAAATCGGGGAATGAACGGCATTTTAAGGGGGATAGGGGTTTTCGGCACGGGGTTATTTTGCGACAGGTCCCGGCCACGCCCTCCAGGACCTGAACTCCCCCACTGAACCCTCAGGGTTCCACCAACCGCAGTTTACGGTTGGCGGGCGAGTTGATGACGTACTTGACAATCAACCCCACCGGTACCGCCCAGGTCAGGCCGTTGGCCGGATCGGTGACCACGGCGACGGTTTCGGAGCTGGCCGAGATGTCCAGACGCCGGCGATCATGGCTGGACTTGAGCACACCATAGGCATGGCTGACCAACCTTTGCGCCAAATGCATTGGCACGTCGATACTTACCAGGTGCTTCACCGCACGACAGAACAGCACCTGATCATCGATCCATCCGTCGCCCTCATGGCGGGCCAGAAATGCCTGGGCGATGGCCAGCAACTCCTCATTCAAGGCCTGGCTTTCATCGCCTTCCTTCATGCCAGTGACTCCTGTGGCGTTTCCGCCAGCGGGGTCGTCTCCGCGACAGGCCGGGCGGCGCGACGCAGGTCGGCCCCCGCGCAGGGCAAGTGCACGGCCGGATTGGGCATGCCACTGGGCGAAAGTTCATGGGTCATTTCGAACTCGGCCCGAACCGACCAGCCGCACGCCTCCGACGTACATTGTAAATACGCCACCCGCAGGAAAATATGACGCCCCTCACTGGTACGAATACGCATCCGGCTCAAGCAGTGCGGACACACCATTTTATAGGTACTCATGCTTGACTCCCGGCGGTGATCGGGTGGCAATCAACAGGAGCAGACGCAATACTGCTTGAAACATTGATCACCCCGCCCCGATCTTGCAAATAACGACGGCCAGACAAAAGGAAGTGCGATAAGCGGCTCCGTATCAGGCACGAGTCAAGCTCGTAGGAAATCACCCTGATACCATTAGGAAGTTTCGACATCGTATTGTTCTGATTCATAGTTGACAATTGAACACTCACAAGAAAAAAAGTACGCACTATGCGTAATCTAGACACTCAAAATGCATGTGTCAAAAGGAAGAGGCTAGAATTGAGTAGCAAAAAATCACAAGATGTCCTGACTCGTCTGAAGCTGATAACCGGCACCAAAACCGATGCCTCATTATCTACCGCGCTGCAGGTCAGCCCTCAAACACTGAGTAGCTGGAAAGGACGCGACAGCACACCATACTCATTATGCGTAGATATCGCACAAACGCGCGGCATCTCGCTGGATTGGCTGTTACTGGGTGAAGGCCCCATCCTGCGACATACACTGGCCGCTTCCGCCGATGACACTCAAGAAAGCAAAACCCGGGAAAACACTATTCTCGCGCTCTGGCGATTGCTCGGCGAAGATGATCGCTGCGCCATACAACATGCACTGGAAGAAAAATGGCGACTGCGCGATATGGAGCTCAAACTGTCGGAAATGACCTCCATCCTCGCCGCACTACAGCATTCGAACGACGCATGAAGCCCCCCTGTAATCCGCCATTTCGCTACGTCAAGGCATCCCACAACAGCATGATGTCGTCACGCTGATAACTGGCAAACCTGAACGCGCTCAGCAATTGAGCCACACCGATGACGAAGACCAGCGCGATCATTTCATCCCCCATCATCGCCGTCCTCGCAAGTGTCGAATGATTTCGCCGATACCGGCCCCGTCAACCCACTGCATCAGCTTGACGCTGATCGGGATGACGATCAGTGCGCAGAAAAAGGCGGTCACGCCTTCGGTCAAGAACGGGGCCAACTGCAATGCAACAGGGGTGAACAGATAGCCGACGCCCGCCGACAGCAACCAGGAGCCTAGACGTTGCCAGGACTTGAAATGGCTCCCGGTCGTTGTGACAAGCCATGCGCCCAGCGCCGCACCGAACAGCGCTTCGCCATCGATCGAGGGCAGCGTCGCGATGCCCAATCCCAGCATGAGCCCACTGAGGCTGTTGTAGATCGAGTCAGTGAGGTTCATGGGCGCCTCGCGAATTGATCTCTTCGATAACAATGACGCCTGTCTCGATGGCTTTGAGCAAAGCGGTCCTGCGTGAGCTGACGGAAAATTTGCGGCGGATATTGGAGAAGTGAAAATTGATCGTGGATACCGAGCAATGCTGAATCATGGCGATCTCCCAGGAAGTTTTCCCTTGGTAGCACCAGATCAGGGCTTGCTTCTCTTTTGCGGTCAGTCGGGCCGATGGGTCATTACCTGCGCCACCGGGTACTGCACAGTTAAAAGAGTCGAACGGTTGATGTGTTGACATGACAAGAACTCCCTCTATGTCAGAACACCCGTTACCGGGCGCTCACTGTTAGAGAGAGATGTTGAAGATTGGCCTGCACTCAAACAACTTGCCGGGGTTGTAGCGTCGCGCGCTACACAAACGGACCTGCGCAGGTCCTCAGCCAAGCACCACCAACCGGTTGGGCAACTCATTGCGCACATGGGTCACCGGCACATGCACCTTGAGCAATTCGCCGCAGGCGTCGACGCAGGTGACAAACCCCTGCAAGGTCTGCCCCTGTTTCACCTGCTCAGTGAACGCCGTCACAATCGTGTCCCAGTTCGAGTTATCCAGGCGCTTCGAAATGCCCTCATCCACCAGAATCTCGACATAGCGCTCGGCCTCCGAGACAAAAATCAACATGCCGGTGCTGCCCAGTGTGTGGTGCAGGTTTTGCTCAAGGAACTGCCGACGGGCCAGGTTCGAGGCGCGCCAGTGACGCACCGAGCGCGGGATCAGGTGCGTAGTGACTTTGGGAATCCGAAACAACAGGCACAGCACGATGAAGGAGCCCCATTGCACCAGCAGCAGGCTGTGCAGGGTCAGCCATCCGGTCAGGTAGTGCACGACACCGGGCACCACCAGCGCCAGCAGACTGGCCCAGAGCAACGGGATGTAGGCGTAGTCGTCGGCGCGGGCCGCGAGCACTGTCACCAGTTCGGCGTCGGTGTCGCGCTCGACCCGGGCAATCGCCTCGGCGACTTTGCGTTGTTCGTGTTCGGTCAGTAATGCCATGTTGAAAATGCCTGCTCGCTAATGTTTTTTACCGCCAGCGTCATCACCAGCCGCCCGACGAACCGCCGCCGCCGAAACTGCCCCCACCGCCACTGAAGCCCCCGCCGCCGCCACCAAAACCGCCACCGCCACCGCCAAACCCGCCTCCCGAGCTGCCTCGGCCACCACCGCCACCACTGGGCAGGATACCGAGCATCTGGCAGACGAAAATCGTCAGGATGAACAGCATCACCAGAAACACCAACAACCCCGGATGCCGCGAAACGAAGTCGCTGTCCTGATCGCCCCGGGGTTCAAAGACCGTGGACGGCTCATCCAGCGGGTTACCCCCCAACACCACCAGCATCGCCGCGACCCCGTCGCTGATACCCTTGCTGAAGTTGCCGGCCTTGAACGCCGGGGTGGTCACCTGATTGATGATCACCGAACTCTGCGCATCGGTCAGGCGCTCCTCCAGACCATAACCGACCTCGATGCGCAATCTGCGCTCGGCCCGGGCGACGATCAGCAACGCGCCGTTGTTCTTGTCCTTCTGGCCGATTCCCCAGTGGCGCCCGAGCTGATAACCGAAGTCCGCGATGTCAGTGCCCTGCAGATCCGGCAACGTGACCACCACCAACTGCTCACCGGTAGCCTTTTCATGGGCGTCGAGCTGCTGGATGAGCTGTTCGCGCACCGACGGCTCGATCATTGCGGCGTTGTCCACCACCCGCCCGGTCAGTTGCGGAAACTTCAATTCGGCCTGGGCCGTCAGGGCCAGCACCCAGAGCAACAGCACCAGGCCAACTTTCATCAAACGCATTGGCAACCTCATCCATGGTGACGCACCCAACCTGAACCGGCGCTTACTGGAATTTCACTTCCGGCGCTTTTTGCGCATCGGCGCTGGTGGCCTCGAAGGTCTCGCGCACAGGTAGGTCGCTATACATCACCGTGTGCCACAGGCGACCAGGGAAGGTGCGAATTTCGGTGTTGTACTTTTGCACCGCCAGAATGAAATCCCGTCGGGCCACGGCGATGCGGTTCTCGGTGCCTTCAAGCTGCGATTGCAACGCGAGGAAGTTCTGGTTGGCCTTGAGATCCGGATAGCGCTCGACGACCACCATCAAACGACTCAATGCGCCGGTCAGCTGATCCTGGGCCTGCTGGAACTGTTTAAGTTTCTCCGGGTTGTCCAGGGTGTTGGCATCGACCTGAATCGAAGTCGCCTTGGCCCGGGCTTCGACCACCGCGGTCAAGGTCTCCTGTTCATGCTGCGCATAGCCCTTGACCGTTTCCACCAGGTTGGGGATCAGGTCGGCGCGGCGCTGGTACTGGTTCTGCACCTGGCCCCAGGCGGCTTTGGCCTGTTCGTCGAGGGTCGGAATATTGTTGATGCCGCAGCCGGCCAGCAAGGCGCTCAGCAACATCAAGGCTGCCAGCTGCAGGCGGGTCCGATAGTGGTGTCGTACGTTCATCTGGTTGACGCTCCCTTGCACATTCCGTTGAAAAAACAACCTGCGAACTTTGAAGACGGCTCTTGGGGCATAATCTGCGCCGCCACTGGATTGCATCGAGCCAATGGGCTAAAAGATGCCCCAGCGCTAAAACACTATAGAACTGTGCTGCATTTACCTGAACAACAATAGTCGCTCCCTAAATTTTGGCTGACCGGCGCGTATTCACTGCCGTTTAGGCTTTAGAGAAAACCATTCATGAAGAAGCTGTGTTTGCTGGGCCTGTTCGTCAGCCTGGCCAGTCATACCGTATTGGCCGCCACGACGCCCGCACCTCTGGAGAACAAGGACGCCTTCGTCAGCAACCTGATGAAGCAAATGACCCTCGATGAAAAAATCGGCCAGCTGCGCCTGATCAGCATAGGCCCGGAAATGCCCCGGGAGCTGATCCGCCAGGAAATCGCCGCCGGCAACATCGGCGGCACGTTCAACTCGATCACCCGCCCGGAAAACCGTCCGATGCAGGACGCGGCCATGCGCAGCCGGCTGAAGATCCCGATGTTCTTCGCCTACGATGTGATCCACGGCCACCGCACCATTTTCCCGATTCCGATAGCCTTGGCGTCGAGCTGGGACATGGACGCCATCGGCCTGTCCGGGCGCATCGCCGCCAAAGAAGCCGCGGCGGACAGCCTCGACATCACCTTCGCGCCGATGGTCGACATCTCCCGCGACCCACGCTGGGGCCGCACCTCCGAAGGCTTCGGCGAAGACACTTACCTGGTGTCGCGCATCGCCGGCGTCATGGTCAAAGCCTTCCAGGGCGCGGGCGCAAACGCGGCCGACAGCATCATGGCCAGCGTCAAGCACTTTGCCTTGTACGGCGCGGTCGAGGGCGGTCGCGACTACAACATCGTCGACATGAGCCCGGTCAAGATGTACCAGGACTACCTGCCGCCGTACCGCGCCGCGATCGACGCCGGAGCCGGTGGGGTGATGGTTGCGCTGAACTCGATCAACGGCGTGCCGGCCACCGCCGACACCTGGCTGATGAATGACCTGTTGCGCCAGCAATGGGGCTTCAAGGGCCTGGCCGTCAGCGACCACGGGGCGATTTTCGAACTGATCAAGCACGGCGTAGCCCGTGACGGTCGAGAAGCCGCGAAGCTCGCCATCAAGGCCGGCATCCACATGAGCATGAACGACACGCTCTATGGCAAGGAACTGCCAGTGTTGCTGAAGGCCGGCGAGATCCAGCAGAGCGACATCGACAATGCCGTGCGTGCCGTGCTGGGGGCCAAATACGACATGGGCCTGTTCAAGGACCCGTACCTGCGCATCGGCAAGGCCGAGGATGACCCGGTCGACACCTACGCCGACAGCCGCCTGCACCGCGCAGAGGCCCGCGACGTTGCGCGCCGCAGTATGATATTGCTGAAGAACCGGGGCGAAACCCTGCCCCTGAAGAAAACCGCGAAAATCGCCCTGGTCGGCCCGCTGGCCAAGGCGCCGATCGACATGATGGGCAGCTGGGCGGCCGCGGGCCGGCCGGCTCAATCGGTGACCCTGTTCGACGGCATGACCCATGCGTTGGGCGCACAGTCGACGCTGATCTATGCCCGTGGCGCCAACATCACCAGCGACAAGAAAGTTCTCGACTACCTGAACTTCCTGAATTTCGATGCCCCGGAAGTGGTAGACGATCCACGCTCGGCGCAAGTGCTGATCGACGAGGCCGTGAAGGCCGCCAAGGATGCCGATGTCGTCGTCGCGGCAGTGGGCGAATCCCGTGGCATGTCCCATGAATCGTCGAGCCGTACCGACCTGAATATTCCGGTCAACCAGCGCGAGCTGATCAAGGCATTGAAAGCCACGGGCAAACCGCTGGTACTGGTGTTGATGAACGGCCGGCCGCTGTCGATTCTCGAAGAAAAGGAACAAGCTGACGCGATCCTGGAAACCTGGTTCAGCGGCACCGAAGGCGGCAATGCCATCGCCGACGTGCTGTTCGGCGACTACAACCCGTCGGGCAAATTGCCGATCACCGTCCCGCGCTCGGTGGGTCAGATTCCGACCTACTACAACCACCTGAGCATCGGCCGGCCGTTCACGCCGGGCAAACCGGGCAACTACACCTCGCAGTATTTCGATGACACCACAGGCCCCCTGTTCCCGTTCGGTTTTGGCTTGAGCTACACCGACTTCAGCCTGACTGACATGGCCTTGTCCTCGACCACGCTGAACAAGACGGGCAAGCTCGACGCCAGCGTCATGGTGAAAAACACCGGCAAGCGCGACGGCGAAACCGTGGTGCAGTTGTACATCCAGGACGTGACCGGCTCGATGATCCGACCGGTCAAGGAATTGAAGAATTTCCAGAAAATCATGCTCAAGGCCGGTGAACAGAAAGTCGTGCGTTTCACCATCACCGAGGATGACCTGAAGTTCTTCAACGCCCGGCTCAAGTACGCAGCGGAACCGGGCAAGTTCAATGTGCAGATCGGCCTGGATTCCCAGGATGTGACGCAGCAGAGTTTTGAATTGCTGTAACCGTCCAAACACTGCAAAAACCTGTGGGAGCGAGCTTGCTCGCGATGAGGCCGTAACATCCAACATCTATGTTGACTGTTACACCGCCATCGCGAGCAAGCTCGCTCCCACAGTGATTCTGGGGTGTTGCGGAAATTGGGTCAGCCCCGCCGATCCAGCACGTTCACCACCAACCGATCCACCCACCCCCACACCCTCTGCTTCACCCGGCGCCACAATGGCCGGCGTTGCCACGCCTCGAGGCTGACCTCCTGGCTCAGGGCAAAGTCCTGCTCGAAACTCGCCGCCACCGCACGTGTCAGCCCTGCATCCAGTGCTTCAAGGTTGGCTTCCAGGTTGAAACGCAGATTCCAGTGATCGAAATTGCACGAGCCGATACTCACCCAATCATCGACCAGCACCATTTTCAGGTGCAGGAAACACGGCTGGTATTCGAAGATTTTCACCCCGGACTTGAGCAATCGCGGGTAGTAGCGATGCCCGGCGTAGCGCACCGATGGGTGATCGGTACGCGGCCCGGTCAGCAGCAGGCGCACATCGACGCCGCGGGCGGCCGCCCGGCGCAGTGAGCGACGGACTTTCCAGGTCGGCAAGAAATAAGGGGTGGCCAGCCAGATCCGCCGCTGGCCACTGTTCAGTGCGCGAACCAGCGATTGCAGGATGTCCCGGTGCTGACGGGCGTCGGCATAAGCGACCCGGCCCATGCCCTCGCCCATGGCCGGCACGCGCGGCAAACGCGGCAAGCCGAAGTTCGACGCCGGTTTCCAGGCACGGCGATGACGGTTGGCAATCCACTGACGATCGAACAGCAACTGCCAGTCGATGACCAGCGGGCCGCTGATTGCCACCATCACTTCATGCCATTCGCTGGTGTCTTCTCCCGGCGTCCAGAATTCATCGGTGACACCAGTGCCGCCGACGACCGCCAGACACTGGTCGACCAGCAACAGCTTGCGGTGATCGCGGTAGAAATTGCCGACCCAGCGTCGCCAGCTCAGACGATTGTAGAAACGCAGCTCGACACCCGCCGTCGTCAGCCGCTGTCGCATGGTCAGCGTGAACGCCAGACTGCCGTAATCATCGAACAGGCAACGTACCCGCACCCCACGCTCGGCGGCCTGGACCAGCGCCTGGACCATGGCCTCGGCACAGGCGCCCGCCTCCACCAGGTACAGCTCCAGTTCTACCTGTTCTTCGGCGCGGGCAATCGCCACCAGCATCCGGGGGAAAAACTGAGGGCCGTCGATCAGCAGTTCAAACGCATTGCCTTCACGCCAGGGGAAAATTGCGCCGGCCATGTCAGCGCGCCGTGAAAATCAGTACCGCACCCACCGGCACCGACAGACTGATGGCCGACAACCCGGCGACCTTGCGCAAGCTTTCCAGGCCAGGTGCCAGGTCGAAATCTTCGGCGTTGATCACCAGCGGTTCGAGGGTCACGACCTGAAAGCGTCGATCATCGAGGCGGGTCGCCAGCAGTTCGGCGCTGTATTGGTGTTGCTTGCCGTGCAGATTGACCGTCAACGGCAAACGCAATTCCAGTTGCGCACCGGGCGCGAGATCGTTGATCGGGCGCAGATCGATTTGCGTGGTGATCAGCGCTTCGGGGAATGTCTGGATCTGGAACAGCTCCTTGCGCATGCGTTCGTCGCGCAAGGGGATGCCGCTGTTCACCGACTCCAGTTCGACTTCCACCTCGGCCAGGCCCGTGGGGCTGACCTTGCCGTGCAGTACCAGAAAGCGTTGCACTTCGGAGATGTTGGCGTTTTTGGTGCTGATGAACGACAGCCGCGAGGATTCGCCGTCCAGGTACCAATTGGCCCGGGCCGATAACGAGGCGCCAGCCAGGAGCAGGATAGCGAGGGTTTTGAACAGGGAGCGGTTGAGCATAAAGACTCGTGGGGGCAAATAAACCTGAGCGAACCTTAACCGCCCGTGAGCCAGATGCAAACTGTCCGTTACTGACACTCGCCACAAAAGATCGTCATCGTATTCAAGGTTGCAGGCGGCAGCCCAGGCGTTCACCGACCCACACTGCGCTATTGCTGCGCCCCATGCCGCTGACCGTCACGCGCCTGCTCGCCGCGTCATCGGTAAACCCGCTGACCGGCATCCACTGCTTCACGTAACCGAGGCAATACTCGGCGTCGTTAGCCATCACGTACCGGCATGAGCAATATTCCTTGGCGGTGTAGGCGCTGATGATGTCCGGGAACGCCCACAGTGCCACCCGCTCCTGCCAGGCCCAGCCGAGCAACACGATCAACAGGACCCACCACACCGTGTAGAACGGTCGGCGATGAACAAAACCGTGGCGGTTCATGGCTGCACCTTCGCGACAAAGGCCTTGAGCGCGAGCTTGAGCAATTCGTTGTGTCGATAGCTGCCATCGCGATCATCGCCGTAGCGCACGATTACCAGGTTTTCGCCGGGAATCACGTACATCGCTTGCCCCCAGTGACCCAGGGCGGCGAACGTGTCGGCGGGAGCGTCGGGCCAGGGCGTTGCGCTACCCGCTATCGAGCGATTGAGCCACCAATGGCCGCCGGGCACCGCTTCGTCCTGGCTGGCCTGATAGCGGGCGAAAGGTTCGCGGTTGAATGCGACCCAGTCCTTGGGCACCACTTGTCGATCACCCCAGCGTCCGTCGCGGGCCATCATCAGGCCAACGCGTGCCAGGTCCCGGGCGGTGAGGTAGGCATAGGACGAGGCGACGAAGGTGCCGCTGGCGTCGGTTTCCCAGACTGCGTGGCCAATCCCCAAAGGTTCGAACAGCGCGACCCATGGATAGTCCGGGTAGCGGGTCGGACCGACGATGGTTTTCAATGCCGCCGACAGCAGGTTGGTGTCACCACTGGAATAACGGAATGCCTGGCCAGACTGGGCGTAGTCGTCGTGGTCTGCGGTGAACGCGGCGGTATCCCGGTGGCCCCGGGTGTAGAGCATGGCCACCACCGACGACTTCAACGGTGCGTATTCATAGTCTTCCTGCCAGTCCAGCCCCGACGCCCAGTGCAGCAGGTCGGCCATGGTCAGGGTGGGATGCCTGTGCAGCGGCGGATAAAACTTCACCACCGGGTCCTGCAGGTTGAACCGGCCCTCGCCATAGGCCACGCCGAGGACCGTGGCCATCAGGCTTTTGCTGATGGACCAGGTCAGGTGCGGGGTATCGGCGGTGGTCGGGCCGGCGTAGCGTTCGTAGATCAATTGACCGTCGCGGATCACCAGCAAGGCATCGGTGCGAATGCCTTGGCGGGTGGTGTCGTCGCGGGGCGGGAAGGCGTAAGCCTCCAGGGCTTGAAGTGCCGGGCCGGTGGCTGCCGGGCCGGTTGACCATTGAGCGCCAGGCCAGTTTTCGGCGTGGGCCGGGAGGCTGAGCAGCAGCAGGAAAAGCAGGGGCAAGCCTTTGAACATGATGGGGGCTCGAGGGATTGGCCTGCTGAGCCTAGTCGAGGTTGATGACAGTTCTGAATATGTGCGGGCCGGGAGGCCGCCTTCGCGGGCAAGCCCGCTCCCACAGGATTTGCGTAGTACACAATATTCTGCACACCAGAGATCCCTGTGGGAGCGGGCTTGCCCGCGATGGGGCCCGTCAACTCAGCGAAGATCCGGTAAGTGCCTTGGCCAGTCGCTTTCCCCTTGCCCCCGCCGCCAAATCCATCACCGCCCGGTCCCGCTGCCACATCGCCGCCCACTGCGGCGGGCCATCGGCCAGTGCCTGATCCACCTCGACCTTGAGCCCATCGAACTGCGCAAACAATCCGCCAAGCAACACATGCCCGGCCAGGTTGTTGGGGGCCTGGCGGCTGGCTTCCGCGCACCCGGCCAGCAGCGCCAGCAAGCGCAATTGCAGCGATTGCGGCCAGTCGCTATCGTGGCCGACGCCATACAGCCAGGCCGTCATTGCGCTTAATACGTAGACGTCTTCGAGGGTGCGGAAGGGTTTGACGTAAGCATCCCAGCCATCCCCGGCCAGCAATTCGCATGACGCGCCATCGAGCATCAACCGGCCGTGGCTGATATCGGGCATCAGAGGAATCGCCGGCAGTTTTTCCAGGCGCACGCCCGGTTCATCGGGATAGACCACTGCCAGGCTCAGGCGCGGTGTTTCGCCGCTGTCTTCACTGCGGGCCGCCACCAGCAACCAGTCGGCCGCATCCCCAGCGGTGACGAAATCCTTGCGCCCGCTCACGCGCAGGCCACTCAGGCGGGTCTGCATGTCCGCCACCCGCAGGCTGCGCTGTTCCGTCGCGCATAACGCGCCGAGGCTCGGCGGCGCGCTGGGCCAGAGCATGCGCAAAGCCGCCTGATACCCCACCAGAAATGCCAGCCCCGGTGTTGCCATCAGGCGCCCGCCAAGCACTGCCAACTCAAATGGCGTCACCGCGCCGAGCCTGTCCTGCAAGTGCGCGAATCCTTCGCCCAGATCCGGGTTGGCGAGCAAGCGATCGCGGTGGTTCAACAGGGTTTGCCAGGGCATAAGAGGCTCCTTGTGGGCTGTCATATAAGCATCACCAAAGCTTCATGGCGATGACACCGGGGCTACATAGCCTGACTTTGCACAACACGGCTGCATAAAGAAAGTCGATCGGCTGCAACCCACGACGGGTGAACAGCCCGTACGGAGACTCGCAATGACTCAGATCGCCCGCATCAGCGACACCGGCAATGAACGCCGCCTGCAAGCCGAACGCCTGGTGGGCGCCGAGGCCTTGCAGGAAGCCCAGGCCCTGCGCTTCAACGTGTTCAGCGGCGAATTCAACGCCAGGCTCAAAGGCGCGGAGCTGGGACTGGACATGGATGACTATGATGTTCACTGCGCCCACATCGGCGTGCGTGACCTGAACAGCGGGCGCCTGGTGGCGACCACCCGTTTGCTCGACCATACAGCCGCCAGCACGCTGGGCAAGTTCTACAGCGAAGAAGAATTCAGCCTGCATGGACTGGTCCATCTGAAGGGGCCGATCCTGGAAATCGGCCGCACCTGCGTCGACCCGGCGTACCGCAACGGCGGCACCATCGCCGTGCTCTGGGGCGAACTGGCCGAAGTGCTGAACCAGGGCGGCTACAGCTACTTGATGGGGTGCGCGAGCATCCCGATGCAGGACGGCGGCATCCAGGCCCACGCAATCATGCAGCGCCTGCGCGAACGTTACCTGTGCACCGAACACCTGCGGGCCGAACCGAAAAAACCACTGCCGAGCCTGGACATCCCGTCCAACGTCATCGCCGAAATGCCGCCGCTGCTCAAGGCTTATATGCGCCTGGGCGCGAAGATCTGCGGTGAGCCGTGCTGGGACGAAGACTTCCAGGTCGCCGACGTTTTCATCCTGCTCAAGCGCGACGAACTTTGCCCGCGTTACGCCAAGCACTTCAAGGCGGCCGTGTGATGAGCCGGTTGCGGGTGTACGCGCGGATTGCGCGAGTGTTGGTGGTGGTGGCGCTGGGGTTGACCATGGCCGGGGTGTTCGGGCTGTTCGAACGCCTGGGGATCGCCCATTCGATGGTCCGCCGCCAGCGTTGGTCGCGGTTCTTCATGGCGCGCCTGGGCAATGCCCTGCCCTTTCGCGTGACCGTGCACGGTGAATTGCCGAAAGCGCCGATGCTCTGGGTCAGCAACCATGTGTCCTGGACCGACATCCCGTTGCTGGGCATGCTCACGCCACTGTCATTCCTGTCCAAGGCAGAAGTGCGCACCTGGCCCGTAGCGGGCTGGTTGGCGGCCAAGGCCGGCAGCCTGTTCATCCGTCGCGGGTCGGGCGACAGCCAGTTGATCCGCAAACAGATGACCCGCCATCTGGCGCAGGAACATCCACTGCTGATGTTTCCGGAAGGCACCACCACCGATGGCCGCTCGTTGCGCACCTTCCACGGGCGATTGCTGTCGGCGGCGATCGATTCGCAAGTGAAGCTGCAGCCGGTGGCAATTCGTTATCTGCGCGCCGGCGAGCTCGATTCCCTGGCCCCCTTCATTGGCGATGATGATTTGCTCTCGCACTTGATGCGTTTGTTTGCCAATGATCGGGGCGAGGTGGAGATTCATCTGCTCGAGCCGATCGCTTGCGAAGGTCGCGAGCGGGCCGCACTGGCGTTTGAAGCGCAGCAGGCGGTGCAGAAGGCGTTGTTTGGCGAAGTGGCGAGACCGGCAGAACCGCGGCGTGCGGGCGAACTGATCGCCGCCTGAATCTGCTTCTGGCGAACTCACCACCGCGTAACGCCGCAATCCGTAGGAGCGAGGCTTGCCCGCGAAGAACGATAACGTGGTGCATCAGATACACCGCGGCGTTCCCTTCGCGAGCAAGCCTCGCTCCTACAGAGATTGTGTCAGCCGATCGTGTAACCGGTTCTGTGCGAAATCCTGAAGCTGCGGATAGAACAACCGGAAATCCTCGCTCAACGGCTCATACAACACCCGCAACTCCTGCATCGCCGCCGCCAGCTCCTCCGGCCGCGTCAGCCTCCGCGAAATCCCCCGCAACACCTGCTCCAACACTGCGAATTCCCGATAAGACCCCAACCAGTCATTGGCCACCATGTGCGGCGCGATCATCGCCAGGCGTTCCGGCAGCTGCGGCTCAGCCGACAGTACCCGATACACATTCGATGTGAATTGCTCGAGCGGCCGATCAGCGTAAAGCGTCCAGTCCCGCGCCAGGCAATGGTCGAAAAACACGTCGAGCACGATCCCGGCGTAACGCCGACGAGTCATGGAAAATCGCGACAATGAGATATCCACCAACGGATGGCGGTCGGTAAAGACGTCAATGCGGCGATGCAGCTGGATGGCCGCCTCGATCTCCGGATCGAACGCCCCTTGCAGCCGTCCCTTGACGAAATCGCCATACAGGCTGCCGAGCAATTGACCGGGGCGCTGGCCACCGAGGTGCAGATGTGCGAGATAATTCATGGACGCAGCTTAGCACTGCGGCTTTACATCTGGACAACCAACATATCGTTATAACCCGATATACCGATTTACGCGGTCGTCAGACCAAAATCATATTGGTATATCGCGAAGTACCGATTTAAAGTTCGCCTCATCGCGATATAGCGTTTTACTCATCACGAGCCCAAACCCATGACCATCGACCTCGACGAAATAATAAAAGCGCTGGCACACCCAGTACGCCGAGACATCCTCATCTGGCTGAAAGATCCCAAAGCGCAGTTCCCGGAACAGCTGCACAACCACGAGTACGGCATTTGCGCCGGACAGATCGACCAACGCTGCGGCCTGTCGCAGTCGACCGTGTCCGCCCATTTGGCGACCTTGCAGCGGGCGGGACTGATCAGCAGCCAGAAAGCCGGTCAATGGCACTTCTTCAAACGCAACGAGGACGTGATCCAGGCGTTCCTCGACGCCATCGTCAAAGAGCTCAGCGCTCCGACAAGGAACTGAAACAATGCCCCTCTCGCTACTCATCCTGGCCTTGAGCGCCTTCGCCATCGGCACCACCGAGTTCGTCATCATGGGCCTGCTGCCCGAGGTGGCGGCCGACCTCGGCGTGTCGATCCCCGGCGCCGGCTGGCTGGTGACCGGTTACGCCCTGGGCGTGGCCATCGGTGCGCCGTTCATGGCAATGGCCACTTCCCGGCTGCCACGCAAGGCCGCCCTGGTAGCGTTGATGGGCATCTTCATCGTTGGCAACCTGCTCTGTGCAGTGGCCAGTGACTACAACGTGCTGATGTTCGCCCGGGTGGTCACTGCCCTGTGTCACGGTGCGTTTTTCGGCATCGGTTCGGTGGTGGCGGCTGGCCTGGTGCCGGCGAACAAGCGCGCTTCGGCCGTGGCCTTGATGTTTACCGGCCTGACCCTGGCCAACGTGCTGGGCGTTCCACTGGGTACCGCGCTCGGCCAGGAAGCCGGCTGGCGCTCGACGTTCTGGGCCGTGACCGTGATCGGTGTGATCGCGCTGATCGGCTTGATCCGCTTCCTGCCGGCCAAGCGTGACGAAGAGAAGCTCGACATGCGCGCCGAACTGCGCGCCCTCAAGGGTGCCGGGATCTGGCTGTCCCTGAGCATGACGGCATTGTTCGCGGCGTCCGTGTTCACCCTGTTCACCTACGTCGCCCCGCTGCTCGGCGAGGTCACCGGGGTCTCGCCCAAAGGCGTGACCTGGACCCTGATGCTCATCGGCCTTGGCCTGACCGTCGGCAATATCATCGGCGGCAAGCTGGCTGACAAAAGCATGGCTGCAACGCTGATTGGTGTCTTCATCTCAATGGCGGTGATCTCTACCGTGCTGACCTGGACCAGCGTCGCGCTGATCCCCACCGAAATCACTTTGTTCCTCTGGGCTACCGCGTGCTTTGCCGCCGTACCCGCCCTGCAAGTGAACGTCGTGACCTACGGCAAGGCCGCGCCGAACCTGGTGTCGACCTTGAACATCGGCGCTTTCAACGTCGGCAACGCATTGGGTGCCTGGGTCGGCGGCAGCGTCATCGCCCACGGTTTCGGCCTGACCCGCGTGCCGCTCGCGGCAGCCGCACTGGCGGTACTCGCCCTGCTGGTGACCCTGATTACGTTCCGTCAGCGCGGCAATCCCGAACTGGCCCCTGCTACCTACTGATCAACTGATACCTCACGAGGGTTGTATTTTCATGACGACTATTTTCGATCCGATCAAACTGGGCGACCTCGAGTTGGCCAACCGCATCATCATGGCGCCGCTGACCCGCTGCCGCGCCGACGAAGGCCGGGTGCCGAACGCACTGATGGCCGAGTACTACGTGCAACGTGCCTCGGCCGGCCTGATCCTCAGCGAGGCCACCTCCGTCACGCCGATGGGCGTCGGCTACCCGGACACCCCGGGCATCTGGTCCAACGACCAGGTGCGTGGCTGGACCAACGTGACCAAAGCGATCCACGGCGCAGGCGGCAAGATCTTCCTGCAACTGTGGCACGTCGGCCGGGTTTCCCACGCGTCGTACCTGAATGGCGAAGCGCCGGTCGCACCGAGCGCCATCCAGCCCAAGGGGCACGTCAGCCTGGTTCGTCCACTGGCCGACTACCCCACCCCGCGCGCCCTGGAAACCGCTGAAATCGCCGACATCGTCGACGCTTACCGCGTCGGTGCCGAAAATGCCAAGGCCGCCGGTTTCGACGGCGTGGAAATCCACGGCGCCAACGGTTACCTGCTCGACCAGTTCCTGCAAAGCAGCACCAACCAGCGCACCGACCACTACGGTGGCTCCCTGGAAAACCGTGCGCGCCTGTTGCTGGAAGTGACGGATGCCGCGATCGAAGTCTGGGGCGCCGGCCGCGTCGGCGTGCACCTGGCCCCGCGCGCCGACTCCCATGACATGGGCGACGACAACCTGGCCGAAACCTTCACCTACGTCGCTCGCGAACTGGGCAAGCGCGGTATCGCCTTCATCTGCTCGCGCGAAAAAGAAGCCGGCGACAGTCTCGGCCCACGCCTCAAGGAAGCCTTCGGCGGCCCGTACATCGCCAACGAACGCTTCACCAAGGACAGCGCCAACGCCTGGCTGGCCAGCGGCAAGGCCGATGCGGTCGCCTTTGGCGTGCCATTCATTGCCAACCCGGACCTGCCCGCTCGCTTGAAGGCGGATGCACCGTTGAACGAGGCCCGCCCTGAATTGTTCTACGCCAAGGGGCCGGTCGGTTACATCGACTACCCAGTGCTGTAAGCGCCAGTCTCTGCAACGCAAAAAGCCCCGACTCGAAAGAGCCGGGGCTTTTTTTGTGGTTATTCACCCAATCCCGGGGAACACTGACCTGTAGGAGCCAGCTTGCTGGCGATGGACTCAAGTGCGCCGCGTTTAACCAGATCGCACGCGTTATCGTTAACGATCATCGCGAGCAAGCTCGCTCCTACAAGTCAGAGTTTGAGTACCATCTCATGCCATTCCATTCCGCCATGGTCGGAGGCGGAAGGCTTGATGTAGGCGAAGCCAAAACCGGCGTAGAACGGAATATGCCGCTCCTTGCACATCAGGTTGACGCTGGCCTTGTTCAACGTGCGCATCCGCTCGATGAACTCAGCCATCAAACGTTTTGCCACGCCTTGCCCCTGGAAATCCGGATGCACCACCACGGACATGATCACCACGTGCGGGCCGGCCGGGTCGTGGCCGATCAGCTCCTTGAACGCCTCGTCCGACATTTGCACTTCAAATGCCGCCCCGGAGTTGATGAAACCGGCGACGACGCCGTCCACTTCGGTCACGATAAACCCCTCGGGCCAGGTGGCGATGCGGGTGGCTATTTTCTCCCGGGTCGCGGCTTCGTCACCTTCGTAGGCAAGGGTTTCGATGGTGTAGCAGCGGTCCAGGTCAGCGGGGGTGACGTGGCGAATGACGGTGTTCATGTCGGCTCGGATCAGCGGGGGGAAAGACAGGGGATCATAAAGCAGCGTCAGCTCGACAGCGAGAGGCGAATCGCCGATCCGCCTCTCGGTCCAGCCTTTACGCCTTGAGCGGCAACCAGATTTCCAGCACGCCGGTGTTGAGCTTCGGGTTGAAGTCTTCGCTGTAGCGTTCGAACTCCGGGGCATCCGCCGCCTGATAACCGGACTGTGGCAGCCAGGTTTTCCAGATGTACTGGAAGGTCTGGGGCAAGGTGTCCAAGGCTCCCTTGTGCTCGAATATGGCGTAGTGCTGAGGCTGAACCTCCACCCAACGATATTTGTCAGGCAGGTCGTCGAGTTTGCTGATTTCGACGCCGGCGATGTACTCGAAACCACCCTTGCCATCCGGGTTGCAGCAGATGCCGTAAGTCACTTCGCTTTTTTGACCAGGAATTTTGCCGATCTCGGGAATGAATTGCTCCCAGAGCGCGGGGATCCCACCCGTAGTGGAGGCGGTAAATCGCCCGCCAAACCCTGCAATGAGCAGGAAGTGACCGTTTTCGAAGCGTGGCTCGACCGGTTTGACGCCTGTTTGCTCATCCATGACTCGACTCCTGATACAAAAAGTGGGTTCGGCTGGGAGTATAGAAGCCAATCCCGATTCGCCCAATTACAGTGCGTGAAGCTGTTCGACGGCGCCAGACCCGATGAACTCGTTGTAACCAGATAGAATCACGTAGACCGCGAAATAGCAGAAGATCGCTGCAGATGCCAGGTACGAGTAACGCAGCAGTTTGTCGCCCAGCAACTTGCCACCATGGCTCGCCGCGAAGCACAAGCCAACGCACCAGAGCACCCCGGCGCAGAGAAAACCACCGAGAAACAGCGCCGAACTCAGGGCACCACCACCGCCGGAACGCGCAATCAATGTGCCGCCCACGGCAGCGAACCAGAGAATGGCGCTGGGGGACGACATGGCGAGGAATATTCCGCGGAAAAACTCCTTGCGATGGGAGTTGTGCCCGACCTCGGCAGTCTCGGCCAGCAGCGCCTCGTGGTGAATCGCCGAATAGATCATCTTCGCCGCGAAGTACACCAGCAATACCGAACCACCGATCCACAGCACCCAGCGAACAGTCTCGTACTGCAGCAAAACCGTCATGCCCGCCAGCGCCAGCACCGCATAGATCAGGTCACCGACGCAGGTCCCCAACCCCAGGGCAAAGCCCTGGAAATAGCCGCGCTGCATCGCCAGGGTGATCATCGCGATATTGGCCACGCCGATATCCAGGCACAGCGAAAGGCTCAGCAAAAAACCACTGGTAAATTCCATCAACCGATTTCCTTCGGACAAATTTGTTTACATAGACGCTGGACAGTGTGCCACAGCTGCCCGTACATTCCGCCACAGGCCACCGCAGTGGCCAGCGTCGCTCGGACGGTTCCGGGCGCTCACGTTATCCGAGGCAACAATGGCTAACCCAGGTTCGCCGCGCCGCTTTGCGCGCATAGATCGACTCCCCCCTTACGTATTCAACATCACTGCCGAGCTGAAGATGGCCGCCCGTCGTCGTGGCGAAGACATCATCGACTTCAGCATGGGCAACCCCGACGGCGCGACACCGCCGCACATCGTCGACAAACTTGTCACCGTCGCCCAGCGCGAAGACACCCACGGTTATTCCACGTCCAAGGGCATCCCGCGTCTGCGCCGGGCGATTTCCAACTGGTACAAGGATCGCTACGAGGTCGACATCGACCCGGAAAGCGAAGCCATCGTCACCATCGGTTCCAAGGAAGGCCTGGCGCACTTGATGCTGGCGACCCTCGACCAGGGCGATACCGTACTGGTGCCGAACCCGAGCTACCCGATCCACATCTATGGTGCCGTGATTGCCGGCGCCCAGGTGCGCTCGGTGCCGCTGATTCCGGGCGTGGACTTTTTCGCCGAACTGGAAAGCGCGATTCGCGGTTCGATCCCGAAACCGAAAATGATGATCCTCGGCTTCCCGTCCAACCCCACCGCCCAGTGCGTGGAGCTGGATTTCTTCGAGCGGGTGATCGCCCTCGCCAAGCAGTACGACGTGCTGGTGGTGCACGACCTGGCCTATGCCGACATCGTCTACGACGGCTGGAAAGCCCCGTCGATCATGCAAGTGCCCGGCGCCAAGGACATCGCGGTGGAGTTTTTCACCCTGTCCAAGAGCTACAACATGGCCGGCTGGCGCATCGGTTTCATGGTCGGTAACGCCGAACTGGTCAACGCCCTGGCGCGGATCAAGAGCTACCACGACTACGGCACCTTCACCCCGCTGCAAGTCGCCGCCATTGCCGCACTGGAAGGCGATCAACAGTGTGTCAAAGACATTGCCGAGCAATACCGCCAGCGGCGCAATGTGCTGGTCAAGGGCCTGCATGAACTGGGCTGGATGGTGGAAAACCCTAAAGCCGCGATGTACGTCTGGGCCAAGATTCCCGAGGCCTATGCGCACTTGGGCTCTCTGGAGTTTGCCAAGAAAATGCTCGCCGAGGCCAAGGTCTGCGTCTCGCCGGGTGTAGGGTTCGGGGAGTATGGGGATGATCACGTGCGATTTGCGCTGATCGAAAACCAGGACCGGATTCGTCAGGCCGTGCGCGGGATTCGCGCAATGTTCCGGGCTGATGGGCTGGCCGCCAAATCCAACGCCTGACACAAAAACCTGTGGGAGCGAGCTTGCTCGCGATGAGGGCTTAACATTCAACGAAGAGGTTGGATGTTAGTCAGTCATCGCGAGCAGGCTCGCTCCCACATTTGTTTCGTGGTGAACACAAGAGCTGTGTCACCACCTGTGTTTTGCAGTGTGCTTAGACGAACATCGACAACAACAGGATAAAGCCCAGCGCCACGATGGACAGGATGGTTTCCATCGCCGTCCAGGTCTTGAAGGTTTCGGCTACGGTCATGTTGAAGTACTGCTTCACCAGCCAGAAACCCGCGTCGTTGACGTGGGACAGGATCAACGAACCGGCACCGGTGGCCAGCACCAGCAGCTCACGGTTCACACCCGGAATCATCCCTACCACCGGCACCACGATGCCTGCGCCGGTAATGGTCGCCACGGTGGCCGAACCGGTCGCGATACGGATCACCGCCGCCACCAGCCACGCCAGAAGGATTGGCGAAATCTGCGCTTCAACCGCCATGTTACCGATGACATTACCAACGCCGCTGGTCACCAGCATCTGCTTGAAGCCACCACCGGCACCGATGATCAGGATGATTGCGGCGGTTGGCGCAAGGCTGGCATCCAGCCATTTGAGCATCTGGTTGGAGCCAATGCCCTGCTTGTAACCGAAGGTGTACAGCGACAGCAGCAACGCCAGCAGCAGTGCCGAGATCGGATGACCGATCAGGTCCATGAAAGTGCGGAAGAAGTTGCCTTCCGGCAGCACCACATCGGCAAAGGTCTTGAGCAGCATCAGGAACACCGGCGACAGCACGGTAATCAAGGTGATGGCGAAGCTCGGGAGATCGGCTGAATCGTTATCACGCGCCAGTTGATCGACCAGTTCCTGATTAGGATGACCCGGAATGTACTTGGCAATGAACGTGCCGTAGATCGGGCCGGCGATGATGGCGGTCGGCAGCGCAACGATCAGACCGTACAGAATGGTTTTACCGATGTCGGCACCGAACACGCCGATTGCCAGCAGCGGGCCCGGGTGTGGCGGAACCAGGCCGTGCACGGCGGACAGACCGGCCAGCAGCGGGATACCGATCTTGATGATCGACACGCCGGTACGCCGGGCGACGATGAACACCAGCGGGATCAGCAGCACGAAGCCGATTTCGAAGAACAGCGGAATGCCGACCAGGAAAGCGGCGAACATCATCGCCCACTGCACCTTGTCCTTGCCGAAGGCTCGAATCAGCGTCTGGGCAATCTGATCCGCCCCGCCCGATTCGGCCATCATTTTGCCGAGCATGGTCCCCAGCGCCAGGATGATCCCGACGAAACCGAGCACCCCACCGAAGCCGTCCTGGAACGCTTTGATGATGGTGCCGATCGGCATGCCGGAGGTCAGCCCGAGGAAAGCTGCGGCGATGATCAGGGCAATGAAGGGGTGGAACTTGAACTTGGTGATCAGGACGATAAGCCCGATCACCGTGACCACTGCATCGAGCAGCAGGAACGTCTCGTGGGACATGCCAAACATTAGGGGTGTCTCCTGGTTGTTGTTGTTATTAAAGCGGGTAACTCGCGAGCCATCAGGACAGCGCTATCTTTTCGAGGCAAATTCATACGGCGCGTTTCAGGCCATGCGCCTGCCACCAGTCATGTGCTTGTTTCGCCAATTGGTCGACGCTGTGGTTCGAAGCGTCCAGAGCCAGGGTCAGGGGCTCACCAACGGGTGATTCAAGGGTCGCGAACTGACTGTCGATCAACGTTGACGGCATGAAGTGGCCCGGACGATGAGAGACACGATCGGCGGCGACTTCAGGCGTCAGCTCCAAGAATACGAAGCCCAGGCCCGGCAAAGCGCTGCGCAGACGTTCACGGTAAATGTGTTTGAGAGCCGAGCAGGTGAGTACCGGGCGTTCGCCCTTGGCGTCAATGCGGCGCAGCTCGGCGCACAGGCTGTCGAGCCAGCCGGCACGGTCTTCGTCGTTCAGAGGGATACCTGCGCTCATCTTTTCGATATTGGCGGCAGGGTGAAAGGAGTCGCCTTCAATGGCGGTCGCGCCGCTGAGCTGGCACAAGGCCTCGCTGACGCACGTCTTGCCGCAACCGGCAACGCCCATGATGACCAGGGCTGTGATGGGATGATTCATGTAACACCTCAGCGCGCAGACAGCGCTACCTTTGCTGGTTATGACACTGGAGCAAAAGCAGAAGTTGCCGACGCCTTCTTGTCATTTTTGTGGGTTGCAGCATGTTCGTTCCCAATGCCAAAAAACGGAAATCAGGCAGACCCCGCTCACGCATTTGCAGCTGCATCGAGACAGCGCTACCTTAGTGCCTTGAATTTTGTTTGGCAAGCCGCCCGATGACCTCTCCTAAAAACGATAAAAATACCCGCACCACTGGCCGCCCTACCCTCAATGAAGTCGCACGCCTGGCCGGTGTCAGCCCGATAACCGCGTCCCGCGCCTTGCGCGGCGTCAGTACGGTGGCCACCGAACTGGTGGAAAAAGTCCAGAAAGCCGCCCTTGAGCTCAACTACGTGGTCAACCCCGCTGCCCGCGCGTTAGCCTCGGCCCAGAGCCATTCCGTGGTGGTTCTGGTGCCGTCGCTGTCCAACTTGCTGTTCATCGAGACGCTGGAAGCCATTCATCAGGTTTTACGCCCAAAGGGCTTCGAAGTACTGATCGGCAACTTCCACTACTCGCGCGACGAAGAAGAAAACCTGCTGCGCAATTACATGGCCTATCAACCACGCGGCTTGCTGCTGACCGGGTTCGATCGCACCGAAAGTTCGCGACGGATGATCGAGGCGAGCAACATTCCGTGCGTGTACATGATGGAACTGGACAGCGCCGCCGGGCTCAACTGCGTCGGTTTCTCGCAGCTCGCGGCCGGTGAAACGGCGGCGGAACATTTGCTCTCTCGGGGTCGCAAGCGCCTGGCCTACATTGGCGCGCAGCTGGACCAACGCACGTTGCTGCGCGGGGAAGGTTTTCGCAAAGCCCTGCAAAAGGCCGGTTTGTATGACCCGGACCTTGAAGTACTGACTCCGCGCGCCTCCTCCGTCGGTTTGGGCGGCGAGTTGTTCCTGCAGCTGATGGCCAGTCACCCGGACGTCGACGCAATCTTCTTCGGCAACGACGACCTGGCCCAGGGCGCATTGCTCGAAGCGATGCGTTGCGGGATCAAGATTCCGCAGCAGGTAGCAATCCTCGGCTTCAACGATTTGCCGGCCTCGGCCCATATGGTCCCGCGGCTGAGCAGCATCAGCACACCTCGCGAAGCCATTGGCCGGCGTTCGGCGGAGTTGATGCTGACCCTGCTGGCTGGCAACCCGGTGGCCAAACCGGTGCAGGACATGGGGTTTGAGTTGAAGGTGCGCGAGAGTACCTGACCGTTTTCTGACTTGATGTCTCCCGTTGGCAGGCACACTATTAGATCCCCGAAGCCTTGATCCGCTAACGGAGTAGCCCGATGGAACATTCACTGAAAATCCTGGGTAAAGCTTCATCAATCAACGTCAGAAAAGTCCTGTGGACCTGTGAGGAACTGGGCGTTGCCTACGAACGCGAGGATTGGGGCGGCGGTTATGCCTCGACTCACGCGCCGGAGTTTCTCCGGCTCAATCCCAACGCGCTGGTGCCGGTAATCATCGATGAGGCCGGCGTGCTGTGGGAATCCAACACCATCTGTCGTTATCTGGCCGGCAAACACCAGAACACCGATCTGCTGCCGCACGACCCGGCTGCCCGCGCCCGGGTGGAGCAGTGGATGGATTGGCAAGCCACCGAACTCAATGCGGCCTGGAGCTATGCGTTCACGGCGCTGGTGCGCAAGGATCCGGAGTTCCAGGACCCCCATCACATTGCCGCCGGCGTGCGCGGCTGGAATCAGAAGATGGGCATCCTCGAGCATCAGCTCGCGACCACCAAGGCTTATGTCGCCGGACCACGATTCACCCTGGCCGACATTGTCATCGGGCTGTCGGTCAATCGCTGGCTGATGACGCCGATGGATCGACCCGATTACCCGGCCATCGACGAGTACTTCCAGCGTTTGGCACAACGTCCGGGGTTCTTGAAATACGGCTGCAACGGCCTGCCTTGATGCCATGCCTGGCGTCGACCGCTGCCGGCCGGCGGCAAAAGGTTTCCCGCAAACCGGCAGCGACCGCCTGCCAGGTACAACTTAACTGATTTTCCCGTTCGCCAATGCCCCCTTGGCCCCGTTTCGTAAACGTGCCTGACAACATCCTTTATTAATTGCCCGGGACGCTTTTCTAAGTACTCTAGCATCATGCGCGTTAATAACGACTGACTCAAACGACACCTGTTACTTCTGCCAGTAGATATCTTCATAGCTCCGAGCGATTATTTGCTCAGATGTTTCATGTTTCTCAATAAACGCGTGACGTGCGCTTCATGTCCTTTAAGACAATCGCTCAACAGAACGATGAAGAGGCATCGCTTGCCACTTATTTATCGAATTTCATTTCAAGGAAGACCGGAGCAGTATATGAAAAGAGTACCCATGATTTGTAAAATTGCATCGAGCGTCATGGCCATCACCAGTATGGTCATGCCCCTGATCGGTGTAGCGCAAGAGCCCAAAGTATCAAGCAAGTACACTTTATTTGCTCCATCGATGAACAAGCAGCAGACAATCGACATTCAGAAAAAAATCGACACGCAGTTACTTCTCAAAACTGGCGGCCAGCAAATCAGCCCTACTCAGGTTGCCTATGACAATGGGGGCGCGGTGATCACATTTGCTGTAACAAGCACCCCAAACACGACTTGCGACTTTGGTTATGTGTGTTTCTGGGAGCATAATAATTACGTGGGAAAAAAATTGTCACTTAGAAGCCACCCGACTGCAATCACTGTGAACCTCGCGCAATACGACATGAGCAACAAAATTTCATCCTGGAGACATAATAACAATTTGTTCTACGTAGCCATCGGTGGAGCATCGCAGGCAAATGGCGGAGGTCAAATGGTCATGGCCAACACCATGGATGACTATCTTGGAGGCGGGTGCTGCCCATTTGCTATCGAGCACTCAACCCGGCATGCAACACCACCGGAGTTTTACTTTCGGCCGTCATTGAAATATGACAATGCAATGGTAAGCGTCGTCTTTAAGCCCTATCCATGGTAGTCAATCGCTGCCCTTGAACGGTGCGGACATGAAAAGGCCAGCTACTGGGCAACCAAAATAAACAAGGGCGAAAAAGCGACGCTGACTATCCTGTCGTTGTGCTCGACCAGCCTGCTCTGGGCATTGAGTTCGGTCCAGGTACCTTTGGTGCTGGCCTGTTCGGGAATGCTGAACGGACAGCAGCCCCTCCCGAGGACGATTTCTTTGATATTGCTCATGACCATGTTGCCCTTCGCGCCTGGCCCATCTACTCCGAACACCTTCACGGCGTGAGCTTTATTATTATGCTGCCAGGATGACACCTGATGGCTCATGTTGTAGTCCGCCAGGTTAACGGGACGGCTGACCGGTGTGCTGGCCAGCGACAATTTCCTGCCCGTGTAATCCCAGCCATCCCAGACACAAAAATAACCATAGTCACACACGGGGTCAGTTGGATTGGCGTCACCGGGCACCGGAAATGTCATCACGACGGCACCGTTGTCATAAACCACTTGAGTGGCACTGACCTGGCGTCCGGCGGGCTTTCGACTGAGTTGTTGATCGATCTGCAGCTGAATAGCTGCTGTTTGTTCGGCAGTCATCGCGGGAATGAACAATGCGTACCCGCTCTGCTTGCCCGACGCCTGATTGGCATAAAAATAGAACAGCGCGCCCAGGCCAAGGCATAACGCAATGCAGTCAACGAACCCTATGGCTTTCATGAAAAAAACTCCGTCCCTGAAAGCGCTGAGAAGACCCAGCGCGAGCACGAACAGAGTTCAGTTTTTGCCATGGCCTGTCTACTGACAGAAATGACAGGTTCGACCATCGGCGCAGTCAGGCTTGCCCTTCAGTGCAATGGCGCAGGAAAATCTTGCAGCTTATTTTCGGTTAGATGATCGCCGCATATCAGTGCCCGAACACATCCACCTTCTTGGCCTTCTTGTCCGCACGCTTTTCATCGGCGGTTTTCGCCGGTTTCTTCTTTGCCGCTTTTTTTGAATCCATGCCTTTGGCCATGATACGTACTCCACTCATACGGGATGTGAGATCAGGTATACACCTATCCTCACGCGCGCGTTCTTTTATAATCGCCCGCTTTGCGCACCGACAGTCGAAGACCATGCCCAACATCCAGTACACCTTGCTCGCCGAGCCCTTATGGCCGTTGATGAACAAGTTCTATCGCGCCCATCAATCGTCGATGAAAGCGGTCCGCGATGCTCGGCTGTGGGTCGCCAGACGCGACGACATCGTGGGTGCGCTGTGTTTGCGGCCGGTCTCGGGCGGGCATTGGTTGACGGGGTTGTTCGTGGATCCGGCCTGCCGGGAACAGGGCATCGCCGCCGCGTTGATCGCCGAAGCGGTCAAAGGCCTCGACAGCCCGGTGTGGTTGTTCTGCCATCCGGACTTGCGGGGTTTTTATGAGCGGCGTGGTTTTACTTTCGACCCGCCTATGCCTTACGCCATGGTCGAACGGTTGAGCCGCTATGCGCGCAGCAAACCGATGATTGCCATGGGCCTGGAGGTGGATGGTTTTGTGGTGGATTCGGTTTAATCGTCCGCAGCGGGATCAAGCTCCGGAAACATCACTTCGGTAAATCCGAACTTGCGGAAATCGGTAATGCGCGACGGATACAACCGACCGATCAGGTGATCGCATTCATGCTGCACCACCCGTGCATGGAACCCCTCGGCGATGCGCAAAATCGGCTGCCCCTTGGGATCGACACCTTCGTAGCGAATCTGCTGGTATCGATCCACCGCGCCGCGCAGGCCGGGTACCGACAGGCAGCCTTCGAATCCCTCTTCGAGGACAGGGCTCAACGGCGTGATCAGCGGATTGATCAGAATGGTCTGCGGCACCGCTTCGGCATCCGGATAGCGTTCGCTGTGCTCGAAACCGAAGATCACCAATTGCAGGTCGACGCCGATCTGCGGGGCCGCCAGGCCGACGCCGCCGACGCTTTCCATGGTCTGGAACATGTCGTCGATCAGTTGCCACAACTCGGGGCTGTCGAACATTTCTGCCGGTACCGGCGGGGCGATGCGCAGCAGGCGCTCGTCGCCCATTTTCAGAATTTCACGGATCATTTGGTGACTTCGTCTGTGCTCGGCTTGATCGAGTGATCCCGACCCAGTCCCGAAACGTGGTGTTTGGGCTCCGGCTCGCCGGCGACTTTTTCGCCAGCATTCTTGCCTTCGGTCGACATGTGTTCGATCACCGCATTCATTTCAGCACCGAGCAGCAACACGGCAGCGGAAATATAGAAGTACAGCAACAGCACGATGATCGCGCCGATACTGCCATACATGGCGTTGTAGTCGGCAAATGTTTTGACGTACAGGCCGAAGCCTACCGATGCGAGGATCCACACCACCACCGCCAGCACCGAACCCGGCGTGATAAAGCGAAACTCCTGTTTAACGTCGGGCATGACGTAATAGATCAGCGCCACCGCCACCATCATCAGGATCACGACCACCGGCCAGCGGGCAATGGTCCACACCGTGACGATGAATTCCTCGACGCCGACTTGCGCAGCGATCCAGCCCATCACCTGCGGCCCGAGCACCATCAATGCGGCAGCGACCAACAGCATGCCGGCAATGCCAATGGTATAGATAATCGACAGCGGGAAACGCTTCCACGCCGGACGACCTTCAACCACATCGTAGGCGGCGTTCATCGCACTCATCATCAATCGCACGCCGGCGGACGCGGTCCACAGCGCGATCACGATACCGATCGACAGCAAGCCACCCGTGGACTGCTGGAGTTGATCAATCACCGGGTTCACCTGCTCCAGTGCCTGGGGTGGCAGGACCAGTTCCGATTGCAGGCGCAGCCAGGAGAAGAAGTCCGGCAGGTGCAGGAAACCGATCAGGGCAATCAGGAACAGGATGAAGGGGAACAGCGAGAACAGCATTTGATAGGCCAGCGCCGAGGCATAGGTCGACATCTCGTCGTCGATGAACTCGGTGACCGTGCGCACCAACACACGATGAATGGGCAGACCTTTCATGTCCGGGAAAATCATACGCGTCTCCTTTCGCCGCAAAATTGGTGAAGTCGTGGCGACTCAGGGGCCGTTTTTTACATCAAAGTAACCGACTTGGCGACTTTGAAACAATTTTCAGGCTCAAGTTCAGGCTGACACAAAAACGGCCATCCGTGGATGGCCGTTCCTGACAGTCAGCAAAGGCCCGATCAAGCCTTGTCGACACCTTTCTTCACCGCGTCCTTGACCTTGCCCACTGCTTGCTGTGCTTCGCCTTTCTTTTCCTGCACCACGCCTTCGGCGCGCATTTTGTCGTTACCGGTGGCCTTGCCGACGCCTTGCTTGACGTTGCCGACGGCTTCGTTGGCCATGCCTTTTACTTTATCGCCAGTGCTGCCCATGGTGTTTCTCCTGTGAACAATTGAACGGGAAAAGTAGTTACACAAGGATTGACCGGGGTCGTTTGCGCGGAGTTTCATTTATTTTCACCGCGACATTTCATCGTTCAGTGCAGGTTGGGCTTTATGTTTGCCAAACAACCCCCGAGAATGCGCAACGTATTCAGGCCATGGCGCTGAAGATCCAATCCCGTAGGAATGTTATGAAACTCGATAAAAAGCAGGCCATTGCCCGCAGAAACCAGGAACTCGGCGGTGCTGTGCTTGGCGTCAACAACTGCCACTTCACCGAATTGAACCGCAACCGCAACATCTGGTGGTTCGATATCCCGGTGGCACGCCTGGCCGTCGGTCAGTACGAATGGGTTCACCTGCTGATGCACACTCCGGATACCGACGAACTGCTGCATTTGAAAGTGCCGACAGTGTTCCTGCGCGAGAAGCTCGAAGGCCTGGTCGTGCGCAACCAGGGCAAGCGCAAGGCGGCGTTGAGCCTGGAACTGAGTGCGGACAAGGACTCGTACTTGCAGGACATGCGCCCGGCGGGGACCAACGTCAATTTCGCGCAGTTCCGCCTCTAAAGGCAAAAGCTTCGTCGGAGCGCCGCCCGGAGCAAGCCCGCTCCCACAGGTGACCGTTTTCCTTCAGAAAAAACGCGGTCACTGTGGGAGCGAGCTTGCTCGCGATGGCGGCATGACAGGCGCCGAACATTTCCAGCCTGATAAAAAAAGCCCCGCATCCGCGGGGCTTTTGTTTGTTATGCGCTGACCTTCTTCGCAGCCAGCTTCTTCAGCTCTTCATCGCGCAACTCGCGGCGCAGGATCTTGCCCACGTTGGTGGTCGGCAGCGCATCGCGGAACTCGACAGACCGAGGAACCTTGTAGCCAGTGACATTGGCGCGCATGTGCTCCATCACCTGCTCCTTGGTCAGGGTCACACCCGGTTTGGCGACGATGAAAATCTTGATCGCCTCGCCCGATTTCTCGTCCGGTACGCCGATAGCCGCGCATTGCAGCACACCCGGCAGGGTCGCCAGCACGTCTTCGAGCTCGTTCGGGTACACGTTGAAGCCGGACACCAGGATCATGTCTTTCTTGCGATCGACGATGCGCATATAGCCATCAGGCTGGATCACCGCGATGTCACCCGTCTTCAACCAGCCTTCACTGTCGAGAATTTCGTCGGTGGCTTCCTGGCGCTGCCAGTAGCCTTTCATGACCTGCGGACCTTTCACGCACAGTTCGCCGATTTCGCCCAAGGGCAGTTCAACGCCGGCGTCGTCGATGATCTTGCACAAGGTCGACGGCACGGGAATGCCAATAGTACCGATCTGGATGTTCTGGATCGGATTGACCGTGGCCACCGGGCTGGTTTCGGTCATACCGTAACCTTCGCAGATGGCGCAGCCGGTGACCGCTTTCCAGCGCTCGGCTGCAGCCAGTTGCAAGGCCATCCCGCCCGACAGCGTGATTTTCAGCGCAGAGAAATCCAGCTTGCGGAAGCCTTCGTTGTTGCACAGGGCGACGAACAGCGTGTTCAGCCCGACAAAGCCGCTGAACTTCCACTTCGACAGTTCCTTGACCATCGCCGTCAAGTCACGCGGGTTGCTGATCAGGATGTTGTGGTTGCCGATCAACATCATCGCCATGCAATGAAAGGTGAAGGCATAGATGTGGTACAGCGGCAGCGGCGTGATCAGGATCTCGCAGCCTTCGTTGAGGTTGGACCCCATCAGCGCCTTGCACTGCAACATGTTCGCCACCAGGTTGCGATGGGTCAGCATCGCGCCCTTGGCGACGCCGGTGGTGCCGCCGGTGTATTGCAGCACCGCGACGTCGCTGCTGGCCGGGTTGGCTTCAGCCACTGGCTGGCCGTGGCCCTTGCGCAGCACGTCGTTGAACTTGATGGCCTTGGGCAAGTGATACGCCGGGACCATTTTCTTCACGTACTTGATGACGCTGTTGACCAGCAAACGCTTGAGCGGCGGCAACAAGTCGGCCACCTCGGTGACGATCACGTGCCTGACACCGGTTTTCGGCACGACGGCCTGGGCCAGGTGCGCCATGTTGGCCAGGCAGACCAGCGCCTTGGCACCGGAGTCGTTGAATTGGTGTTCCATTTCCCGCGCGGTGTACAACGGGTTGGTATTGACCACGATCAGCCCGGCGCGGATGGCGCCGAAGACGGCGACCGGGTATTGCAAGACGTTGGGCAGTTGTACGGCGATTCGATCGCCTGGCTGCAAGTCGGTATGCTGTTGCAGGTAAGCGGCAAAGGCACCGGACAATTCGTACAGTTCACCATAGGTGATTGTCTTGCCCAGATTGCTGAATGCCGGTTTGTCGGCAAAGCGTTGGCAGGACTGCTTCAATACCGCCTGAATATTCGGATACTCGTCGGGATTGATCTCGACAGCAATCCCGGCAGGGTACTTATCCTTCCAAAAGTCTTCGATCATGGAAGCCCACTCCTCAGCAACGCGAATTCATCACCGCATTTGATGCGATTATTATTGGTGTGTGTTTTTGGTGTCTATTGTGTTGGTGAGTCTGGCATTTTTCTAAGGCCGAGATGTCACAAAGCGGGCCGAGAGTAGCAGCTTTGCCGAGGGTCGACTAGAGCCAAAAGCAGGCTCTACGGTCACATTAGTGACTCAAGACCTACAACCAGTCATTTTAGAGCAAAAAACCTAAAAGTCACTGAAAGCCCCGTAAATCGTGGCGTTAGGCGAAGCCTGTAGGAGCGAGCTTGCTCGCGAAAAACCAGAGGCCGCCGCTGGGCATCTGGTTTTACGCGTTATCGTTCACGACCTTCGCGAGCAATCGAGCGTCGACCGGCTGCTCCTACAGGGGATCCATGCGCAGCGCGGTGATTACCACTCAGGCAATATCGCGCAACTCCCGCCGCAAAATCTTGCCCACCGGCGTCATAGGCAACGACTCACGCAACACGATGTGCTTGGGCACCTTGTACGCCGTGAAGTTTTCCTTGCAGTAGGCCTTGAGCTCTTCAAGGCTGACCCCCGTTTCCCGGGCCACCACGAACAGCTTCACCGCCTCCCCCGACCGCTCGTCCGGCACGCCGATCACCGCACAGTTGGCGACTTTCGGGTGGGCCATCACCACGTCCTCGATCTCGTTCGGGTACACGTTCAAACCCGAGACGATGATCATGTCTTTCTTGCGGTCGACGATGCGCACGAAACCGTCCGGGTCGATCACCGCAATGTCGCCGGACTTGAACCAGCCCTCGGTATCCAGCACTTCGGCGGTGGCTTCGGGTTTCTGCCAATAACCCTTCATGATCTGCGGGCCCTTGATGCACAGTTCGCCGCGCTCGCCCAAGGCCTGCTCGACGCCGTCATCGTTGATCACTTTCAATGTGGTGCCCGGCACCGGTAGGCCGACCGTGCCGATGCGCGATTTGTCGCCGTACGGATTGGTGCAGGCCACCGGCGAGGTTTCGGTCAGGCCGTAACCTTCGGTGATGCGGCAACCGGTCAGCTGTTCCCAGCGTTCGGCCGTGGCCTTGACCAGCGCGGTACCGCCGGAGTTGGTGAGTTTCAGGCTGGAGAAATCCAGGGTCTTGAAGTCGGGATGGTCCATCAGCGCGACGAACAGCGTGTTGAGCCCCAGCAGCGCCGAAAACCGCCAGTTCTTCAGCTCCTTGATGAAACCGCCGATATCCCGTGGATTGGTGATCAGCACGTTATGGTTACCGGTCACCATCATGCACATGCAGTTCGCCGTGAAGGCATAGATATGGTACAGCGGCAATGGCGCGATCATCACCTCCTGCCCTTCGCGCAGCAGGGGTTGACCATCGGTGCCGAACTGCCCCAGGCAGGCCCGCGCCTGCTGCATGTTGGCGACGAGGTTGCCATGGGTCAGCATCGCGCCCTTGGCCAGGCCGGTGGTGCCGCCGGTGTATTGCAGCACTGCGATGTCGTCCAGACCGGCATTCAGCGGCTTGATGCCCAGGCCCCGGCCCAGACGCAGCGCGCTCTTGAAGGAAACGGCCTGGGGCAAGGCGTAGGCCGGGACCATTTTCTTGACCTTGCTCACCAGGGTATTGACCAGCCAGCCCTTGGCCGCGGGCATCAGGTCGCCCATCTTCGCTTCGATCAGGTACTGGATGTCGGTGTCGGCCAGCACTTCCTGGACCTTCTGCCCGAACATGTTCAGGTACACCAGCGCCCGGGCACCGGAGTCCTTGAATTGATGGCGCATCTCCCGAGCGGTGTACAGCGGGTTGGTGTTGACCACGATCAGCCCGGCACGCAAGGCGCCGAACACGGCAATCGGGTAATGCAGGACGTTGGGCATCTGCACCGCGATGCGATCACCCGGCACCAGGTCGGTGTGGGCTTGCAGGTAACCGGCGAACGCGGCGCTGTAGCGTTCCAGTTCGGCGTAGGTCAGGGTGATGCCCATATTGCTGAAGGCCGGGCGGTCGGCAAATTTCTTGCAGGAACGCTCGAACACCTCGATCACCGACTGATAGGCCCCTTGGTCGATGTCCAGGGGCACGCCGGCCGGGCGTTTGTCATTCCAGAAATCAGGTTGCATTGTTCTTGTCCTCTTTACCTGAGCCTATCCGGGGACCGCTTTGTGCCGCTTCTGAAAACAAACAGCGAAAAGCGGAGCTCCCCGGACACTAGCAGCTATGACGAAACAGGCAAATATGCCAATAGCCGTCATTGACCGTATGAATCTTCCTGCAGTGGTGTGGGCTGTTCGGACGGCAAGCGACGGATGCGCTATACAATGCAACGACGCCCATGCCACATGCAGCCCTATGCAAAGGAATCGCCATGATCCACGACACTTTCTGGCTGACCGCGAGTGACCACAGTCGACTCTTCGTCAACCAGTGGCTGCCCATCGCGCCTTTGAAAGCCGTGATCCTGCTGGCCCATGGCATGGCGGAACACAGTGCCCGCTACGCCCGCCTGGCGGAAAAATGCTGTGAGCAGGGCTACGGTGTGTATGCCCCGGACCTGCGTGGACATGGCAAAACTGCCGAAAACGGGACCCTGGGGCATTTCGCCGACGACGACGGCTGGTGCAAGGTGGTCGGTGATCTCGCCAGCCTCAACCAGCACATCGGTCAACACCATCCCGGCATGCCGATCGTCTTGCTGGGGCATAGCATGGGCAGCTACCTGGCCCAGGCGTATCTGCTGCACCACAGCGCCAGCCTGCACGGCGCCATACTCAGCGGTTCCAACTTCCAGCCGGGGGCGCTTTATCGAGCGGCCCGCCAGATCGCCCGGCTCGAACGGTTGCGCCAGGGCCCCAAGGGCCGCAGCGCCCTGATCGAATGGTTGTCCTTCGGCTCGTTCAACAAGAAATTCAAACCGGAGCGCACACCGTTCGACTGGCTCAGTCGCGATCCGGCCGAGGTCGACAAGTATGCCAATGACCCGCTCTGCGGCTTCCGTTGCACCAATCAGTTCTGGATCGATCTGCTGGGCGGCTTGCAGCAAATCAGCAAAGCGTCCAATCTCGCTCAGATCGATCCGGGCCTGCCGCTGCTGGTGATGGGCGGCGAATGTGATCCGGTGAGTGAGGGCAAGCGTCTCAAGGATCTGGCTCATGCTCTGCGCGCCGCCGGTAGCCAGAACCTGCAACTGAACATTTACCCGCAGGCACGGCATGAACTGTTCAATGAGAGCAACCGCGATGAAGTGACCGCCGATGTACTGAACTGGATCGCCCAGGCGCTGAGCCATCGACGGCCACCCCGATCCGAATAGTTTTTTTGTGGATTTTTTAGTTCGTCACAGGAATCGAGACAGATGACCCAGGTTACCAACACCCCTTACGAAGCCCTCGAAGTCGGCCAGACCGCCAGCTACAGCAAGACGGTCGAAGAGCGCGACATTCAGTTGTTCGCCGCGATGTCCGGCGATCACAACCCGGTACACCTGGACGCTGAATACGCCGCCGGCACCATGTTCAAGGAACGCATCGCCCACGGCATGTTCAGCGGCGCGCTGATCAGCGCGGCCGTGGCTTGCGAGCTGCCTGGGCCGGGGACGATTTATATCGGTCAGCAGATGAGCTTTCAGAAGCCGGTGAAGATTGGCGACACCCTGACCGTACGCCTGGAGATTCTCGAGAAGCTGCCCAAGTTTCGTGTGCGGATCGCCACTCGCGTGTTCAACCAGCGCGATGAGTTGGTGGTGGATGGCGAGGCGGAGATTCTGGCGCCGCGCAAGCAGCAGACTGTGACATTGACGACCCCGCCGGCGATCAGCATCGGCTAGGATCGCCGGTCTGTAGGAGCCAGACTTGCCGGCGAAGGCGTCCTTGAGATCGCCTTCGCCGGCAAGCCTGGCTCCTACGGGTGTACACAAAACCCTGAGCTGCCGCAGGCTGCGATCTTTTGATCTTACGGCCCTTCCTGCACCTGCACACTCGCCGTCATCCCCGAACTCATATTGATCCCCTCCGGGATCTTGTCCAGTTTGATCCGCACCGGAATCCGCTGGGCCAGCCTGACCCAGTTGAACGTCGGTTCCACCTCCGCCAGCAACTGCCCATCCGGTGTGGTGTTGCGGTCGGTAATCCCGCGACTGATGCTTTCCACGTGCCCCTCCAACGCCTCCCCGGCGCTCATCAACCAGACCTTCACCGGGTCGCCGATGCGAATCCGCGGCAGTTTGGTTTCCTCGAAATAGGCCTGCACATAAAACGTCGAGTCGTCGATCAGCGCCATCACCGGTTGCCCGGCGTTCACGTAGTTGCCCTGGGCCAGGCGCAGGTTGGTGATGTGGCCACTGCGCGGCGCATGGACCTGGCTGCGGTCCAGGTTGAGTTGCGCGACCTTGGCTTCGGCCTGGGCTTCACGCAGTTCGCCACGGGCGATGCCGGCGTTGATTTGCGCATTTTCACGCAGCTCGGCACTGATCGCCTGCGGCCCGAGGCTGGCGCGGCGGCTGGCCTCGTGCTCTCGCAGATTAAGTTGTTGCTGGCGGGTGTGGACCACCGCTTGCGCTTTCTCCAATGCTGCTTCGAAGCGGTCGCGGTCAATGCTCAACAACAGATCGCCGGCCTTGACCTGCTGGTTGTCGAAAGCCTTGAGCTCACGCACCCAGCCCGACACATCAGGGGCGATGACCACCACGTCGGCCCGGATCCGCGCGTCGCGGGTCCAGGGCGTTAACATGTAGTACTGCCACAAGTGGAAACCGGCAAAGATCGCCACCGCCACCAGGCACAGGGTGACGCCTACACGTACAGGTGTACGCATGTTCAACTCCTTATAAAGGTCCGAGGACGACGGTGATCAGGGTCAATACACAGACGTACAAGGCGCAATCGAATAATGCTTCGTGCCAGATCCAGCGGCCGACCGGGGTCAGGCGCAACAACAGGCGCAAGCCGCCGGTCACCAGCAGTGCCAGCAACACATAAATCAGAAACGGGCTGAGCAGCACGCCACCCACCGACCACTCACGCAAGCCCATGAGGCTCCTCCTGCTGACGACACCAGGCACGCCAGCTGCTCTGCAATTGCAGCACCGCACCCTGGGCCAGTTTCACCGCATCGCTGGCGGGCAACGCGTACAAGGTTTTCAAGAATTCTTCGCTGGGGTGTTCCAGTGCATCGGCACGACTGCCGGCCGGGCCTTGCTCGAGGACTGTCTCCAATTGATCGAGATAACGCCGTTGCGCCGCACTGACGGGTGTCTGCGCCACCGCCATGCTCAAACGTAAATGCAGCAGTTCGTCGCCGATGTCCAGACCCAGCAACCCGTCGTCCCAGCGGCTGCGCGCCGGTTCAGGCAATTCGGGATAGTGCCGCGCCAGTTGCAGCAAACGATCGGCCATCCGCCCACCGAACCAGCTTTCGGCACCGCGCAGATTGCGCCGGGTCAGGCGCACCAGATCATGGAGTGTCGCCACCAGCAGGCGGCGGCCATGCCACGCCGGATTGCGCAGGATCAACAGCCGGAACGCCAGGACCGCCGCGCCCACGCCGATTACCATCGCCTGGGCACTGTTGAAGAAATTGGCAACATCGAACTTCATCGCGTTGAGCGGCGAAATCAAGACAATGAAGTGCAGGCAGAACGAGGTCGCCGTGGCACCGATCTGCGGATTGGCCATGCCCAGCGCACCGAAGAATAAAGGCACGCCCATCCCGAGGCAGAGCAAGGCAAAGCTGCTCCATTGCGGCAACAGGATCTGCCCGACGAAAAACGCCGCCGGAATCGCCAGGAAAATCCCGCGCATAAAACTCATGCCGATCTGCGCACCGTTTTCGCGGCTGGCAAACAGGCTGCACACCACACAGGTCAGTAGCAATGCGCCCGAGGCGGCGGGCCAGGCAGTCGCCAGCCAGAAGCATGACACCACCAGAAATGCCAGGGCGCTGCGGGCACCGAATACCAGCGCCAATGACAGGTCGCGATGCGGGGCCAGGGTTCGCGGCGGATCGACCGTTTCCTTGCCCTCCTCCACCGCTTTCAGTGCCGCGCTCGCCGCCAGGGCGGTATCGAGCAGCAAGGTAAAACGCGCCAGGCAGAAACTCTGCGCGGAACTGATCAGCGGGTCATGGCTGGCATCGAGCAACCGCGGGCGCAGGGCTTGCAGGGTCGCGTTATCCGGACTGGCGAGCGCCTCCTGGACTTCGCTCATCCACGGCCTCAGTTGCTCGGCCTCTCGCGGTTCCAGCTGCTTCCACTGGCGGCGCACCGAACGGGCGATGCGCAGCAACATCAACAGCTTCTGGCTCAGGCCACTGATGGACCGCGCGCGCTGGCGGCCAAGACTGCCTTCGAACCAGGCATGTTCGCGCTGGGCATCCACCGCGACGATCCTGCCGAGGATCTCCAGCAGGCCTTTGCGCGCCTGGCCGTCGCCGGCCAAGGTCGCTCGTGCGGCATTCATCCCGCTCTGCCATGCCGCCCGCGCCTGATCCGCCAGTTGTTGCTCGACCCGCATCGGCCACAGCAGCGCACTGGTGGCGGTGGCGCACAGAATGCCCAGGCAGATTTCCGTGCAGCGAGCCACGGCTTGATCAAACACTGTCAGCGGATGGGCAAGGGCCGGCAAGGCGATGATCGCCACCGTATAGCCGGCCAGCACGAACGAATAGGACCAGGCACTGCGCAACATCGTCGAACTGGCCGTACACAGACCGAGCCACAACGCCAATGCCAACAGAAACAGCCACGGTGTCTGGGCAAACAACCCCATGAACACCACCGACATGATTGTCCCGACCAGGGTCCCCAGCAAACGTGCCAGCCCCTTCTGAACCACCATCCCGGACAGAGGTTGGGCGACGATGAAGGCGGTCATCAGCGCCCAGGCCGGTTGCTCCAGTCCCCAACGCAATGCCAGCCACAGCGCCAGGCCGCCGCCGAGCAAGGTCTTGATCGCGAACTGTAGGGCGCGGCGGTCAGGCGCAAACAAAGCCTGCAAGGTGATAGGCACGTAAAACACTCTAATAAGGACGATTTAACGATAGACGTGATCGGTGAGGTAACTTCGAGAACAAATTATTAGCTAGCTAACTATATGACGTCCAGCACTCATTCCCAGACACAAAAAAACGCCAGACTGGCTGGCGCTTTTGACAGGCAACGGGCGTTTACGAGCGCGCGCGAGCCTGATTACGCAGGGCTTTCACCTGATCGTGGTTACGTTGCACGCCGTGGTACTGACGCTCAACCACGTCACGAATGCCCACCAGGTTGTGCTTGGTGATTTTTTCCAGGGCTTCTTTGTAAGCCTTCAGCGCATGGTCTTCACCGCGCTCGGCTTCGTTCAACACGGCTTCTTCATCCTTGCCGGTGAACATGGACTTAACGTCGACCCAGCGACGGTGCAGGTCACCGCTGACACTGGTGGAGGTTTCCGGATCGCCGCCCATCGAACGCACGGCTGCTTGCAGTTCGGCCGCTGCGGCGGCGCAGTCGGCGGAACGCTGCACGAACAGCGTTTTCAGTTCCGGATTCTTGATGTCTTCAGCGCAAGTCTTGAACCCTTCCTGACCGTCTTTGCTGGTTTCAATCAGGTCGTTGAGTACAGAGATGGCTTCTTTATTCATGTCGGTCATTTTCAATTCCTCGCGGGTTGATGAAAGATGCAGTAGCTATTGCACCCTGCATGCCAGCTTTGAATTGACAACTTAATCCTTATATTTCATATAGTTATGTTTAATCCGCAAATCTGTATCCGCGTTTTTTGCATGATCTGTCATTTGGCCTGCATGCAGAATGCCTGTATTTTCCAGATTGATTGAATCCAGACGGCTGATAGATGAATCCTGAAAAGCTCGAATTGCTGGTCACCCGTGAGATGCCCTTCGGCAAATACAAGGGTCGAATCATTGCCGACCTGCCCGGCCAATACCTGAACTGGTTCGCCCGGGAGGGTTTCCCCCGCGGTGAACTGGGTGGCTTGCTGGCCCTGATGCAGGAAATCGATCACAACGGCCTGTCGGAGTTGCTCGAACCGCTGCGCGCCAAACATGGCAAACCCGCCCCTCGCCACTGAACCACCCCTCACCTGCCCCTGATGAGTAGCCCATGCCCGATAATACCCGCCGCGCCCGTGATGAAGCCTTCTGGCTGACCTTTGCCGACCGCTACGCTATCGAACCCGGCCCGGTCAATCTGGAGAACGGTTACTTCGGGCGCATGTCGCGCACGGTGGTCGAGGAGTATCAGCGCAACATCGAATTGATCAACCGCAGCAACTCGGTGCACGCACGCCAACGCTTCGATCGGGACGAAAGCCTGGAAATCCGTGCGCAAGTGGCCGGGCTGGTTGGCGTCTGCGCGGACGCCGTCGCCCTCACCCGCAACGCTTCGGACGGCTTGCAGTCGCTGATCCGCAACTACAACCGGCTCAAGCCGGGCGATCAGGTCCTGATCTGCGATCTGGAATACGACACGGTCAAAAGTGCCATGCGCTGGCTGGCACGCTATCGCGGGGTCGAGGTGATCGAGATCGAACACGGCCACCCTGCCAGTTTCGACAGTTTGCTGGCCACTTACCGCGACGCCTTCGTGCGTTATCCGCGCCTCAAACTGATGGCTCTGACCCACGTCACCCATCGCACTGGCCTGGTGATGCCGGTGAAGGCGATTGCCGCCGCGGCCAGGGAACATGCCGTCGATGTGATCCTCGACGGCGCCCATGCATTGGGCCAGATCGAGTTCGATTTCGAGGACCTGGGTGTCTCCTTCGCGGGTTACAACCTGCACAAATGGATCGGCGCGCCGCTGACTTTGGGGTTTATCTACATCAACCCCGAGCGCCTGGCCGACATCGACCCGGACATGGGCGAGATGCACTTCCCGACCACCGACATTCGCGCCCGCACGCCACACAGCACGCCGAACATTCCGGCGCTGCTGACCCTGCCGCTGGTATTGGAGGAACACCGGACCATGGGCGGTTCCGCCGCCAAGGGCGCACGCCTCAACTACCTGCGCAACCGCTGGGTCCGCGCGGTACGCGAACTGTCGGGCGTCGAAGTCATGACTCCGGATGACCCGCGCCTGTATTGCGGCATCACTTCTGTGCGTTTTACCCGGCATGCCGATCAACAGGCGATGGCCGAGCGGTTGCTCAAGGACTACAACCTGTTCACCATTGCGCGCAGCGGCGCCGCGAGCGGTCCGTGCATTCGCATTACGCCGGGCCTCACCACCACCGCTGCGGACATTGATCTGTTGATTCGGGCGCTGAACGAGCTGCGTTGACGTCACACGGTAAACTTGTCGAAGTCTTCGGGCTTGATCTGCGTCGACACCGCGAACGTGTCGATGCCGATGGTCATCTGCCCGAAGAAGCCATCTTCTTTCGAGTCTCGACCGAGCGTGTGAACGTTCAGCGTTGAAGCTTCACCGCCCATGGTTTCATAGAAAAAATCCTCACCGTTGGTCAGCGGCGAAACGGATCGACCGCTGTATTCCCTGGCGTTGAGAACCGAGCGCGAGGCCACTTCGGGCAGGTACAGCTGACCGACCCAGGCGACGTGTCGCTCTTGCAGATAGTTATTGCCGGCCGTGATGCGGATGGCGACATGAATGTGCAGGGCCCGGCCGGCATAAAACCCCGGATAGATCGTGGTAAACCGAACGATGCCCTTCTTGTCCGTAAATTGCCCGCCACGCAGGTAGGTATCATCGTCGGTGCGCTGGATCGAGCCGATGCGGTCGACGTCGACCTCTTTGTCCGGATCGATCTTGCTCCAGCCTGAATAAGCCCCGCGGGCATTGCAATGCCAGATATCCACCAGCGCATCAGGCACCGGCCGGCCCGTCGTTGCATCGACTACCGTCAGCCTCAGCACCAGGGGGATGCCATCCATCCCTTCGCTGATGTTTCTTCTGATCAGTTTCGGATTGCGGAAATACGGGCCGGCGATCTGTTCGGGTGACAGCAGATAAGCCGGTGTCGAGGGTACTGCTGAGGTGTTGTCGTCCATGACGTTCTCTCTTGGATAGGAAGAACGCAGGTTAACGCTGGGCGAGGGGTGAGAGGCGGTAACTATGTATCGCATGGTTTCCCGTAGGGGTTTCTGGCGGGCAAAAAAAAACGGTGCACCGACCAAGCGCACCGTAAAGCCGTAGAACACACAACGAGGTGTTTGGTGAAAGCCGATCAGTCCAGCAGCGCCAGTGCCTCGGCGGTGCATTCCTGAATGCGGGCCCAGTCGCCGTTCTTGATCCACTCGGGATCAAGCATCCAGCTACCGCCCACGCACATGACGTTTTTCAACGCCATGTAGCTCTTGATGTTGGCCGGGCTGACGCCGCCGGTCGGGCAGAATTTCACTTCGCCGAACGGGCCGCCCAGGGCCTTGATGGCTGCCACGCCGCCGCTGACTTCCGCCGGGAACAGCTTGAAACGGCGATAACCCAGGCCATAGCCTTCCATGATGCCCGAGGCATTGCTGATGCCTGGCAACAGCGGGATCGGGCTGTCGACGCTAGCTTCGAGCAGATCACGGGTGATGCCCGGCGTGACGATGAACTGCGAACCTGCGGCTTCGGCCGCCGCCAGCATCCTGCGATCAAGCACCGTACCGGCACCGGTCACCAGCTCCGGACGCTGTTCGCGCAGAACCTGGATGGCCTTGAGGCCGAATTGCGAACGCAGGGTCACTTCCAGGGCGGTCAGGCCACCGGCCGCGAGGGCGTCGGCCAGCGGCAGGATGTCCTGTTCGCGAGCGATGGTGATCACCGGCAGGATCCGCGCCTTGGCGCAGAGACTGTCGATCAGGGCAACTTTGTCCGCCATGGAAACGGTCGGGGATGTGTTTGTCATAGCGGCTGATCCTTGGCTCATGGGCACCAGTAAATCTCTAACGTAGGTTGCAGAAACGCGCGAATCGGCATGGCGGCGACATCGTCACCGGCCAATGCGGCACTCAGGGTGGTCAGTTTGGACTGACCGGAAATCGATAAAACGGTGTTCGTCGCCGAAGCCAGCAGCGCGCGACTCATGGTCAGGCGCTGATGCGGCACGGTCGGCGCCAGCATCGGCCAGCAGCGCCGGCTGCCATCGACTTTCAAGGCATCGGCCAGGTTCGGGCTGTTCGGGAACAGCGAAGCGGTGTGGCCATCGTCGCCCATGCCCAGGATCAGCACGTCGATCGGTGGCAACTCACCCAACAAGCGATCAGCCTGCTCGGCCGCCTGTTCGAGATTGGCGGTGGCGCTATAGAGGCTCAAAAACTGAGCCTTGGCCGCCGGGCCTTGCAACAGGTAGCGCTTGAGCAGACCGGCATTGCTGTCGGCGTGTTCCACCGGCACCCAACGCTCGTCCGCCAGGGTCACCACGACGTTGGACCAGTCCAGTGTCTGCTTGGCCAGGTGCTGGAAGAACGCCACCGGGCTGCGACCGCCAGAGACCACCAGCGTTGCGGTACCCCTGGCATCGATCGCGTCGCTCAATTGCCTGGCCACTTTCAGCGCCAGGCCTTCGGCGAGCAACACCGGGCTCTTGAACTCATGGGCGCTGACGCCCTGAGGCAGTTTCAATTCAGATATCGCCATACCACGACCTCCCGTCCCGCGTGATCAGTGCAATGGAGCTCATCGGTCCCCAGGACCCGGCCGCGTACGGCTTGGGCGCGTCACCGGATTTTTTCCACCCGGCGATCAACTGGTCACACCAATTCCACGCGGCTTCGATTTCATCTTTACGGACAAACAGGTTCTGATTGCCGCGCATCACTTCCAGCAACAACCGCTCGTAGGCATCGGGAATCCGTGCGCTACGATAAGTGTCGGAAAAATTCAGCTGCAACGGACCGCTGCGCAGCTGCATGCCCTTGTCCAGGCCTTGTTCTTTGGTCATCACCCGCAATGAAATGCCTTCGTCCGGTTGCAGGCGGATGATCAGCTTGTTGCTGATCTGCAAGCGCTGCTCGGGCGCGAAGATGTAGTGCGACGGCTCCTTGAAGTGGATGACGATCTGCGACAGCTTCTGCGGCATGCGCTTGCCGGTGCGCAGGTAGAACGGCACACCGGCCCAGCGCCAGTTGCGAATGTCGGCACGCAGGGCAACGAAGGTTTCGGTGTCGCTCTGGGTGTTGGAGTTCGGCTCTTCCAGGTAACCGGGGACCGATTTGCCTTCGCTATGGCCGGCGATGTACTGGCCGCGCACCACTTGCGTGGTCAGGCCTTCCGGGCTGATCGGCGCCAGGGCCTTGAGGACTTTGACTTTCTCGTCACGAATGCTGTCGGCGGACAGGTCGGCCGGCGGGTCCATGGCGATCAGGCATAGCAGTTGCAGCAGGTGGTTCTGGATCATGTCCCGCAGCTGACCGGCCTTGTCGAAGTAGCCCCAGCGACCTTCGATCCCGACTTTCTCGGCCACGGTAATTTCCACGTGGGAGATGTAGTTCTGGTTCCACTGGGTCTCGAACAGGCTGTTGGCAAACCGCAGGGCGATCAGGTTCTGTACGGTTTCCTTGCCCAGGTAGTGGTCGATGCGGTAGGTGCGGTTCTCCGGGAAGAACTGCGCTACGGCGTCGTTGACCTTGCGCGAGGATTCCAAGTCCGAACCGATGGGTTTTTCCAGCACCACGCGGGTGTTTTCAGTCAGACCGACCTTCGACAGGTTCTCGCAGATCGCGCCGTAAACCGCTGCCGGTGTCGCGAAGTAGGCGATCACGCGCTGGGCGCTGCCGGCCCTTTCGGCCAGGGCGACGTAGTCGTCAGCCTTGAGGAAATCGACGTGCAGGTAGCTCAGGCGAGCCAGGAAGCGTTCGACGACCGCTTCGTCCAGCTCTTTGTCATTGACGTACCGACGCAGCTCGGCGGCGATGAACGCCAGATGCTGCTGCTCGCTGCCGGGTTCACGGGCCAGCGCGATGATGCGCGTATCCTCATGAAGCAGGCCCGCGCCATCGAGTTGATAGAGGGCAGGAAACAGCTTGCGCAGGGCCAGATCGCCGAGGGCGCCGAACAAGGCAAAGGTGCACGGTTCAACCGTAATCGAAGGCATGATGTTTGTTCTTTTATCAAGTTAAGCTACAAATACCTTTTTTCAAGGCATGATTCAAGGGAAAATGTAGTAATAACCACAACATTTTACCAAAATAGAGATTCCGAGTGGTGGTCGGTCGGAGCCATCAGTAGGATAGGCCACCGTGACGGGCCCGATCAAAGTCCCAATTTGCATTAGCCCGGGCCCTTATTTGCATTGCTCTCTTGTTTGCAGAGCCAAGGAACCTATATGGACCGCGTGCGAAATTTACTGGAGCAGATCCAGAATCGCCTTGAAGACCTGAACAAGGCAGAACGTAAAGTCGCCGAAGTGATCCTGCTCAACCCACAGCAGGCCACCCGGTTCAGCATCGCCGCCCTCGCCCAGGCCTCGAAGGTCAGCGAGCCGACGGTCAACCGTTTTTGCCGGTCGTTCGGTGTCAGCGGTTACCCCGAACTGAAACTGCAGCTGGCCCAGAGCCTGGCCAGTGGCGCGGCGTATGTCAGCCGTGCGGTCGAGGCCGATGACAACCCTGAAGCCTATACCAAGAAGATTTTCGGCAGTGCCATCGCCTCATTGGACAGTGCCTTGCAGGCGCTGGATCCGAACCTGATCAGCCGCGCCGTCGACCTGTTGATCCAGGCCCGGCAGATCCACTTCTTCGGCCTCGGCGCCTCGGCTCCGGTGGCGCTGGACGCGCAGCACAAGTTCTTCCGCTTCAACCTGGCCGTCACCGCCCATGCGGACGTGCTGATGCAGCGCATGATTGCTTCGGTCGCCCATACCGGCGAGTTGTTCGTGATCATTTCCTACACCGGCCGCACCCGGGAACTGGTGGAAGTGGCGCGCCTGGCCCGGGAAAACGGCGCTTCGGTGTTGGGCCTGACCGCTGAAGGTTCGCCATTGGCCAAAGCCAGCACCTTGAGCCTGAACATTCCGTTGCCGGAAGACACCGACATCTATATGCCGATGACGTCGCGGATCATTCAACTGACCGTGCTGGACGTGCTGGCGACCGGCATGACCTTGCGCCGGGGGGTGGATTTCCAGCCGCATTTGCGCAAGATCAAGGAAAGCCTGAATGCCAGTCGGTATCCGATTGGGGATGAGTTTAACTAGGCCAACATTTTCACTGCCTGTTCGGGCCTCATCGCGGGCAAGCCGCTACACCGCAAGCCTTGAGCTAAACTCCAACCCGCGCCTGCAAACTCAAATGCGCTTTCTGCCCCGGCGCCAGGCTCAGGCTGTCGGTCCCGCCGCTCGCCGCTTCGACACAGACAAACTCGCCCATTTCGTTCCAGCTCACCCCCAGCAACGGCCGTGACCCGGGATGCCAGACCACCGTGTCCGCATCGTCGCCGGTGTCGATGCACAACGCCCGCTGCCAGGCGTGATCCTTGAGCTGCAACTCCCCTTCCTGCTGAAACACTCGCTGACAGCCGCCCTCGACTCGCAACTCGCCATCCTGCTGGCAAACCTGGCGGTTCAAATGGTCGTAGCCGTGCGCCCCGTCAAGGCCAGACAGCGCTACCTCACCAACGTCGCCAATACGCCAATACGCGTGCAACGCCTGACTCAACTGGCACGGCAGGCTGTCCTGATGCTCGGTGCACAGGCGCAACTCCATGCGCTCCCCCAGGTGCGCATGCAAGTCCACTTGCCAGTCACACAACTGCAGTTGCCAGTGCAGACGTACGCCGTCGTCGTCACTGCTACTGTCCAGCAGCTTCCAGTCGAGCAGCCGGGCCCAGCCATGGGACGGCCAGGCGTTTTCGCTCGGATGGCGACCATACCAGGGCCAGCACACCGGTACCCCGCCGCGAATCGCCCCGACATGCGGCCATTTTGCCGCGCACCAGAGCCAGGGTTTCTGGTCCCGGGGCTGAAAGTGCAACAATTGCGCGCCCTGCCGACTGAACACCGCCTGACACAGCGGATGATCGATCACCAGCACATCGCGCATCTGATAGCGCTCCCACGCGAATACCGGCCGTTTGCGCAAGGATTTGTAGAAGCGTTGTAGCGGATGCTCATGCATGTGCCACGGTCCTGAAAATCATCCTGTTCCCCGGGGTGCGCCGCCCCCAAAAAAAAGCGGACAGCCTTGGCCGTCCGCAAAAATGCGCATATGGAGAGGAGCTTATCGCAACAACGTTAGAACACCGACTGAATTTTCAAGCCGGCCACCAGCGCATTGTCCACTTCGTCCACACCGCCCGGGTGAGTAATGTATTGCAGGTTAGGTCGCACGGTCAGCCAGTTGGTAACGTGGAAGCCGTAGTTGATCTCGTAGTTGTACTCGGTGCTACGCAGCGGCGAGAACAGTGGATCCTCGTACTCGGTAACACCATTGGAGGCGTTGACCAGCTCGGCGTTTTTCTTCACGTCATCATTGACATGGATACGGGCGAAACCGATACCCATGTCATCTTTTGGACGTGCATCGAACGGGCCTTTGTACACAAACATCAGCGACTGGTAGTTGTCGACGAAGTTGGTGTCCTTGTCGTGAAAAGTGGCGTTCGCTGCGATGTTCAGACCGCGGGACGCGTCACCGTTGTGGCTGGTGAGTTGTTGCTGCGCCACGAACCAGTAGCCGTGCTTGCTATCGTGGCTGCGATAGGCGTTACCGCTGGTTGCTGCATCATTGCCGTCGGCATCTTTACGGACGTCATCGGCATTGGCCGTACTTTTGTAGTAACCGACACGGTATTCGCCCGGCAGGTTGCCAGGGTTCGGCAACCAGACCAGTTCCACCGGCAAGACGGTGCCCTCGGTACCACTGCCGCTCAGCTTGAAACCGTTACCGTGCTCCAGTTGCGAGGGGTTCTGGTTGTACGCGCCGATCTGCGCATACCACTCGGGCGAGATGTTGTACTTCACGCGGACCGCAGCTTGCATGACCGGCCAGTTGTACCAGATGTTGGTCGCCCAGTTACCCACCTGGGACCCGCAGAACGCCAGGTTCTGGAACTCGCAGGGGAAGGTGTTGAAGTCTTCGCCTTCGCCGAAGTAACCGGCCTTGACGTCCAGTTTATTGTCGAGGAACTGGTGCTTGATCCACAACTGGGTCAGACGGACCATATGGCCACGGCCGTAGACTTCCTGGGAGGAACTCAAGGTACCGGCACGCGGGTCGCCGACACGGTCATTGGAGATGTTCTCGCCATTACGGTTGGTGAGCTGGAACTTGGCCTGGGTGTTATCCCAGCCCCACAGCTTTTGCAGGTCCAACGCCACGCCCAGGCCAAACTGGTCGGCGTAACGCGCCGTCTTGTCGTCGTTGTAGCCGCCATGGAGGTTGCCACCCACTTCGCCGACGTAGTCCATCTTGATGTCGATACCCTGCTCGATCAGCCGGGTCCGCTCACCACCCCAATCACCGGTCATCCATTCGGAATCGGCGCTGAACGCGTCAGCCGCCTGCACACTGCCGGCCAGCGTCATTGCCGCAATCGCTGATAACTGGCAGATAAGCTGAGCGTTGTTGTTCTTCTTCATCCCTACATCCTCGTTTTATTGTTATTAACTTTTTTTATCTAACGCGGTGACATCGGTTGCGGTGGACGACAGGCTGTCCGCCGCATATCCCCTTGTAGGAGCCAGGCTTGCCGACGAAGGCGTCCGTGAAATCGCCTTCGCCGGCAAGCCTGGCTCCTACGGGCGAAGGCGTCACTGAAAGCGCGTTCGCCGGCAAGCCTGACTCCTACAGTTTTGATCTTCAGCGGCCTTTGAATTGGGCTACGTTGGCAGTGTGGGCCTCGGTTTTCGGCAGGACGGCCACCCCCAGCCGCTCACCGGTTTTCGCATCGAACAGCAACACTTTCGATGGGTCGAACTGCAGGGTCAGGGTCTCGCCCACGGCCGGCGCGACGTCCGGCGCAAGGCGGCAGCAGACCTTGGTTTCGTTGAGGTTGACGAACACCAGGGTGTCGGGCCCGGTCGGTTCGGTGACCTGGACTTCGGCGCGGATGGTCGGCAACCCGTTCGGCTCGCTGCCCGCCAGCACGATCTGCTCCGGGCGCATGCCGAGGATCACTTCGCGGTCTTCGAGCCCGGCGTCCTGCATGCCCAGCGGCAACTCGCAACGCGCCTGGCCACTGTCGAGCAGCGCCACCAGACGACCGTCCTTGCGCTGCAGACGCAGGGGGATAAAGTTCATCGGCGGCGAACCGATGAAGCTCGCCACGAACAGGTTGGCCGGGTTGTTGTAGATGTCTTTCGGCGTGCCGAACTGCTGAATGATCCCGTCCTTCATCACCGCCACCTTGTCGCCCAGGGTCATGGCTTCGATCTGGTCGTGGGTCACATAGACCGTGGTGGTTTTCAGGCGCTGGTGCATCAGTTTCATTTCGGTGCGCATCTCGACCCGCAGCTTGGCGTCGAGGTTGGACAGCGGTTCATCGAACAGGTAGATCTTCGGCCGCCGCGCCAGGGCCCGGCCCATGGCCACACGCTGTTGCTGGCCGCCGGAGAGCTGTCCGGGCTTGCGGCTGAGCAGGTGTTCGATCTGCAGCAGCTTGGCGACGCGGGCGACTTCTTCGTCGATCTCGGCGGCGGGCATCTTGCGAATCTTCAGGCCGAACGCGATGTTGTCGCGCACGCTCATGGTCGGGTACAGCGCGTAGGACTGGAACACCATGGCGATGTCGCGATCCTTCGGGCTCATGCCGCTGATGTCGGCGTCGTCCACCAGGATCGCCCCGCCGCTGATGTTTTCCAGACCGGCGATGCAGTTCATCAGCGTGGATTTACCGCAGCCCGAGGGGCCGACCAGGATCAGGAACTCACCGTCATCGATCTTCAGTTCGATGTTCTTCAGGGTGTCCGGCAAACCGGCGCCGTAGGTCTTGTTGACGTTGCGTAATTCGAGAGTTGCCATGTTTTACCCCTTGACCGCGCCGGACGTCAGCCCACGCAGGAAATACTTGCCAGCGAATATGTAGACCAGCAGTGTCGGCAGCCCGGCGATCATCGCGGCGGCCATATCAACGTTGTATTCCTTGGCCCCGGTGCTGGTATTGACCAGGTTGTTCAGGGCCACGGTAATCGGCTGGGCGTCGCCACTGGCGAAGACCACGCCGAACAGGAAGTCATTCCAGATCTGGGTGAACTGCCAGATCAGGCAGACCATCACGATCGGGATCGACATCGGCAGCAGGATCTTCCAGAAAATCGTGAAGAAGCCTGCGCCATCCAGGCGTGCGGCCTTGACCAGTGCATCCGGGATGCTCACGTAATAGTTGCGGAAGAACAGCGTGGTGAACGCCAGGCCGTAGACCACATGCACCAGCACCAGGCCAGTGGTGGTATTGGCCAGGCCGATCTTGCCGAGGGTGAACGAGGCTGGCAGCAGGACAGTCTGGAACGGCAGGAAGCAGCCGAACAGCAACAGGCCGAAGAACAGTTGCGAACCGCGGAAGCGCCACATCGACAGCACGTAGCCGTTCATTGCACCGATGAAGGTGGAGATCAGGACGGCGGGCACCGTGATTTTCACCGAGTTCCAGAAATAGCTGCCGACACTGTCCCAGGCCTTGATCCAGCCGATGCCGTCGATCACTTGCGGCCAGCTGAGCAAGTTGCCGGTGCGGATGTCTTCCGGGGTCTTGAAACTGGTCAGCAGCATCACCACCAGCGGGATCAGATAGACCGCAGCGGCCAGCAGCAACGTGGCGTAGATGGCGACGCGGCTGAAACTCAGGGCCGGTTTGCCAAGTTGATTACTCATGGCGTTTGCCTCGCAATTCGGAGTACAGGTACGGCACCAGAATCGCCAGGATCGCGCCGAGCATCATCATGGCGCTGGCCGAACCAATGCCCATCTGGCCCCGGCTGAAGGTGAAGGAATACATGAACATCGCCGGCAGGTCGGACGAGTAGCCAGGGCCGCCCGCCGTCATGGCCGCCACCAGGTCGAAGCTCTTGATCGCGATGTGCGCGAGGATCATGAAGGCGCTGAAAAACACCGGGCGCAGGCTCGGCAGCACGATCTTCAAATAGATGGTCGGCAGGCTCGCGCCGTCGACTTGCGCGGCACGGATAATCGACTGATCGACACCGCGCAGGCCGGCAAGGAACATCGCCATGACAAACCCTGAGGCTTGCCACACGGCGGCGATCACCAGGCAGTAAACCACACGATCCTGATCCACCAGCCAGTCGAGACGAAAGCCTTCCCAGCCCCAGTCACGCAGCATCTTGTCCAGGCCAAGGCCTGGGTTGAGCAGCCACTTCCACGCGGTGCCGGTGACAATCATCGACAGCGCCATCGGGTACAGATAGACGGTGCGGATGAAGCCTTCCTTGCGAATGCGCTGGTCCAGCAGCACGGCAAGGAACACCCCCAACACCAGGCTGATGCCGATGAACATGCCACCGAAGAGCGCGAGGTTCTTGCTCGCGACCCACCAGCGATCGTTGTCCATCAGGCGGATGTATTGCTGCAGGCCGACCCATTTGTAGCTCGGCATGAAGCTGGAATTGGTGAAGGACAGTACGAATGTCCAGATGATGTAACCGTAGAAGCCAACCAACACGATCAGCATGCTCGGCGCGAGTACCAACTTGGGTAACCAGCGTTGCAGCGCATCGAACGGTGAGGCTTTGCTGAAAACCGCCACAGAGCTCATCGGGATAATCCAGTTGAAGAGGAATCGGATCCGCACGGCGATCCCTTGTAGGAGCGAGGCTTGCCCGCGAAGGCGGTGTAACGGGTGACAAATGTGTTGAATGTCAGATTGCTTTCGCGGGCAAGCCTCGCTCCTACAGGGGAACGCGTTCAGATATGTACCGCAGATTACTGGGCAGCTTTCACAGCCGATGCCAGTTGCGCGCTGGCCTTGGCCGGGTCAGCGTTCTTGTCGTTCATGAAGTTGGTGACGACGTCGAAGATCGCGCCTTGCACGGCCAGGGAGGTCGCCATGTTGTGCGCCATGCTCGGCTGCAGGCCGCCGGTCTTCTCGTCCGCCAGGAAGTCCTTGGCCGCGGCTTGCGCGCAAGCATCGAAGCCCAGGCCGCTCATGTCGTTGAGCATGTCGGTGCGCACCGGGATCGAGCCTTTGTTGATGCTGAAGATTTTCTGGAAGTCTTTACCCAAGGCGACCTTGGCCAGGTCTTGCTGGGCGGCGATGTCGCCTTTGCGGTCAGCCTTGAGCTTGAACACGGCCAGCGAGTCGATGTTGTAGGTGAAGGCTTTTTCGGTGCCCGGGAACGGCACGCACTCGTAGTCCTTGCCCGCGACTTTCTTCGCCGCGGTCCATTCGCTCTTGGCCCAGTCGCCCATCATCTGCATGCCGGCCTTGCCGTTGATGACGTCGGCGGCGGCGATGTTCCAGTCACGACCGGCGCGGTTGGGGTCCATGTAGCCGGTGAGTTTTTTCAACTCGGTGAAGGCCTTGGTCATTTCGGCACCCGAGAGGGTTTTCTGATCCAGGTCTACCAGGGCTTTTTTGTAACCGTCGGCGCCCATGACCGAGAGCACCACGTCTTCGAACACGGTGCTGTCCTGCCAAGGCTGGCCACCGTGGGCGAGCGCGATAAAGCCTGCGGCCTTGAGCTTGTCGCCGGCGGCATAGAATTCTTCGAGGGTGGTGGGGGCTTTGTCGATCCCGGCTTTCTTGAACACTTGCGGGTTGATCCACAACCAGTTGACGCGGTGGATGTTCACCGGCACCGCAACGTAGTCACCTTCGTATTTTACGGTGTCGGAGACTTTCGCAGGCAGCAGGCCATCCCAGTTTTCCGACTTGGAAACGTCTTTCAGCGCATCAGTGCTGAGCAGGCCCGTGCTGCCCCACTCCTGGATGTCGGGGCCCTTGATCTGGGCGACGCCTGGCGGGTTACCGGCAACGGCGCGGCTTTTCAGCACGGTCATGGCCGTGGAGCCGCCACCACCGGCGACGGCGCCGTCCTTCCAGGTGAAGCCGTCTTTTTCGACTTGAGCCTTGAGCACATCGACTGCTGCCTTTTCACCACCGGAGGTCCACCAGTGAACGACTTCCACCGAGCCTTTGGCATCGGCGGCAAGGGCACTCAGCGGGAATGCAGACAGGGGAAGCAGTGAAGCGAGAGAAATGACAGTAGCGAGGCGAGAAATCGCATTCATCTGGAAGTACCTTTCTTGTTGTTATGCATGCAAGTCTGGTGCTTGCGCTGCATGGATTTTAAACAGGAGTCATGCCTTCGCAGGTAACGAAGGGACGCAGGAATGTCACCACATGGTTACACAGGAGCGCTCTGGGACAACTGCCCCAGCGCAGTGGCCATGCTGGGCGCCAGCGGCAGGCGCGGGATCAGCACGGCTTGCCAGGCGTGATACAGGTCGGGTTTGCCAGCCCAGATATCGGCACTCGGGCGGTTCTGTGGATCGAGTTCGTGATACCAGCTGCCGTCGCGACGGTCGATGAAATGACTGTCACAAAACTCCCAGAACAGCCGGTACCAGTGCTCGTAGCGTTCGTCGCCCGTGCGCTTGAGCAGAGCGCTGGCGGCGGCGCTGGCTTCGCAATGGGTCCAGTGCAGGCGATGACGAACCACGGCGCGATTGTCCCAGTCGAGGGTGTAGACAATGCCCGGCGCACCGTCGACGTTCCATCCGTCACGGCAGTTGTTGTCGAACAGTTTTTGCGCATCCGTGGCGAGCCAGCCTGGCGCCGGCATCCCGGCCCGGACCCGCGCCGCTTCGAGGTGCAGCAACAGCCGCGCCCACTCGAAACCGTGGCCGGGCGTGGTGCCGTAGGGGCGGAACCCGTCGGCCGGATGGTCGTGGTTGTACTCGAGCAGCGGTTGCCAGTCGCGATCGAAATGCTCGACCACCAGAAAGTCATTGGCGGCGGCGTGCGTATGGATGACGCGCTCGACGATGCGCTGGGCGCGGACCAGCCAGCGGTTGTCACGGGTGACGTCGGCCAGGGCGAGGAAGGCTTCGGTGGCGTGCATATTGCTGTTGGCGCCGCGATAGGCTTCCTCGACGTGCCAGTCGCGATTGAAGGATTCGCGCATAGCGCCTTCCTCTTCGCTCCAGAAATACGTGTCGATGATGTGGATGGCGTCATCGAGCAAGGCCAGGGCGCCGGGGCGTTGCGCAACGACCGCGGAACTGGCGGCCAACGCGACGAACGCGTGCAGGTAAGCCGCCTTGCCGGTATCGCCATCGCGATGATGGGCGGTGGCGAACCAGCCACCGTGCCCGGCGTCGCGCAGCGGACCGCCGAGGGCTTTGACACCGTGATCCACCAGCTCAGCAAAACCCGGCAGCCCCTGGATGTGGGCCATGGCGAAACTGTGGGTCATGCGCGCGGTGTTCATGGTTTCGGCGCGGGCGTTGGCCGGCAGGCGGCCCTTTTCATCCAGGTTGCCGAAGCCTTCGGGAAGCTTTGCGGCCTTGGCGAACGCCAGCAGGCGCAGACCTTCGGCGGCGAGCCATTGCTGATGGGCAGGTGCATTCAGCCAACTGCTGAAGGCGGGTTGGAAGGTGTCCATGGGGGGCCTTTTTTTGTTGTTATGACTGAGGGCAGTCTAAACAACGGGCGGGGGCGGGCTTGTAACGAAGGGGGTGGGTTATGTCACCAACCTGTGACATTTGCCTTGAGATATGTGTTGAATGGTCTGACGCCATCGCGGGCAAGCCCGCTCCCACAAGGTTCTGCACATATTTTCAGAAGGTAGGTAATCCTGTGGGAGCGAGCTTGCTCGCGATGGGCGCGACGCGGTCTGACTAATCAATACTGCGAGGCAATTGAAGGGTCACGCGCAACCCGCCTTCACGCAGGTTTTGCAGGCTGACTTCACCGCCATGACTATGGGCAATATTGCGCGCAATCCCCAACCCCAACCCATAACCCTGCTGCTGCCCCGCCAACCTGAAGTGCGGCTCGAACACCTGCTCCAGCCGCTGCTCCGGCACCCCCGGCCCTTCATCATCGACATGCAGGACAAACGCGCTGTCATCGTCATCGATGTGCAGGTGCGCGTTCTGCCCGTACTTCAACGCATTGTCGATCAGGTTGCCAATGCAGCGCTTGAGCGCCAACGGCTTACCCGGATAAGGCGCCAGCGCCCGTCCTTGCTGGGTCACCCGGCCATTGCCATTGGGCGCCAGGTACGGTTCCACCAGACAATCGAGCACATGATTGAGGTCCACCGGCTCGATATTCTCGTGAATGTCGGTGTCTTTCACGCATTGCAGCGCGCCTTTGACCAGCAACTCCAACTCATCCAGATCGCGCCCGAACTTGGCTTGCAGTTGTTCGTCCTCCAGCAGTTCGACCCGCAGGCGCAAGCGGGTAATCGGCGTACGCAGGTCATGGGAAATCGCGCTGAACAACTGGCTGCGTTCGGTGAGATAACGGCTGATGCGCTCGCGCATGGCGTTGAAGGCACGGCCCACTTCGACCACTTCACTGCCACCGCCCTCTGCCACCGGTTCGACTTCGGCCCCCAGCGACATATCGCGCGCCGCCCGTGCAAGACGTTTGAGCGGTCGGCTCTGCCAGTGCACCAGCAGGCCGATGAACAACAGCAAGAAGCCGCTCGTGAGCACGATGAACCAGACCTGCTGCGCCGGCAGCCCCTGTTCTTCAAGGCTGGTGTAGGGCTCGGGCAACAGCGAAGCGATGTACAGCCATTCCCCCGGCGCCATCTGGATCTGGGTGACCAGCACCGGCGGATTGACCGGTTCCAGGGTCAGCGCGTAATGCGCCCAGGAGCGAGGCAACTCGTCGAGTTTGAGGCCGCCGTTGAAAATCCGCAGGTCTTCGGGGCTGACAAAGGTCACCGAGATATCCGTGTCCTGGCCCAGGGACTGGCGCAGCACTTCGTCAACCGCTTTGAGCACTGCCGCTTTGCGCGGGGTAATCGGCAGCACTTCCATGCCCAGGGGCTTATCGTTGAGGGTCACCACGAACCGGGTGCCGCCCATGCTGCGCAACTGATCGAGCACCAGCGGCCGGAACGCCACCGGCAATGAACGGAAGTAACTGACGCTGGCGGTCATCGAATGCGCAAGGCTGCGGGCGCTGGTGACCAGCCCTTCGAGCTGGGTCGCGCGCAGCTGCGAGACCCAGATCACGCTCGACAGCGCCTGGGCGAACAGCACCGCCAGCAAGGTCAGCAGCAACATCCGTCCCAGCAGCGAACGCGGCACGGGCACCTTGGCCGCGAGCTGGCGGAAAAACTCAGTGGCCATTACTGGCAACCACGGTGGCTGCCAGTTGGTAGCCGCTGCCGCGCACGGTACGGATCAGCCGCGGCGGTTTTTCGGTGTCGCGCAGACGCTGACGCAGGCGGCTGACGGCCATGTCGACGATGCGATCCAGTGGCATCAGATCGCGGCCACGGGTGGCATTGCCGATGGTGTCGCGGTCGAGGATTTCCTGAGGGTGATCGAGGAACAGTTTCAGCAGGGCGAAATCGGCACCGGAGAGAATCACTTCTTCGCCGTCGATGTGGAACAGGCGGTGGCTGACCATGTCCAGGCGCCAGTCATCGAAGGCCAGCACTTCACCGCCGGAGCGTTCCTGGCCGAATTGCGCGCGGCGCAGCAGTGCTTTGATGCGTGCTTGCAGTTCACGGGGACTGAAGGGTTTGCCCAGGTAGTCGTCGGCGCCCAGTTCCAGGCCGATGACCCGGTCGGCCTCGTCGGAACTGGCGGTGAGCATGATGATCGGCACCTGGGCCTGACGCGGGTGCTGGCGAATCCAGCGGCACAGACTGAAACCGTCTTCGTCGGGCAGCATCACGTCGAGAATCACCAGATCGCTGGGTGCCTCGTTCATGGCCTGGCGAAAGCCTGCGCCATCGGGCGTGGTCCGGACCTGGAAACCGGCACGGGTCAGGTAGGTGTCCAGCAACTCGCGTATCTCTTGATCGTCATCGACCAACAAAATCGACTTGTTGACTGAGCTCACGGGAGGCGTCCTTGTTATTTGAGTTGGGACGGATTATGCCTGATCGATCAAAGATCTATGTTGTCTGTGAGGGCCTCATCGCGGGCAAGCCCGCTCCCACAAGGTTATGCGCACATTTTCAGAATCTAGGTCCCCCTGTGGGAGCGTGGCTTGCCCGCGATGAAGGCGACGCGGTTTCAAGCCTGATCCAGCGCCACCCCCGCCCCCATCAGCCCCGGATACGGCGCCGTCACCAGCCACACCGGAATGCCCTTGAAGTAATCGCTCATGCAGCCCTTGTCGGCAAAGCACCGCGCAAAACCGCTTTCGATGAAGAAGTCGGCAAACCGCGGAATCACCCCGCCCACGATGTACACGCCACCGCGCGCACCGGTGGTCAGCACGTTGTTGCCGGCCACACGACCGAGCCAGCAGCAGAATTGCTCAAGCACTTCCAGGGCAATCGGATCCCCCGCCAGACCGGCCGCCGTAATCGACTCCGGGGTATCGAGCACCGCCTCGTGGCCGTCCACCGCACAGATCGCCCGATAAACCCGCGGCAAGCCACTACCGCTCAATGCCGTTTCAGCGCTGACATGCCCGATCTCGTTGAAGATGTGTTGCCACAGTTGGGTTTCGCGCAGACTGCTCAGGGGCAAATCGACGTGACCGCCCTCCCCTGGCAATGCGGCGAACCGGCCTTCACCCAGATCCAGCAACGTGCCAACGCCCAAACCTGTGCCGGGGCCGATCACCACCGCGGGGCGCAAGGGTTCCGGGGTGCCTTCGCAGACCACCCGGAATTCGCCCGGCTGCAACCGGGTCATGCCCAACGCCATCGCAGAGAAATCGTTGACCAGCAGCAGTTGGTCGACCTGCAAGATCTCGCAAAACTCTTTGCGACCGAGCCGCCAGTGATTGTTGGTGAACTTGAATTCATCGCCGCTCACCGGGCCCGCCACCGACAGGCACACCGAGCCGATCGAACCCGGCGCCAGGCCGAGTCCGCTCAGGTAGAGGCCGATCGCGTCGATCGGGCTCGCATGGTCTGCCGTCGCCAGCACCTGGATCGATTCCAGCTGCTGGTTTTTCCACAACGCGAAACGGGCGTTGGTCCCTCCGATGTCACCGACCAAAGCCAGTTTCAATTAAGCGTCTCCAGGGCAGAAGTAAAGGCGCTGGCGCCCTGCTCTGCGGAGCTGAAGGCCATGCGCATGAAACCGAACAGTTCGCGACCGCTGCCGATGTTATTGGCCAACAGGCCCTTGGCAGGTTCGCGCGCTGCAAATTCCTCGGCGTCCACCTTAAGCTCCAGAGTGCCGGTGACGCCATCGACGCGGATGATATCGCCCTCTTGCACCCGTGCCAAAGCGCCGCCCACATAAGCTTCGGGGCTGACGTGAATCGCCGCCGGGATTTTCCCCGACGCGCCGGACATGCGCCCGTCGGTCACCAGTGCGACTTTGAAGCCACGATCCTGCAGCACGCCGAGGAATGGCGTCATCTTGTGCAGTTCCGGCATGCCGTTGGAGCGCGGGCCCTGGAAGCGCATCACGGCGACGAAGTCCTTCTCCAGCAAACCGGCCTTGAACGCATCGGCCAGGTCCTGCTGATCCTGGAACACCATGGCCGGCGCTTCGACGACCTGATTTTCCAGGGCCACCGCCGAGACTTTCATCACTCCGCGACCGAGGTTGCCTTCCATCACGCGCAAACCGCCCTCTGGCGAGAACGCCCGAGCGACCGGGCGCAGGATGGCTTCGTCGAGGCTTTCGATCGGGCCTTCGCGCCAGACCAATTCGCCGTTATCGAGGAAAGGTTCCATGGTGTAGCGGCTCAGGCCGTGGCCCAGCACCGTGTTGACGTTTTCGTGCAGCAGCCCGGCCTCCAGCAGTTCGCGGATCAGGAACGACATGCCGCCCGCCGCCTGGAAGTGGTTGATGTCGGCTTTGCCGTTTGGGTAGACGTGGCTCAGGGTCGGCACCACCTCGGAGAGGTCGGCCATGTCCTGCCAGGTCAATTGAATGCCCGCCGCCATGGCGATGGCCGGCATGTGCAGGGTGTGGTTGGTCGAGCCGCCGGTCGCGTGCAGCGCCACGATCGAGTTGACCAGCGAACGCTCGTCGACGATTTCGCCGATCGGCATGAAGTTGCCGTTCTGCTTGGTCAGGCGCGTGACCTGATGCGCCGCTTCACGGGTCAGGGCATCGCGCAACGGGGTGTTCGGGTTGACGAAAGAGGCACCCGGCAAGTGCAGGCCCATGACTTCCATCAGCAACTGATTGGTGTTGGCGGTGCCGTAGAAGGTGCAGGTGCCGGGGCTGTGGTAGGACTTCATTTCCGATTCCAGCAACTCTTCGCGAGTCGCCTTGCCTTCGGCGTAGCGCTGACGCACGTCGGCTTTCTGCTTGTTGGAAATGCCGGAGACCATCGGCCCGCCCGGGACGAAGATCGTCGGCAAGTGACCGAAACGCAGGGCGCCCATCATCAGGCCCGGCACGATCTTGTCGCAGATGCCCAGCATCAGCGCACCGTCGAACATGTTGTGGGACAGGGCCACGGCGGTGGACAGCGCGATCACTTCCCGGCTGGGCAGGCTCAGCTCCATCCCCGGCTCGCCCTGGGTCACGCCATCGCACATGGCCGGGGTACCACCGGCGAACTGGCCGACGGAGCCGATTTCGCGCAGGGCTTTTTTGATCTGTTCAGGGAAGACTTCGTACGGCTGATGCGCCGAGAGCATGTCGTTATATGACGAAACAATTGCGATGTTGGCGGCATTCATCATCCGCAGGCTGTGCTTGTCATCGCTGCCGCAACCGGCCACGCCGTGGGCGAAGTTGGCGCACTGCAGCTTGCCGCGCATCGGCCCGTCGCTGGCGGCACCACGGATCAGTGCAAGGTAAGCCTCACGTGTTGCACGGCTGCGGGCGATAAGCCGTTCGGTGACCTCAAGGACGCGGGGATGCATGTGTAGAACTCCAGGCTAACGGATGTGGCGACCTGATTGTCTATGCAGAACAAGGACCGTTGTCGATGGGATGACAGACGGTTTTCTTGATCGGTTGGACCAGTTGATTCAGGTCGCTCGTTGTAGATTAAACAAAATATTGCCATTAAAAAGGCTTGTTTTCTATTTTTATGCGAATAATCTTGTAATTCCAACAACAAAACGACGGCGGCCCTGTTAAATGACTCTTCGAATCGCAATCAATGGTTTTGGCCGAATTGGCCGTAACGTGCTTCGTGCACTGTATACCCAAGGCTATCGCCAGGACCTGCAGATCGTTGCCATCAATGATTTGGGCGACAGCGCGATGAATGCTCATCTGCTCAAGTACGACACTGTTCATGGCACGTTCGACGCGCAAGTGCAGCACGATCAGGAAAGCCTGACCGTCAACGGCGACCGCATCTCGGTCAGTGCCATTCGCAACCCGGCCGAGCTGCCCTGGGCGGCGGAAAAGATCGATGTGGTATTCGAATGCACCGGCCTGTTCACCGACCGGGAGAAGGCCGCCGCGCATATTACCGCCGGTGCGCGCAAAGTGATCATCTCGGCCCCGGCCAAAGGCGCCGACGCAACGGTGGTGTATGGGGTCAACCACGATATCCTGCGTCAATCGCATCAGATCATTTCCAATGCTTCATGCACCACCAACTGCCTGGCCCCGGTGGCCCAGGTGCTGCATCGCGAGCTGGGTATCGAAAGCGGCTTGATGACCACGATCCACGCCTACACCAACGACCAGAACCTGACCGACGTCTACCACAGCGACCCGTACCGCGCCCGTTCCGCCACCCAGAACATGATCCCGAGCAAGACCGGCGCCGCCGAAGCGGTTGGCCTGGTGCTGCCGGAGCTGGCGGGGAAACTGACCGGCATGGCCGTGCGTGTACCGGTGATCAACGTATCGCTGGTGGACCTGACCGTGCAGCTCAAGCGCGAAGCGTCGGCGGCTGAAGTGAACGCCTTGCTCAAGGAAGCCAGCCGGCATTCGAAGATTCTCGGTTACAACACCCTGCCGCTGGTTTCCAGCGACTTCAATCACAACCCGCTGTCGTCGATCTTCGACGCCAACCACACCAAGTCCAGCGGCAAGCTGCTCAAGGTCCTGGCCTGGTACGACAACGAATGGGGTTTCTCCAACCGCATGCTCGATAACTGCCTGGCGTTGTGCAACGCGGAATAACCCATGATCGGTATCAGCTTTACGCAAAAGACCCTGGCGGCGCGCAAGCGGATCGCCCTGGTCGCCCATGACCACTGCAAGGTGTTCCTGCTGGACTGGGCCGAGCGGCACAAAGACCAGCTTGCACAACACGAACTGGTCGCCACCGGCACCACCGGATTGTTGTTGCAACAGCGTCTGGATTTGCCGGTGGAGAGCATGATCAGCGGCCCGCTGGGTGGCGACCAACAGCTCGGCGCGCGGATCGCCGAGCAGCGGGTCGACATGCTGGTGTTCTTCTGGGACCCGTTCGAACCGCAGCCCCATGACCCGGACATCAAGGCACTGCTGCGGGTCGCGGCAGTCTGGAACATTCCTGTCGCGTGCAACGAATGCAGCGCCGATTATCTGCTGAGCAGCCCGCTGATGGATCAGGCGCACCCGCACCGGATCCCGGATTACGCCACCTATCTGCTGGGCCGCGCATAAACCTTCACAAATGAGTCCTTGACCACTCGAGCGGATGATAAGCATTATCATTCGCTCGACATGGATCAGGTCCTCCCGTGAGTCAATCGCGCTTCAATCACGTCTTCATCGCCCAGCGAGTCTCTCTGCTGCGCACCCTGGAGCGGATGGTCAACAATCACAGCACCGCCGAAGACCTCCTGCAGGAGACCTACCTGCGCGTCACCCGGGCGCTCGGTGAACGGGCGATCGATCACCTCGAACCCTTTGTGTTCCAGACCGCCCGCAACCTGGCGCTGGACCATTTGCGTGCGCGTCGCATCCACTCGCGCACCCTGCTCGATGACGTGCCGCTGGACGTGGTGCAGGCCGTCGCCTCCCCCGTGAGCAGCGCCGAGGACGCCGCCCACGCCGAACAATTGCTGGAGCGTTTGAACGTGAGCCTCAACCGACTCAGCGCCCGCCAGCAGCAGATTTTCATGCTCAGCCGCCTGCACGGGCACAGTTATCTGGAGATTGCCGAGAAGCTCGGCGTGTCGTTGAGCACCGTGCAGAAGGAACTGAAGCTCATCATGGCGATCTGCATCGGTGTTGCACAAAGGCACGACGGCAGCGGTAAGCCCTAAGCTGCAAGCTAAACGCCGAACCGAGCTTGAGCTTGCAGCTTGTGGCTTGAAACTTGAAACTGCTTCACCTGCCACTGCCGAGGAAACACCGTGACGGACACCCACCGCTCCCCTGCGCCCTCCCCGGCACAGGACCCCGCCAGCGCAATGGACCAGGCTTTGGACTGGCTGATCGTGCTGGGCAGTCCGAGCGAGGAACAGACCCGACAATTCCATGCCTGGCTCGCCACCGATCCCAAGCATGCCGAAGCGTTTGCCAGGGCCCAGGCGATCTGGGACGGCCCGCAAATGCTGCAATGTGCGCAAAACCTGGCCACCCGACCGCCAAAGGTGACGGCCCTGTCGCGCCTGCAATCGCACTGGAAACCCTTGGCCACCGCCGCCGTGCTGATCCTCGGCATGTTCAGCTTCAGCAACCTGCCAATGCGCCTGCAGGCCGATCACTTGACCGTGGTCGGTGAGCGCCAGCGCCTGCAGCTGGAAGACGGTTCGACAGTCCTGCTCAATACCAATTCGGCCTTCTCCAGCACCATCGACGATCGGCAGCGCGTGGCCCGTTTGTATCAGGGCGAGGCCTTTTTCGACGTGTCGGCCAATCGCAGCCAGCCGCTGCAGATCGACGCCGGCCCGGTCAAGGCCAGCGTGCGCGATACCGCGTTCGCGGTGCGCTACCTCGATGGCGTGGCCCAGGTACGTGTGCAGCGGGGCGATGTCGACCTGCAGGCAACCCGCAGCGATGCGCGGGTCCGTTTGTCCGCCGGGGAAAGCATCCGCATCGGGCCCAACGGGTTCGATCGCCCGGCGAAACTCGATGCCGCCACCGACCTGGCCTGGGTCCAGGGCCGGCTGGTGTTCGAAAACTGCCCGCTGAATCAGGTGCTGGCAGAGCTGCGTCGCTACTATCCCGGCTGGATCATCAACAACAACGAGCAGTTGGCCAACGTGGCAGTGACCGGTAATTACCGCCTCGATCAACCCCTGGATGTCGTACGCTCGCTGGCCCACATCACTTCGGCACGGCTCCAGGAATTCCCGGCGCTGGTGATACTTAACTAGGGGCCGTTCTCAATCAGTTTCCCCGGCGCAGCGGGGAAACCAATTGAGAACGCCCCCTGAATGAGAATTATTTTTACTCGATAGCTGAAGGTCGTTCGTCTCGTTATAGCCAATGCAATTGATTCGCATCTCGACATGCCAATCAGCACCTATAAAGATTCGTGCGACACGGAGCGCTATCGATGTCCCCTCGCCTTTCCCGCCAGTCCTCTTCACCGTCCGGCATGCTGTCGCTGCTGACCGCCGCCATCCTGATGGCCGGCAGCGTCCCGCTCATGGCGGCTGCCGCCGACGGGCAGCCGGCCCGCAACATGGGTGACTACTCGTTCGCCATTCCCCAGCAGTCACTGGTGTCGGCGCTTAATGCGTTTACCGCGGTGACGGGCTGGCAGGTCGGCTTACCGGCCGAATTGGCGCAAGGTGTGGCTTCGCCGGGTGCGCGCGGCTCCCTGCCACCGGAAAAAGCCCTCGATCGCCTGTTGGTGGGGACCAACCTGAGCTATCGCAAACTGGGCGACAACAACATCGTCCTGGAAAAGCGTAGCACCGGCAGCGCCATCAACCTGCAACAGATGACCATCAGCGCCACTCGCCAGGAACAGAGCGTGGAAAGCGTGCCGGGCACCGTCACCGTTCACACCCGTGAAGAACTGGACCGCAACAACGTCAACACCATCAAGGATCTGGTGCGTTACGAACCGGGTGTGTCGGTGGGCGGTGCAGGTCAGCGCGGCGGGATCAGCGGCTACAACATTCGTGGCATCGACGGCAACCGGATCCTGACCCAGGTCGACGGCGTCGAAATCCCCAACGGATTCTTCAACGGCCCTTACGCCAAGACTCAACGCAACTACGTCGACCCGGAAATCATCAAGCGCGTGGAAATCCTCCGCGGCCCGGCCTCGGTGCTCTACGGCAGCAACGCCATCGGTGGCGCGGTCAGTTACTTCACCCTCGACCCGGACGACATCATCAAGCCGGGCCAGGACGTCGGCGCACGCCTCAAGACCGGTTACAGCTCCGCCGATGAAAGCTGGCTCAAGTCCGCCACCGTCGCCGGTCGGGCCGAGCGGTTCGACGGCTTGCTGCATTACAGCCAGCGTGACGGTCACGAAACCGAGTCCTACGGCAGCAACAATGGCACCGGCCTGGCACGCACCGCGGCCAACCCGGAAGACGTGCGCGCCAGCAACGTGCTGGCCAAAATCGGCTGGAACTACAACGACGATTCGCGCGTGGGGCTGACTTACGAGAAGTACAAGGACGACCGCGACAGCGATCTGAAAAGCGCGTACGGCGGTCCATTCTTCAACGGCCAGCCGACCATTCCCGACCGCATCCTCCCGGGTGGCATGTACCAGTGGCGCACCGGTAACGACACGGTGACCCGCGAGCGCTTCGGCCTGGAACACCGCTTCGCCCTCGACAGCCTTCTGGTGGACAACGTCAAGTGGAGCCTGAATCACCAGGTCGCCAAAACCGATCAGAGCACCGCCGAGTTTTACTACCCTGTCTCCCGCCAGGTGCTGCGAACCCGCGAAACGCTCTATGAAGAGAAGCAGTGGGTCGTGGATGCGCAACTGGATAAAGGCTTCAGCCTTGGCGATACCGAGCACCTGTTCACCTATGGCACCACCCTCAAGCAGCAGAAGGTCACCGGCTCGCGCAGCGGCAACGGCACCTGCCTTGCGGTGTTCGGCAGCTGCCGGGTTATCGGTGCGGTCAGCCCGAGCGATGTGCTGCGAAAGTCCAGTGACTTCCCGGACCCGACCATCAACACCTACAGCCTGTTTGCCCAGGATCAGATCAGTTGGGACAAATGGACCTTCCTGCCAGGTGTGCGCTACGACTACACGCAACTCAAGCCGCATATTACCCAGGAGTTCCTCAACACCGTGGCCGCCGACGGTCTGGGCACCGTGAGCGATAAGAACAAAACCTGGCACAAGGTCTCACCCAAGTTCGGCCTGACCTATGCCCTGACCGATCATTACACCTGGTATGGCCAGTACGCCGAAGGCTTCCGTACGCCGACCGCCAAGGCGTTGTACGGGCGCTTCGAGAACACCACCCCCGGCTACACAGTGGCGCCGAACCCGGACCTGGAACCGGAAAAAAGCAAAACCTACGAGACCGGACTGCGCGGCAACTTCGAATCCGGTTCATTCGATGTGGCAATGTTCTATAACAAGTACCGCGACTTCATCAACGAAGATGCGATCACACCCGGCGACAACGAGCTGACCTTCCAGAGCCACAACATCAAGCACGCCACCATCAAGGGCGCGGAGATCAAGGGGCGCTTGAACCTCGATGCCTTCGGTGCGCCACAGGGGCTCTATACCCAGGGTTCGGTGGCCTACGCCTACGGCCGCAACGACGACACCGGTCAACCGCTCAACAGCATCAACCCGCTGACCGGCGTGTTCGGCCTCGGTTATGACCAGGACAACTACGGCGGATTGCTCAGCTGGACCTTGGTGAAGAACAAGGATCGCGTCGACGACAGCAACTTCAAATCGCCGGATGGCGTCAGCAGCCAATTCAAGTCGCCCGGTTTTGGCGTGCTGGACCTGACCGGTTTCTACAAAGTCACCGACGACGTCACCGTCAGCGCCGGCCTCTACAACCTGACCGACAAGCAGTACTGGCTGTGGGATGACGTGCGCGGTTATGACGGCGTGGGCGAGGCAGCCGTGATCAACCCGGCCAACCTCGATCGCCTGACCCAGCCAGGTCGCAATTTCGCAGTCAATCTGATCTGGGACATTTGAACCTCTGTGCCTCGCTGCGCGGTTGTTCATCGCCGCACAGCGAGGATTTTTTACTGTCCGGCGCCTGCCCGTTCGTCTCGTTACCAGGCGCCTCTTTTTTATCAAGGATTCCTCATGACCACCCAGGACACCGCTCAACGCCCTGCTCTGCGTTCGCAACGCTTGAACCAGATCACCCACGAGCCTCATGGCAAACTCGATGCGCTGGTCAAAACCCACGCACCGTTCGCAACCCAGGCCAACTTCGCCCGTTTCGTGGTGGCGCAGTATTTGTTCCAGTCGGAGTTGGTGGCGCTGTACAACGATACCGAGCTGACGGCCATCGTCCCGGACCTGCCGGATCGCTGCCGCGCTGAAGCCGCCAGGGCCGATTTGGACGATCTGGAAGCCGAATTGCCGGAACCGGTCGCCGGTGCGGTGAAGAATCCAACCAAAGCCGAGGCCCTGGGATGGTTGTTTGTTTCCGAAGGTTCAAAGCTTGGCGCCGCGTTTCTGATCAAGCGCGCCGTTGGCCTGGGCCTGAGCGAAACCTTCGGCGCCAGGCACCTTGGTGAACCCGCCGGCGGCCGTGCTGAAGGCTGGAAAAGCTTTGTGAAAACCCTCGACGGTCTGGCGTTCACGGCACAGGAAGAAGCCGAAGTGGAAAAGGCGGCGGTCGATGCGTTCAACCGGTTTACCGTGTTGCTGGAACAGGCTTACGCCCCTGAACTCGCCTGAAGGAATGCGATCCCCTGTGGGAGCGGGCTTGCTCGCGAAGGCGTAGGGTCAGTCGACATAAATGTTGCCTGTCACACCGCTTTCGCGAGCAAGCCCGCTCCCACAAGGACTATGTCAGCCTGCAAGATCTCCTTATAGACTCCAGTCATTCATCCAAAACCCATGCCTCAACCAGCCACCTCCAGACTCGCCCGCATCCTCTTCGGCCTGCTGGCCTACATCAGCCTCGGCATTGGCCTGATCGCCATTGTCGTACCGGGCCTGCCGACCACCGAGTTCATCATCCTCGCCGCCTGGGCCGCGACTAAAAGCTCTCCGCGCTTGAGCGCCTGGCTGGAAAACCATCGGCTATTCGGGCCGATCCTGTGCAACTGGCGCAACGGCAAAATCATCGCCCGTCGAGCCAAGGTCAGCGCCACTGTCAGCATGCTGCTGTGCGCCGGCTTGATGTTGTTCATGCTCGATCATGGCTGGCCGATTTACCTGGCCATCGCCGGCATGAGCCTGGGGAATGCGTGGATCTGGTCACGACCGGAAAGCTTATCCAATCCATCCTGACAGACCGCATCGCCAGCCTTCGTCGGAACGCCACCCCGGACCAGGCTCGCTATCTTCAGCGAGCACAGAATCCATGTAATGTGGGAGCGAGACCGGCTTGCCGGCGAAGACGCCAGCCCAGGCACCATAAAACCCGCGCAAACGCTCGCGACTACCATCCGTCGGCTTGTCCTCATGCAACCCTGCCCCGCGCCGATGGTTCAGGATTGGCGCTGAATGGACTTGGCGAACCGGGTCTACCCCCCGACCCGCAGCCAACACCTCATCCATTCGCGAGTTCGCCCTATGTTCGACGCTCTCTCCATCCGCCTCAAAATCGTCTTGTTGTCTGGCCTGTGTCTGCTGGGCGTGGTCCTCCTGATCGTCGGCATGAACATCTACCAGACCAATCAGAACGACCAGTTGGTCAGTGCCTCCAGCAGTAAAATGCTCACCGCCAGCGTGCAGGATCTGCTCCAGGCCAAGGCGGCCGGGCAAGCCGTGCGGGTGCAGAAGACTTTCGGCGAAAGCCTGCTGGTGGTGACCGCCCTGGCCGATCAGATCAAGGACATGCGCAGCATGGCCGCCAAGCGTTCGCTGGAGGCCGGCGCCCTGCGTGAAGAGTTGAACCAGAGCCTGAAAACCGCCTTCGAGCGCAACAGCAAAGTGCTGGGGATCTGGCTGGCCTTCGAACCCGATGGCCTGGACGGCAAGGACAGCGAATTCGCTAACGATGCGGCGCGTCAGTCCAATGAGACCGGTCGTTTCGCCAGCTACTGGAGCCGTGCCGGCGGTACCGGGATCAACACGATCATGGTCGAAGCCGACATGACCAAGACCACCTTGAGCCTCAGCGGCACGCCTTATAACAGCTGGTACACCTGCCCCCGCGACAGCAAGCGCACGTGCCTGCTGGATCCGTATGCCGACACCGTCGCCGGCAAGGAAATGCTGATGACCACCATTGCCGTACCGCTGCTGGTGGATGGCAAATCCATCGGTGTGGTCGGGGTGGATATCGCCCTCGACGCCTTGCAAGCGGCGTCTGTCGAATCACAACGCGAGCTGTTCAATAGCGCCGGGCACATGCTGATCGTCTCCGGCAGCGGCGTACTTGCTGGCTACAGCGTGGACGCGAGCAAGGTCGGCAAAAGCATCGGCGACACCCTGGGCGCAGACGGCAAGGACGTTCTGCAATTACTCAGCGGTGGGACGCCGAAAATTCTCGAACAGGGCGACCTGATCCGTGCGGTGTACCCGGTCAGCCCGATTGCCGACGCCAAAGCCTGGGGCGTGGTGATCGACCTGCCGAAAAAAGTGTTGCTGGCCGACTCGGTGAAATTGCAAGCGGTGCTCGATGATGCCCAGCACAGCGGCACGATCAAGGCGGTGCTGGTGGCGGTCATTGCCGGCCTGATCGGCCTGGTGCTGATCTGGCTCACCGCGTCCGGCGTGACCCGACCGATCAATAGCGTGGCCGAAATGCTCAAGGCGATTGCCAGCGGCGACGGCGATCTGACTCAACGCCTGCACTACAGCAAAAAAGACGAATTGGGCGAGCTGGTAAGCTGGTTCAACCGCTTCCTCGACAAGCTGCAACCGACCATCGCGCAGATCAAACAGAGCATCACCGACGCCCGCGGCACGGCCGACCAATCCTCGGATATCGCCCGCCGGACCAGCGAAGGCATGCAGGTGCAATTCCGCGAAATCGACCAGGTCGCCACCGCGTCCAACGAAATGAGCGCCACCGCCCATGACGTCGCCAACAGTGCGTCCAATGCCGCGAGCGCAGCCAAAGGTGCCGATCAGTCGGCTCGCGATGGCCTGTCGATCATCGAGCGCAGCACCCGCGACATCAATCAGCTCGCCGAGGAAGTCAGCAAGGCCGTGACTGAAGTTGAAGCCCTGGCGGTCAACAGTGAACAGATCGGCTCGGTACTGGAAGTGATCCGCAGCATCGCCGAGCAAACCAACCTGCTGGCGCTCAACGCGGCAATCGAAGCGGCCCGTGCCGGCGAGAGCGGTCGCGGGTTTGCGGTCGTGGCCGACGAAGTGCGCAACCTGGCCAAACGCACGCAAGACTCGGTGGAAGAAATCCGTCAGGTGATCGAGCGCATCCAGAGCGGCACCCGCGGCGTGGTGGCCACCATGCACTCGAGCCAGACCCAGGCCCACAGCAACGCCGGACAGATCCAGCAGGCGGTGCAGGCCTTGAGCAAAATCAGCGACGCAGTCACCGTGATCAGCGACATGAACCTGCAAATCGCCAGCGCCGCCGAACAGCAAAGCGCCGTCGCCGAAGAGGTCAATCGCAACGTCTCGGCCATCCGCACCGTTACCGAAACCCTGACCGGCCAAGCCACCGAATCGGCGCAGATCAGCAGCCACCTCAACGCCCTGACCACCCAGCAGATGAAATTGATGGATCAGTTCCGCGTTTAAAGCTGCACCGCAGATCCCCTGTGCGAGACCGGCTTGCCGGCGAAGCATTGTCACATCCGATAAAGATGTTGACTGAAACGCCGTCTTCGCCGGCAAGCCGCTCTCGCTCCCACAAGGGGATTTCATCCGGCTTGCACTTTTTTGATTTATGCTCGGCTCTCGCTCCGGAGGGCCTTCGATGACTGATCTACTCACGTCCATTCAAGCCGCACTCGGCTTGCCTCACACCAGGATTTCGTTCACCTCCAGTGGCGCGCTGCCCTCGGCGTTTGCCGTGACTGACCTGGCGTGTGCCAGCATTGCCGCCGCCGGCCAGGCCATCAGCGAATTACTTAATCAGCAAACCGGGCGCTTGCCCCACCTTGAAGTCGACCGGCGCCTGGCGTCCTTCTGGTTCTCGACGTCGATTCGCCCGGTGGGCTGGAGCGTGCCACCGCTGTGGGACCCGGTCGCGGGCGATTATGCGACCAAGGATGGCTGGATCCGCCTGCACACCAACGCCCCCCATCATCGCGCCGCCGCTGAACGCGTGCTCGGTGTCTGCGCCGACCGCGCAGCAATGGCGAGCAAGGTGGCTCAATGGGCCAAAACCGACCTGGAACAGGCGGTGGTCGACGCCGGAGGCTGCGCCGCCGAAATGCGATCCTGGGCGCAGTGGCAAGCCCATCCCCAGGGGCAGGCCGTAAATGCCGAACCGCTGATTCAGTTCGCTGCCAACAGGAGGCAAAACGCAAAGCAGTGGCAAGGTTCGGTGGCGCAACCCCTGGCCGGGATCAAGGTACTGGATTTGACACGCGTACTCGCGGGACCGGTCGCCAGCCGTTTTCTCGCAGGGCTCGGCGCCGACGTACTGCGTATCGATCCACCGACCTGGAACGAACCGGGCGTGGTGCCTGAAGTCACCCTTGGCAAACGCTGCGCGCGTCTGGACCTGCAGGTCAAGGCCGATCGCGAGCTGTTCGAAGGCCTGCTCAAGGACGCCGACATCCTGCTGCACGGTTATCGCGCCGATGCATTGGAGCGCCTGGGTTATGGCCTCGCCGAACGCCAGCTATTGGCCCCCGGACTGATCGACGTCTGCCTGAACGCCTACGGCTGGAGCGGCCCGTGGCAGAACCGCCGCGGCTTCGACAGCCTGGTGCAGATGAGCAGCGGCATTGCCGAAGCCGGCATGCACTGGCAGCACGCGGACAAACCGACGCCCCTGCCCTTGCAAGCGCTGGATCATGCCACCGGGTATTTGATGGCGGCCAGCGCGATCAAGTTGCTGGTGCAACGGTTGAGTGACGGACTCGGCGGCTCGGCGCGATTGTCGCTGGCGCGGACGGCGAAGTTGTTGATCGAGGCTGGCGCCGGGACGGATGAGCCGTTGAGAGCGGAGGAAGAAAGCGATCAGGGGTTGTTGGTTGAGCAGACGCCCTGGGGGCCGGCGCATCGGTTGCAGGTTCCTTTGAGAATTACCGGGACGCCACTGCAGTGGGCGATTCCGGCTGGGGAACTGGGTTCACATCGACCGTTGTGGTGGTGACGATACCGGCCCCTTCGCGAGCAAGCCCGCTCCCACATTAGTACGCGTTCGTCCAGGTAAACTCGATCTCCTGTGGGCGGGCTTGCTCGCGAAGGCGGCGGCCCAGTCAATATCGATATCGCCTGACACACCGTTTTCCGAGCAAGCCCGCTCCCACAGGTCCAGCGCTCTCCACCCTTAAGTCCTGCGCAGGATTTCATCATTGGTCCGCGCCAAGGCATACTTGCCACCCTCCGCACGCCAGAACCAAAAACCGCCCCATGCGTATCCACGTCAGCTTTATCGACCGCGTCGGCATTACCCAGGAAGTCCTGGCCTTGCTCGGCGGGCGCAATCTCAACCTGGATGCGGTGGAAATGGTGCCGCCCAACGTCTACATCGATGCCCCGACCCTGAGCCCGCAAGTTCTCGAAGAGCTGCGCGATGCCTTGTTCAATGTACGTGGCGTGCAAGCGGTGACGGTGGTCGACATCCTACCCGGGCAGCGTCGGCATTTGCAGCTCGATGCATTGCTTGCGGCAATGACCGACCCGGTGCTGGCGCTGGACAGCGCCGGCAAGGTGCTGCTGGCCAACCCGGCGTTGATCGCCCTGTACGGTCGGGAACCGGCCGGTGAAAGCGTCGCCGACCTGTTCGCCGACGCGGCACTGCTGGATGCCTTGCTGGAAAACGGCTTTCGTTTGCCGCTGCGCGAGGTCACTGTCAACGGCCAGACCCTGTTGCTGGACGCCACCCCCATCACCGACGCCGGCGCCCTGCTCACGCTGTATCAACCGAACCGCATCGGCGAACGCCTCTCGGCGCTGCACCACGACCATGCCGAGGGCTTCGATGCGTTGCTGGGCGAGTCGCCGACGATTCGCACGCTCAAGGCCCGCGCCCAACGGGTCGCGGCGCTCGATGCGCCCTTGTTGATCCAGGGCGAAACCGGCACCGGCAAAGAACTGGTGGCCCGTGCCTGTCACGCCATCAGTGCCCGGTACAGTTCACCGTTCCTGGCGCTGAACTGCGCGGCATTGCCGGAGAACCTCGCCGAAAGCGAGCTGTTCGGCTACGCCCCCGGCGCGTTCACCGGCGCGCAGCGGGGCGGCAAGCCGGGGCTGATGGAGCTGGCCAACCAGGGCACGGTATTTCTCGATGAGATCGGCGAGATGTCACCTTACTTGCAGGCGAAACTATTGCGCTTCCTCAATGACGGCAGCTTCCGCCGTGTGGGGGGTGATCGTGAGGTCAAGGTCAACGTGCGGATTCTCAGCGCGACCCATCGGGACCTGGAAAAGATGGTCAGCGAAGGTTCCTTCCGCGAAGATCTGTTCTATCGCCTCAACGTCCTGAACGTCGAAGTCCCGCCGCTACGCGAACGCGGCCAGGACATCCTGCTGCTGGCGCGCTATTTCATGCAGCAGGCCTGCGCGCAGATCCAGCGCCCGGTCTGTCGCCTGGCGCCGGGCACCTACCCGGCACTGCTGGGTAACCGCTGGCCGGGCAATGTGCGGCAACTGCAGAACGTGATTTTCCGCGCCGCAGCGATTTGCGAAAGCAGTGTGGTGGACATTGGCGACCTCGACATTGCCGGCACCTCCGTGGCGCGTCAGAGCGACAGTGAAGTCGATAGCCTCGAGCAAGCCATGGAAGAGTTCGAGAAGACGCTGCTGGAAAAACTCTACGTCAGTTATCCCTCGACTCGGCAGCTGGCCAGCCGTCTGCAGACGTCCCACACCGCGATTGCCCATCGGTTGCGCAAGTACGGGATTCCCAACAAGCCGTAAGGCTGAGAATACGACTTAACTACCCATACAAATCCCCCTGTGGGAGCGAGCTTGCTCGCGATAGCGGTCCTTCAGTCGACAACTATGGTGAATGTCAGACCGCTATCGCGAGCAAGCCCGCTCCCACAGGTTTTTGTGTCCAGTCTGCAAACCGCTTCAAAAGCGACCTCCACCTGTACGGAAAGCGCTACAGCGGAACGATATCGCTACACCCTCCTCTGATCGCCGCTGTGCAAGGCTTTGATCCACCTAGGCTTTTTTCTTCGCCTCCAGCTGTAGCGATTTCGCTACAGCCATAGGATGCCTTCGCCTCAAAAAACAACATAACTATTTGATTTATAAGGAATAAACGACATTGGCAGCAAACTTGCTTAGTAACCACTCATAAAACAGGGCATTGCCCCAGCATTCCAACCGCGTCCACCAGACGAGTCTGGCCCCCTTAGGAGTTTCCATGAGCGAATTGCGTTTTACTGAAGATCACGAATGGCTGCGCACCGAAGCTGACGGTAGCGTCACAGTTGGCATCACCGCTTTCGCACAGAACGCCCTGGGCGACGTGGTTTTCGTACAACTGCCTGAGCTGCAGTCCTACGCCAAAGGCGCTGAAGCCGCCACCGTGGAATCGGTGAAAGCCGCCAGCGGTGTGTACATGCCACTCGACGGTGAAGTGTTGGAAGTGAACCCGGCACTCGACAGCAGCCCGGAACTGGTCAACGAAGATCCCCTGGGCGAAGGCTGGTTCTTCCGCTTCAAGCCAACCGACGCCTCGGCTGTCGGCCAACTGCTGGATCAAGACGCCTACGACCGCCTGATCATAGCCGCCGAAGCCTGAGGAGCGCTGACATGACTCAAGTACCTTCTGTCAATGTGACAACCGCCAACGAATTCATCGCCCGCCACATCGGCCCGCGCGCAGGCGACGAGCAAGCCATGCTCAACAGCCTCGGTTTCGATTCCCTGGAAGCCCTGAGCGCCAGCGTCATTCCGGACAGCATCAAAGGCACCAGCGTCCTGGGCCTCGAAGACGGCCTGAGCGAAGCCGATGCACTGGCCTTGATCAAATCCATCGCCAGCAAGAACCAGCTGTTCAAGACCTACATCGGCCAGGGCTACTACGGCACCCACACGCCGTCGCCGATCCTGCGCAACCTGCTGGAAAACCCGGCCTGGTACACCGCCTACACCCCGTACCAGCCGGAGATTTCCCAGGGCCGTCTCGAAGCGCTGCTGAACTTCCAGACCCTGATCAGCGACCTGACCGGCCTGCCGATCGCCAACGCCTCGCTGCTGGATGAAGCCACCGCCGCCGCCGAAGCCATGACCTTCTGCAAACGCCTGAGCAAGAACAAGGGCAGCCACGCGTTCTTCGCGTCGGTGCATTGCCACCCGCAAACCCTCGACGTGCTGCGCACCCGTGCCGAGCCGCTGGGCATCGACGTGGTGGTCGGCGACGAGCAGGAACTGACTGACGTGACGCCGTTCTTCGGCGCCCTGCTGCAATACCCGGCGAGCAACGGTGATGTGTTCGACTACCGCGAACTGACCGAGCGCTTCCACGCCGCCAACGCCTTGGTCGCGGTCGCCGCCGACCTGCTGGCCCTGACCCTGCTGACCCCGCCGGGCGAATTCGGTGCCGACGTGGCCATCGGCAGTGCGCAACGCTTCGGCGTGCCGCTGGGCTTCGGTGGCCCGCACGCGGCGTACTTCTCCACCAAGGATGCGTTCAAGCGCGACATGCCGGGCCGTCTGGTCGGCGTCTCCGTGGACCGTTTCGGCAAGCCGGCCCTGCGCCTGGCGATGCAGACCCGCGAGCAACATATCCGTCGCGAGAAAGCCACCAGCAACATCTGCACCGCCCAGGTGCTGTTGGCCAACATTGCCAGCATGTACGCCGTCTACCACGGCCCGAAAGGCCTGACGCAGATCGCCCGGCGCGTGCATCACCTGACCGCGATCCTTGCCAACGGCTTGAGCGAATTAGGTCTGACTGTCGAGCAAGCCAGCTTCTTCGACACCCTGACGGTCAAGACCGGCGCGCAAACCGCTGCCTTGCACGACAAGGCCCGCGCCCAGCGCATCAACCTGCGCGTGGTAGATGGCGAGCGTCTGGGTCTGTCCCTGGATGAAACCACCAGCCAGGCCGACGTTGAAACCCTGTGGAGCGTGCTGGCCGACGGTAAGGCGCTGCCGGACTTCGCTGCCCTCGCCGCCTCGGTCGACAGCACCCTCCCAGCCGCGCTGGTTCGCCAGTCGCCGATCCTCAGCCACCCGGTGTTCAACCGTTACCACTCGGAAACCGAGTTGATGCGCTACCTGCGCAAGCTCGCCGACAAGGACCTGGCACTGGATCGCACCATGATCCCGCTGGGTTCCTGCACCATGAAACTCAACGCCGCCAGCGAAATGATCCCGGTGACCTGGGCCGAATTCGGCGCCCTGCACCCGTTCGCCCCGGCCGAGCAAAGCGCCGGTTACCAGCAATTGACCGACGAGCTGGAAGCGATGCTCTGCGCCGCCACCGGTTACGACTCGATCTCGCTGCAACCAAACGCCGGTTCCCAAGGTGAATACGCCGGTCTGCTGGCGATTCGTGCCTATCACCAGAGCCGTGGCGAAGACCGTCGCGACATCTGCCTGATCCCGTCGTCCGCCCACGGCACCAACCCGGCCACCGCCAACATGGCCGGCATGCGCGTGGTCGTCACCGCTTGCGATGCCCGCGGCAACGTCGACATCGAAGACCTGCGCGCCAAGGCCATCGAGCACCGCGAGCATCTCGCGGCATTGATGATCACCTACCCTTCGACCCACGGCGTGTTCGAAGAAGGCATCCGTGAAATCTGCGGCATCATTCATGACAACGGCGGCCAGGTGTACATCGACGGCGCCAACATGAACGCCATGGTCGGCCTCTGCGCACCAGGCAAGTTCGGCGGCGACGTGTCGCACCTGAACCTACACAAGACCTTCTGCATTCCCCATGGCGGTGGCGGCCCGGGCGTCGGCCCGATCGGCGTCAAGTCGCACCTGACCCCGTTCCTGCCGGGCCACGCCCAGATGGAACGCAAAGAAGGCGCGGTCTGCGCCGCACCGTTCGGCAGCGCGAGCATTCTGCCAATCACCTGGATGTACATCCGGATGATGGGTGGCGCGGGTCTCAAGCGTGCTTCGCAACTGGCGATCCTCAACGCCAACTACATTTCCCGTCGTCTCGAAGAGCATTACCCAGTGCTCTACACCGGCAGCAACGGTCTGGTGGCGCACGAATGCATCCTCGACCTGCGTCCGTTGAAAGACAGCAGCGGCATCAGTGTCGATGACGTCGCCAAGCGCCTGATCGACTTCGGATTCCATGCCCCGACCATGTCGTTCCCGGTCGCCGGCACGCTGATGATCGAGCCGACCGAAAGCGAATCCAAGGAAGAACTGGATCGCTTCTGCGACGCCATGATCCGCATCCGCGAAGAAATCCGCGCGGTGGAAAACGGCACCCTGGACAAAGACGACAACCCGCTGAAAAACGCCCCGCACACCGCGGCGGAGCTGGTGGGCGAGTGGACGCACCCGTACAGCCGCGAGCAAGCGGTATACCCGGTCGCGTCGCTGATCGAAGGCAAGTACTGGCCACCGGTCGGCCGGGTCGACAACGTGTTTGGCGATCGCAACCTGGTTTGCGCCTGCCCGTCGATCGAAAGCTACGCTTAAACGAATAAGGGGGCGGGTTCGCTCGCCCCCCATTTCAAGAACACCACAAAACCCTGTGGGAGCTGGCTTGCCTGCGATGGCGGTGGATCAGCCAACCGAGATGCTGACTGACCCACCGCCATCGCAGGCAAGCCAGCTCCCACAGGATCGGATTTAGTCAAAAGATTTTCGCCAATTCCCATAACAAGAAAACCGGAGAACAACCATGGCTTTAAGCGTGTTCGACCTGTTCAAGATTGGCATCGGCCCCTCCAGCTCTCACACCGTCGGCCCGATGCGCGCAGCTGCACGTTTCGCCGAAGGCCTGCGCCGTGAAGGGCTGCTGGCCGCGACCACTTGCGTCAAAGTCGAACTCTACGGATCCCTCGGTGCCACCGGCAAAGGCCACGGCAGCGACAAGGCGGTGCTGCTCGGCCTGGAAGGCGAACACCCGGACACCGTGGACACCGAAACCGTCGCGGCTCGCCTGCAAGAAATTCGCGGCAACGGGCGCTTGAACCTGCTCGGCGAACACAGCATTGCCTTCAACGAAAAAGAACACCTGGCGATGATCCGCAAACCACTGCCGTATCATCCCAATGGCATGATTTTTCGCGCGTTCGACGCCGCTGGCCTGCAGATCCGCAGCCGCGAGTACTACTCCGTCGGGGGCGGTTTCGTCGTCGATGAAGACGCCGCCGGCGCCGACCGGATCGTCGAAGACGCAACAAATCTGACCTTCCCGTTCAAGAGTGCCAAGGACCTGCTCAGCCATTGCAGCACCTACGGCTTGTCGATCAGCCAGGTGATGCTGACCAACGAAAGTGCCTGGCGCCCGGAAGCGGAAACCCGCGCCGGCCTGCTGAACATCTGGCAAGTCATGCAGGACTGCGTCGCTGCCGGTTGCCGCAACGAAGGCATCCTGCCCGGCGGCCTGAAGGTCAAACGCCGGGCGGCGGCGCTGCACCGGCAGTTGTGCAAGAACCCGGAATCGTCCTTGCGCGACCCGCTCTCGGTGCTGGACTGGGTCAACCTGTACGCCCTGGCGGTCAACGAAGAAAACGCCAACGGCGGGCGTGTGGTCACGGCGCCCACCAACGGCGCGGCGGGGATCATCCCGGCCGTATTGCATTACTACATGCGGTTTATTCCCGGCGCGAATGACGATGGCGTCGTGCGTTTTCTGCTGACCGCCGCCGCCATCGGCATTTTGTACAAGGAAAACGCCTCGATCTCCGGCGCCGAAGTCGGCTGTCAGGGTGAAGTCGGCGTGGCGTGCTCGATGGCGGCCGGCGCCTTGTGCGAAGTGCTCGGCGGTACCGTGCAGCAAGTGGAAAACGCCGCCGAAATCGGCATGGAACACAACCTCGGCCTGACCTGCGACCCGATCGGCGGCCTGGTGCAAGTACCCTGCATCGAGCGCAATGCCATGGGCTCGGTCAAGGCCATCAATGCGGTACGCATGGCCCTGCGCGGCGACGGCCAGCACTTCGTCTCCCTCGACAAGGTCATCCGCACCATGCGCCAGACCGGCGCCGACATGAAAAGCAAATACAAGGAAACCGCCCGTGGCGGTTTGGCGGTCAACATTATCGAGTGCTGATGCCCACGCGCATCCGCACACTTTTTCAGGAGCTGAATATGTCCACCGAACCATTGCTGAAAACCCCGCTGCACGCCCTGCACATCGAACTCGGCGCGCGCATGGTGCCGTTCGCCGGCTATGACATGCCGGTGCAATATCCGCTGGGCGTGATGAAAGAACACCAGCACACCCGTGAGCAGGCCGGGCTGTTCGATGTCTCGCACATGGGCCAGATCCGCCTGACCGGCGCCAATGCCGCCAAGGCTTTGGAAACCCTGGTTCCGGTGGACATCATCGACCTGCCGGTGGGCATGCAGCGCTACGCCATGTTCACCAACGAGACCGGGGGCATTCTCGACGACCTGATGGTCGCCAACCTGGGTGACGACGAACTGTTCCTGGTGGTCAACGCGGCCTGCAAGGATCAGGACCTGGCGCACCTGCAACAGCAGATCGGCGACCAGTGCACGATCGAGCCACTGTTCGAAGAGCGTGCCCTGCTCGCCCTGCAGGGCCCGGCTGCCGTCACCGTGCTCGCACGCCTGGCGCCTGAAGTTGCGAAAATGACATTCATGCAGTTCGCCCGCGTGAAGCTGCTGGGAGTGAATTGCTTTGTCAGCCGTTCGGGCTACACCGGCGAAGACGGGTTCGAAATTTCCGTGCCGGCTGCCAGTGCCGAAACCCTGGCTCGCGCCCTGCTTGCCGAACCTGAAGTGGCAGCCATCGGTCTTGGCGCCCGCGACTCCCTGCGCCTGGAGGCCGGCCTGTGCCTCTACGGCCACGACATGAACACCGAGACCACCCCGATCGAGGCGAGCCTGTTGTGGGCGATCTCCAAGCCTCGCCGTGCCGATGGCGCGCGGGCCGGTGGTTTCCCTGGCGCTGAAAACGTATTCGCCCACCAGCAAGCCGGTGTCAGCCGCAAGCGCGTGGGTCTGCTGCCGCAGGAACGTACGCCCGTGCGCGAAGGCGCAGAGATCGTCAACGAGGCAGGTGACATTATCGGTACCGTTTGCAGCGGCGGTTTCGGGCCGACCCTGGGTGGCCCGCTGGCCATGGGTTACCTCGACCAGGCTTATACCGCTCTCGATACTCCGGTATGGGCGATTGTGCGTGGGAAAAAGGTGCCTTTGCTTGTAAGCAAAATGCCATTTGTTCCACAACGCTACTACCGCGGCTGATTGACTGTTTCTATAAGTAACGCGGTTGCGTTAATAGTGCACTAATGTGTAACGCAACCGCCATAAAACAGTGCACCTGCGCTGCTCTAAGCTTCGTTTATGAACCTTGCTTATAACGTTTGAAAACAACTGAACACCTCTAACGCATAAGCCAGCACTAGTTGCGCCCCATACGGGTCGACGCTAGCAAATCCGGGCCCTTCACAGGGCTTGTTTTTTCTCCCGTAGTTGGCGTAGAGTTTGTTCACTGTGTTTGCATGGGTCGCTTGGAATCGTGACCTGGGCAGTAGCCTACAAGTTAGCTACATCCCGTTCGACGTCTTCTTACTCTCCTGCAACCAGCCCCAGTACTCTTTCATGAGAAGGAGACTGTCATTAATTTTTTGCGTCAAGGAAATAAGAAATGTCCCAACGTCAGAGCGGTACCGTCAAGTGGTTTAACGACGAGAAAGGTTTTGGTTTTATCACTCCTGAAAGCGGTCCGGATCTGTTCGTGCATTTCCGCGCCATCCAGGGCAACGGCTTCAAGAGCCTGAAAGAAGGCCAGAAAGTGACTTTCGTTGCTGTGCAAGGCCAGAAAGGCATGCAGGCTGACGAGGTACAGGCAGAAGCCTGATCTTCTGTAACGAAAAAGCCCCTGATGGTGACATCAGGGGCTTTTTTGTGCGCATAAATCCGTAAAATGGCTTCTTTTTTCCGCCGAGAGCCCTGTCATGTCGAAACACCTGCTCAAACCCCAAGGCGAGTTTCCCGCCGCTGGCCTGGGGCGTCGCCTGGCAGCGATGTTCTATGATTTCCTGCTGTGTACCGCCCTGCTCATCGTCACCAGCGGCGTTTACAAGATCATTCAGATGGCAATTATCGGCGAAGACAGAATGCGCGCCTTGACCGAAGCGGGCGCACTGGACGGTGACCCGCTGCTGTCGACGGTGCTGCTGTTCGTGCTGTTCGGCTTCTTCGCCAAGTTCTGGACCTGGTCCGGCCAGACCCTGGGCATGCAGGTCTGGGGCATCCGCGTGCAGAACGTCGACGGCACATCCATCAGCCTGTGGCAGGCGCTGTTGCGCTTTGTGGTGTCGATTGCATCCTTGCTATGCGTCGGGCTGGGGTTCTTCTGGTCGCTGTTTGACAAGCGCAAGCGCAGCTGGCATGACATGTATTCCGACACGCAGCTCGTTCGTATCCCGAAGAAGACCAAGTAATTCAGCCATACAAAAACCACTGTGGGAGCGGGCTTGCTCGCGAAAGCGGTGTGTCAGTCGACTTTGAAGTTGTCTGACACACCGCTTTCGCGAGCAAGCCCGCTCCCACAGGTTCTGTGACTTGTCTGACAGATCTCAGGCGTTACCGGCCAACTTCATCCGCGCAGCCTGGGTAAAGTCGAGCATCCGCTTCAACGGCCGAATCGCCTGGGGAATCAACGCCGGATCGACAAAGATCTCGTTCGTCCCCTCCTTCAAGCTCTTCAGCGTGCGCTCAAGGGTGTTCATCGCCATCCACGGACAATGTGCGCAACTGCGGCACGCTGCGCCGTTACCGGCCGTTGGCGCTTCGATAAAGACCTTGTCCGGGCACAGCTGCTGCATCTTGTAGAAGATGCCGCGGTCGGTGGCGACGATGAGGGTCTTGTTCGGCAGGCTTTGCGCCGCCGCGATCAGCTGACTGGTGGAACCGACGGCATCCGCCAGTTCGATCACCGCGGTCGGCGATTCCGGATGCACCAGGATCGCAGCATCCGGGTACAGCGCCTTCATGTCTTCCAGCTGCTTGGATTTGAACTCCTCGTGAACGATGCAGGCACCGTCCCACAGCAACATGTCCGCACCGGTCTGGCGCTGGATGTAGGTGCCCAGATGCTTGTCCGGGCCCCAGATGATGGTTTCGCCGTTATCCATCAGGCTTTCGACGATCTCCAGGGCGCAGCTGGACGTCACCACCCAGTCCGCCCGCGCCTTGACCGCCGCCGAGGTGTTGGCATACACCACCACAGTGCGTTCAGGGTGCTGATCGCAGAACGCCGAGAACTCGTCCACCGGGCATCCCAGGTCCAGGGAGCAGGTGGCTTCCAGGGTCGGCATCAGGATGCGTTTTTCAGGATTGAGGATCTTGGCCGTCTCGCCCATGAACTTGACACCGGCGACCACCACGGTCTTGGCCGGATGAGCATTGCCGAAGCGGGCCATCTCCAGCGAGTCGGAGACACAGCCACCGGTTTCTTCGGCCAGGGCCTGAATCACCGGATCGCAATAGAAATGCGCAACCAGCACCGCGTCCTGAGCCTTGAGCTCGGCAGCAATGGCAGTGCGATAGTAGGCCTCTTCCTCGGCCGTCAGCGGCTTGGGCTGCTTGGCATCGAGGTGGGCTTGAACCAGAAGGCGTTCGGAAATCTGCGTCATGTTCGCAAGACCTGCAGGCGCTTTCGCGCGAAAGTCGAGTATACACCCGGCTCCGGACCCTTCAGGGTACCGCCGGGAGAGTGAGTGTCATCAGGCATGGACAACGTAGAAGCTGCGCAAGGCTACAGAATATCCCGTGGATGCAAAAGATGATTCTGACATGTGTTACACGGTGCAGCCCGGACCGAGCCGAACTCAAATCGCGGGCAAAAAAAAATCCGGAAATCCTCACTTGCGTGGGCCTTCCAGACTTTTAAAACTGCTACAAAAATGGTGGGTCGTGTGGGATTCGAACCTACGACCAATTGGTTAAAAGCCAACTGCTCTACCAACTGAGCTAACGACCCGCTGTGTGGTGGCGCGTATAATACTGATTTTTAAGGACTATTCAACACCTAATTTAAAATAAATCAAAAATAAGGGGTTGGGTCGCTGATACCGGCCGCCGCGAAGCCTTCTGCACGCAGGCGGCAGCTGTCGCATTTGCCGCAGGCACGGCCATTATCGTCGGCCTGATAGCAGGAAACCGTCAGGCCATAATCGACACCCAACTTCACGCCAGCCTTGACGATCTGTGCCTTGCTCAAGTTCTGCAGGGGTGCCTGGATACGGAAACCGTTCCCTTCTACACCGGCCTTGGTCGCCAGATTAGCCATGCGCTCGAAGGACTCGATGAACTCGGGACGGCAATCCGGATAGCCGGAGTAATCCACGGCGTTCACACCGATAAAGATGTCACGCGCGCCGAGCACTTCAGCCCAACCCAGTGCAAGGGACAGAAACACCGTGTTGCGCGCCGGCACGTACGTTACCGGGATGCCCTCGCCCGCCACTTCCGGCACGTCGATGCTGCTGTCGGTCAGTGCAGAACCGCCGATACCGTTCAGGTTCAGGCCGATCACCTTGTGTTCGACCACACCCAGGTCGCGAGCCACACGCTCTGCGGCATAGAGCTCTGCATGGGACCGCTGGCCGTAGTCGAAGCTCATGGTGTAGCAGCTGTAGCCTTCAGCACGCGCCATCGCTACGACAGTGGCCGAGTCCAGGCCGCCGGACAGCAGGATGACCGCACGTTTTTCCGTAGTGTTCAGTTGCTCAGTCATTTCAGCGCCCCGGCTCGTCATTCCAAAGATATTTATGCAGCTGCAATTGCAGGCGCACTGGCAGGTTGTCCGCCACCACCCAGTCCGCCAGGTCCCTGGCGTTCAGGTCATGATGGCTTGGTGAGAACAGCACTTCGCCGGCACGCTGATCCAGACCGTACTGAATCAGCTTGGACACGGCCCAGTCATAGTCTTCCCGCGAGCAGATGACAAACTTCACCTGATCGTTGCGAGTAAGCAGTTCGATGTTCTCGTAGCGGTTGCGGTGTGCTTCTTTCGAACCCGGGGTTTTCAGATCGACGACGCGACTGACCCGCGGATCGACCGCCGAGATATCCAGGGCGCCGCTGGTTTCCAGCGACACCTCGTAACCGGCGTCACACAACTGCTTGAGCAAAGGGATGGCATTGGGCTGTGCCAACGGCTCGCCACCGGTGACACACACGTAGCGCGGCCGAAAACCGGCCACTTGCTCGAGGATGTCATCGAGCGGGCGAACGGTGCCGCCCGTGAACGCGTAGGCGCTGTCGCAGTATTGGCAACGCAATGGGCAACCGGTCAGGCGCACAAAAACAGTGGGCAGCCCGGCAGTCCGCGTTTCACCCTGCAACGAGTAGAAAACTTCGGTGATTCTCAATGTGTCTTGCATAGTCGCCACGGGCATGACAGCTAAACAGGCTGTCCGCCTCCGTCAGGCACTTCAAGGAACCCCGCCAACGCGCAGATCCCAAAAAGCGTGTTTCATAAAAAGGGCGTGAATTCTAACGAAAAAACCCGCGGCAAGCGCGGGTTTCTTCGAAACAGGTCAAGCAGCCTTACATTTTCTGCAGATCGCGCTGGGCCAGCTGAGCAGCGGAAGTGCCCGGAAACTGCGACACAACCTGTTGCAAAATGCCTTTGACCTTGTCGGGATGACCAAGGCGACGTTCCACATCAGCGAGCTTGTACAGCGAATCAGGCACTTTGTTGTGCTTTGGGTACAGCTGCGAAACCTTGGCAAATGCCTGGCCAGCGCCTTGCAGATCGCCTTTGGCCAGGTTCACTTCGCCCAACCAGTACTGGGCGTTGCCCGCGTACTGGCTGTTCGGGTATTTGCGCAGGAATGCGGCAAAAGCCTGGCTGGCCTTGTCGAAATCCTTGGCCTTGATCAGGTCGAAGGCTGCATCGTAATACAGTTTTTCCTTCGCCGGATCCGCCGGTTCGCTGCCCGCCGCTGGCGCTTGAGCAGCCGCTCCCGCACCTGCGCCGGCTGCTGCACCGGGGGCGTTCAAATCGCCACCGGTGGAAGAATTATCAGGAGTCGCGGCTGGTGCAACGCCGGATCCTATGCGCCGATCAAGATCCTGATATCGCTCCAGGCTTTCTTGCTTCATGCGCGCTACATCATTTTGCAGAACTTCGATGACGCCTTGTTGGCGCGAGATCTGCTCCTGCATCGATTGCAGTTGGTTGAACAGCTCGCCCTGTGCCGAGACAGGGGCCGAAACCCCTCCCCCGGCATAGGCGCCGTTCGTACCGTAACCTGCAGGCGGATAACTGCTCCCGCTATTGTTATAGCCGGAGTTGTCCTCGACCACAGGAACCGCAGCCCACACCGCAAGCGGGGCGAGGCTGAGAGCCAAGACAGTTACAGCACGACGGCACGTTCGCATGGCGAATTACTTACGCAGTTCGACGCGACGGTTTTGAGCCCAGGACTGCTCGTCGTTGCCGGTAGCAACTGGACGCTCTTCGCCGTAGGAAACCAGTTCCAGCTGAGCTGGGGAAACGCCTTGCAGTACCAGGTAACGCTGAACGGCTTTCGCACGACGCTCGCCCAGTGCCATGTTGTACTCACGAGTACCACGTTCGTCGGTGTTGCCTTCCAGAACAACGCGAGCGCCGTTTGCTTTCAGGTCCTTGGCGTGAACGTCCAGAGCGCGCATGGCTTCTGGCTTCAGGTCCGAACTGTCGTATTCGAAGTAGAAAGTGGTGATGGCGCGCAGAGCAGCTTCTTCGCTCAGGGAACCATCAACGGCACCGGTGTTTGCGCCGTAACCAGCGTTTGGATCAACAGCCACTGCGCCTTCACCGGCATTGTCGCCGCCTTTGGACGAGCAACCAACGGCTACGGACAAAGCCAGTGCCAGAGCAGCAAACTTACCAAACTTCAGCATTTCCATCGTGAAACTCCTAATGAACCCCAATGTGTTAAGTACAACGTGTAGCGCCGCGTCAGTTCAGGTAAGGGGACCAGGACGGTTCTCTGACTTCGCCTTGTGCGGTAGGAAGCGGGAGCCTCACGCGTCCATTAATGGACACGAGCATCAAGACTCCCCGGCCCTGCTGGCGGGTGGCGTAGATTACCATGGTGCCGTTGGGCGCAACAGTAGGCGACTCGTCCAGAGTGCTATCAGTGAGTATCTTTACACTGCCGCGCTGCAAATCCTGGGCCGCCACCTTGAAATTGGTGAAGCCTTCCTGGCGATGGATCATGACCAGGGTCTTTTCGTCTGCCGACAGTTTAGGGTTGGCGTTGTAGTTACCGATGAAGGTCACACGCTCCGCACCACCGCCACCGGCGCTGGTCTTGTAGATCTGCGGCTTGCCGCCACGGTCGGAGGTGAAGTAGATGGTCGAACCATCCTTGCCCCAGAACGGCTCGGTGTTGATGCCCGGACCATTGGTGACACGGGTGATCTGGCGCGAACCCAGGTTCATCACGTAGATGTCCGGGTTACCGTCCTTGGACAGTACGAACGCCAGGCGATTGCCATCCGGCGACCAGGCTGGCGCACCGTTCAGGCCTTCGAAGTTGGTGATCTGCTCACGGCGACCGGTGTCGATGTTCTGCATGAAAATGCGCGGACGCTTCTGCTCGAACGAGACATAGGCGATGCGCTTGCCATCCGGTGCGAAACGCGGCGACAGGATCGGCTCGCGCGACTGCAGCAGGGTCACGGCGCGTGCACCGTCATAGTCCGAACGTTGCAGGGTGTAGCGCGTGTTCTTCTCGGAGAAGCGCTCGGCGGTCACGTACAGCAGACGCGTCGAGAACGCACCTTTGATACCGGTGAGTTTTTCGAACGACTGGTCGGCGATGTAGTGCGACATGTCGCGCAGTTGATCGACGCTGCCCGAGACGCTGCCGGTCAACACTTGCTGTTCGGTGGCGACGTTGAACAGTGCGTATTGAACCTGCAGGCGACCGCCCGCCGGTGCAACGCTGCCGACCATGACGTACTGGGCACCCAGCGCCTTGAAGTCACGGAAGATGATTTCGCTGGCCTGGCTCGGCTGGCTGATCATGTTCTGCTTTGGAATCGGCGAGTAATACCCCGAGTTGCGCAGGTCGTTACCGATGATTTCAGCCATGTCGTCCGGCAGCAAGCTGCCGCCCTGGTTGCCGAATGGAACGACGGCGATCGGAGTAGCCCGATCGCTGCCGCTGGTAACCAGAATGTTTTTTTCATCTGCTGTCGCCATACCTGCCAGGCAGCAGATAACGACAAGCATTCCTCGAAGAAGGTTTCTCACAAGGCTAGATCCTCAGGTGTGAATGTCATCTTGAATGAACGATAGGGAGCGAAATCGCTCGGTTTCATTCCCTGCATTTCTGTCAAACGTCCAATATTCTTGACCGCTGCAACCGCCGAAGCGTCGAACGGACCATCGCCGCTGGACCTGGCCACGCTGACCGTCGCCAATGTGCCGTCCGGCAACATGCCGATTTGCAACACGACCGTCATGCCTTTGCGCGCCGAAGGTGGACGAGCCCAGCCTTCCGCTGCACGAGCACGAATCAGGTCATCGAAACTGCCGGCGACTTCGTCACCCTGCTCATCCGCCAAGGCCTGCTGACGCTGCGGCGTGTCGGAAAGCAAATCTGCCAAGGCCTGGGCCTTTTTGTCTTCGGCGGACTTGCGCGCCGCTTCCTGCGACTTTTTCTTCGCCGCATCGGCAGCAGCAGCTTTCTTCTTCGCGTCTTCGGCGACTTTCTTCTTCGCCTCTTCAGCTTCGGATTTTTTCTTGGCGTCTTCCGCGGCTTTCTTCTTCGCGTCTTCGACGATCTTTTTCTTGGCTTCTTCAGCGGCCGCTTTCTTGGCCTCTTCTTCAGCCGCTTTCTTGGCTTCTTCTTCAGACTTCTTCTTGGCTATATCAGCCAATTGTTTCTCTTCGGCCTTTTTGGCTTCGGCGGTCTTCTTCGCTTCATCGGCTTTCTTGGCTTCATCGGCTTTCTTGGCCTCATCAGCCTTTTTTGCCTCTTCCGCTTTCTTCGTCTCGTCGGCCTTCTTGGATTCTTCGGCTTTTTGAGCGGTGTCTTCCTTCTTTTGTTCCGCGGCCTTGATCGCTTCCTGCTCGATCTTTTTCTGTTCCATCTGTTCGACTTCGGTCTGGCGCGCGGCGGATTTCTTCGCCTCACCCGCAATCTTCTGATTGGTCTGGGTGGTCGCCTGACTTTTCGATTTCAATTGGTACAGGGTCGCCTGGACAATAGGCTTGGCCGGCGGCAGTTCCGGTGTGAAGGCAAAACTGACGAACAGCATGCCAAAAACCAGCACGTGCAAGACCAGCGCCCAGACACTAGGCCAGAAATAGCTTTCCGAGGCGGACGGCTCTCGCATTTGCTGCATCAGGGTGCCTCGGTAATCAAGCCAACATTACCGACCCCGGCTTTCTGCAGCCCGCCCATGGCACCCATGACGGCACCGTAATCGACAGTCTTGTCGCCACGAATGAACACCTGGGTACGCTTGCCGTTACTGTTGCCGGCGCTGATGATCTTGGTCACCGCGCTGGTCATCTGCGGCAAGGTCATGGCCTTGTCCTGCTGCTTTTCGGTGTCGACTTCGCTGCCAAGGTTCCAGTAATAGGTCTTGTCAGCCTTGATCGAAATGGTCAGGACCTGGGTGTTGTTGTCCTGCGGCAAGGCTTCGCTGGAAACCTTGGGCAGATCAACTTTCACGCCCTGATTGAGCATCGGCGCGGTCACCATGAAGATGACCAGCAGTACCAACATCACGTCGATGTAGGGCACCACGTTCATCTCGGCGACCGGCTTGCGCTTTTTGCGAGCTCGAGCGATTAAAGCCATTGGAAATTACCTGCTTATTCTTCGCTGGTGTGCACTTTGCGGTGCAGGATCGCCTGGAATTCATCGGCGAAGGTGTAGTAACGGCCCAGCAGGGTTTCGCTGCGGGCAGCAAAACGGTTGTAAGCGATAACGGCCGGGATCGCGGCGAACAGACCGATCGCGGTGGCGATCAGTGCTTCGGCGATGCCTGGCGCGACAGTTGCCAGGGTCGCTTGCTGGGCAGTGGCCAGGCCACGGAAGGAGTTCATGATGCCCCAGACCGTACCGAACAGACCGATGTACGGGCTGACGGAGCCGACGGTGGCGAGGAACGGCAGGCTCTGCTCGAGCTTTTCTTCTTCACGGGAAATGGCGACGCGCATGGCACGGGCCACGCCTTCCATGACCGCTTCCGGATCGACGCCAGCCTGTTGGCGCAGACGGGAGAACTCCTTGAAACCGGCGCGGAAGATCTGCTCGACGCCCGAATCCGGGTCAGGGTTGCTGCCCGCCTGGCGGTAGAGTTTGGACAAGTCGATGCCCGACCAGAAACGCTCCTCGAAGCTCTCCAGGGCACGTCGACCGGCGCGCAGCAAGTTGCTGCGCTGAAAGATCATGATCCATGAAGTCACCGATGCGGCTACCAGGATCAGCATTACCAGTTGCACCACGATACTGGCATTGCTGACCAGGCTCCACATGGAGGAATGGTCGACGACGTTAGCTTCCACGCTTTATCTCCTGCTTTGAGTGTGTACCCGCGCCGCTCACGACGGCAAAGGCCGTACGTAGAGCTTCGGGAATGGCCCGGGGTTTTAAACTGTCAGTGCGCACACAGGCCACCAGAAACTGCCCTTCGCAGAGCAGCACATTATCCGTAGCCCGCCTGACCTGCTGCTTGAAGCGCAAGCTGGCACGGTTCAATTCGATTACCTCGGCGCTTACCAGCAGTTCGTCGTCCAGTCGCGCCGGCGCGTGGTAACGCGCTTCGCTGGAATGCACGACAAACAACAGGTCCTCACCTGCCAGCGCCGACTGGGCAAAGCCCAGCTCCCGGAGCCGCTCGGTTCGAGCCCGTTCCATAAACTTGAGGTAATTGACGTAATACACGATGCCGCCCGCATCGGTGTCCTCGTAATAAACGCGACAACGAAATGCGAAAGGCCCAAGCCCGTTTTGCGCGCGCATACTCTAGTGCTTACTCCTCAGGTTGCCAATCCGGCCAGGCAACTGTTTTTCATTGTTCTGCGGCTTTCTCGCGAAAGTACGGTCCTAGGACAGCACAATGCCCGAAAATTCAGCGCGCAAAAGTTAATTAATCGTCCACGGCATCGAGGAATTCGTCTACCACGGGCATCTCGCCCAATCGTGACGGAATGTTTAAGCCGAAATGCAGGTATGCATGCCGCGTCACCACCCGCCCCCGCGGTGTGCGCATGATGTAGCCCTGCTGGATCAGGTAGGGCTCCAGCACGTCTTCGATGGTGTGGCGCTCTTCGCTGATCGCCGCGGCGAGGCTATCGACCCCGACCGGGCCACCGTCGAACTTCTCGATCATGGTCAACAGCAGACGCCGGTCCTGGTGATCGAAGCCACGTTCGTCGACATCCAGCAGGTTCAACGCCAGGTCGGCGATCGGCTTGGTGATGTGGCCCTTGGCGCGAACCTCGGCAAAGTCCCGCACCCGGCGCAGCAGGCGATTGGCGATCCGCGGGGTGCCGCGGGCACGGCGGGCGATTTCAAAGGCGCCTTCCGGGTCCAGCGGCAAGCCGAGGATGGTCGCCGAGCGGCTGACAATCGTTGCCAGGTCGGCCGTGTTGTAGAACTCCAGGCGCTGGACGATACCGAAACGGTCACGCAACGGATTGGTCAGCATCCCGGCCCGCGTCGTCGCACCGACCAGGGTGAACGGCGGCAGATCGAGCTTGATCGAACGCGCGGCCGGCCCTTCGCCGATCATGATGTCGAGCTGGAAATCTTCCATTGCCGGGTACAGCACTTCTTCGACGATCGGCGAGAGCCGATGGATTTCGTCGATGAACAACACATCGTGAGGCTCAAGGTTGGTCAGTAGCGCGGCCAGGTCACCCGGGCGTTCAAGCACGGGCCCCGAAGTGCTTTTGATCGACACCCCCATTTCCTGGGCGATGATGTTGGCCAGGGTGGTTTTACCCAGGCCCGGCGGGCCGAAAATCAGCGTGTGGTCCAGGGACTCCTTACGTCCACGGGCCGCCTGGATGAACAACTCCATCTGCTCGCGAACAGTCGGCTGGCCAATGTATTCGGCCAGGCTGACGGGGCGAATGGCCCGGTCCTGGACTTCCTCGCGGTCACGGGGAACACCCGTGGCGGCGATCAGACGATCGGCTTCAATCACTTAAATCATTCCCTTCAGGGCACGACGAATCATGTCTTCACTGCTCAAACCTTTCTCCTTGATCGCAGAAATCGCCTTGCTGGCTTCCTGCGGCTTGTAGCCCAGGGAAATCAGCGCGCTGACCGCGTCATTTTCGGCGGTGGCGACCGGAGCCGCGTCTGGCCCGCCCGGCTGGTTTGGCACCAGGGCGAACATCGCCGGTACCGTTTCCCAGGCCTTGAAGCGGTCCTTGAGTTCCACCAGCAAGCGCTCGGCGGTCTTCTTGCCCACGCCAGGCACCTTGGTCAGGGCCGAGGTGTCCTGGGACTGCACGCAACGCACCAGCTCGTCGACTTCCAGACTCGACATCAAGGCCAGGGCCAGCTTCGGGCCTACACCATTGAGACGAATCAACTCGCGAAAAAAGTCTCGCTCACGCTTGCCGAAGAAGCCATAGAGTAACTGCGCGTCTTCGCGTACGACTAAATGGGTGTGCAAGGTCAGCGGTTCACCGACCGACGGCAAGCGATACAGCGTGGTCATGGGCACTTCCAGCTCATACCCCAGACCATTTACATCCAGAATCAGGTGCGGCGGCTGTTTCTCAGCCAGTGTGCCGCGCAAGCGTCCAATCACGTTTCAGATCCTTGAGCGTTGGCCAGATCAGTGCTGGCGACTGACAGAACAAGGGGTTTGCGCCGACGACCCAGGCGCAAAACCCTCACTCCATAAAAATGATTGCTGATGCTATCAGAGACGCAGGCGCCCGCCACGACTGCGTGCGGCGCCCAGGCCATGGGGTAACAGGCTGGAACGGGTGTGAGCATGGCAAATGGCAATGGCCAGGGCGTCCGAGGCATCGATTTGCGGCTTGCTGGTCAACTTCAGCATGTGCATGACCATCATCTGCACCTGCTCTTTATTCGCAGCGCCGGTGCCGGTCACGGCCTGTTTGACCTGGGTGGCGGTGTATTCGGCGATCTCCAGGTTTTCTTCGGCGCCGGCAACGATAGCTGCGCCGCGGGCCTGGCCGAGCTTTAACGCCGAGTCGGCGTTGCGGGCCATGAACACCTTTTCGATGCCCATGGTCACCGGGCCGTAGGTCTGGATGACTTCGCGCACGCTGCGATAGACGATTTGCAGGCGCTCGTGCAACTCGCCAGAACCGGTGCGGATGCAACCCGACGCCACGTATACGCAGCCACGGCCGGTATCGGATACCACGCCATACCCGGTAATGCGCGAACCGGGGTCGATACCAAGAATTAAAGTCATAACGCCTGCGGGTTCAGAAAAAACACGGTATTCAATACACGAATAACAAATGTGGGAGCGGGCTTGCTCGCGAATACGGTTCCACATTCAGCAACAATGTTGCCTGAAAATCCGCATTCGCGAGCAAGCCCGCTCCCACATTGAATAATAGTTGCCCTTATCCGAGCTGTGCGGCCACTGACTCTGGAATGTCGGCATTGGAATAGACGTTCTGCACATCATCCAGGTCTTCAAGCATGTCGATCAGCTTGAGCACCTTCTCGGCGCCCTCCAGGTCCAGTTCGGCACTGGTGGTCGGCAGCATGACGATTTCCGCGTCATCACCTTTGAACCCGGCGGCTTCCAGGGCGTTACGCACCGAGTAGAAACCGGCGAACGAGGTGAACACGTCGATGGACCCGTCTTCGTGGGTAACCACGTCATCGGCGTCGGCCTCCATGGCCGCTTCCATCAGCGCGTCTTCATCGACGCCCGGCGCGAAGGAGATCTGGCCCTTGCGCTCGAACAGGTAAGCCACCGAACCGTCGGTACCAAGGTTGCCGCCGCACTTGCTGAACGCATGGCGAACAGCGGCTGCGGTGCGGTTGCGATTGTCGGTCATGCACTCGACCATCACCGCCACGCCACCCGGGCCGTAGCCTTCGTAGGTCAGTTCGACCATGTCGTCGGTGTCGGCAGCACCGGCGCCGCGAGCCACCGCACGGTCGATGATGTCCCGGCTCATGTTCGCGCCAAGGGCCTTGTCCAGCGCCAGTCGCAAACGCGGGTTGGAACCCGGATCGCCGCCACCCTGACGGGCGGCGACAGTCAGTTCACGAATCCACTTGGTGAAAATCTTGCCTTTCTTGGCATCCTGACGTTCTTTGCGGTGCTTGATGTTCGCCCACTTGGAATGACCCGCCATAACTCGCTCCGAATTCTCTTTGAAACATTGCCCGCCGCGCCATGATGCGCCAGCCGGCAAACAAAAATCTCGACCTGTCTAAAAAGAAAGGGCGCATCCGAAGAGGCGCCCTTCAGGTCAGCCTTACTCAGCTTTTGGCGTTTCGCGCAGACGAATGTGCAATTCGCGCAATGCCTTGGCATCCACCAGACCCGGAGCCTGAGTCATGACGCAAGCCGCGCTCTGGGTTTTCGGGAAGGCGATCACTTCACGGATCGACTGGGCGCCGGTCATCAGCATCACCAGACGGTCCAGACCGAAGGCCAGGCCACCGTGCGGCGGCGCGCCGTATTTCAGGGCGTCGAGCAGGAAGCCGAACTTCTCTTCCTGTTCCGCTTCGCTGATACCCAGCAGACGGAACACCGACTGTTGCATTTCCTTGCGGTGGATACGGATCGAACCGCCACCCAGTTCGGTGCCGTTCAGCACCATGTCGTAGGCACGGGACAGCGCGGTCGCCGGGTTGGCTTCCAGTTCTTCCGGCGTGCACTTCGGCGCGGTGAACGGGTGGTGCAATGCAGTGAAGCTGCCGTCGTCGTTCTCTTCGAACATCGGGAAGTCGACCACCCACATCGGGGCCCACTCGCAGGTCAGCAGGTTCAGGTCGTTACCGACCTTGATCCGCAGCGCGCCCAGGGCTTCGCTGACGATCTTGGCTTTGTCGGCACCGAAGAACACGATGTCGCCGTCAACCGCGCCAACGCGATCCAGGATCACATTGAGGTTGGCTTCAGGGATATTTTTGACAATCGGCGATTGCAGCCCCTCGACGCCCTTCGCGCGCTCGTTGACCTTGATGTACGCCAGGCCCTTGGCACCGTAGATGCCGATGAACTTGGTGTAGTCGTCGATCTTGCTGCGCGGCATGCTTGCCGCACCTGGAACGCGCAGAGCGGCAACGCGGCATTTCGGGTCGTTGGCAGGGCCGCTGAACACCTTGAAGTCGACTTCTTTCAGTTGATCGGCAACGTCAACCAGTTCCAGCGGGTTACGCAGGTCCGGCTTGTCGGAACCGTAACGACGCATAGCCTCTTCGAAGGTCATGTGCGGGAAGTCGCCGAACTCCAGGTCCAGCACTTCCTTGAACAGGTTGCGGATCATTTGTTCGGTGATGCCCATGATCTCTTTTTCATCGAGGAAGCTGGTCTCGATGTCGATCTGGGTGAATTCCGGCTGACGGTCGGCGCGCAGGTCTTCGTCGCGGAAGCACTTGGCGATCTGGTAGTAACGATCGAAACCGGCAACCATCAGCAGCTGCTTGAACAGCTGTGGCGATTGCGGCAGGGCGAAGAAGCTACCGGCGTGAGTACGGCTCGGCACCAGGTAGTCGCGAGCGCCTTCTGGCGTGGCACGGGTCAGAATCGGCGTCTCGACATCGAGGAAGCCGTTCTCGTCCAGGAAGCGACGGATGCTGGTGGTCATGCGCGAGCGCAGACGCAGTTTCTCGAGCATTTCCGGGCGACGCAGGTCGAGGAAGCGATAACGCAGGCGGGTTTCTTCGCCGACGTCGGAGAACTCGTTGAGCGGGAACGGCGGGGTTTCCGCTTCGTTCAATACTTCCAGCTCGTAGCCCAGCACTTCAATCATGCCCGACGCCATGTTGGCGTTGGTGGCACCGGCCGGACGCAGGCGAACCTTGCCGGTGATCTTGACCACGTATTCGCTGCGCACGCGATCGGCGGCGGCGAAGGATTCGGCGCGGTCCGGGTCGAACACCACCTGGGCCAGACCGTCACGATCACGGATATCGAGGAAAATCACCCCACCGTGGTCACGGCGTCGGTGAACCCATCCGCAAAGGGTAATTTCCTGGCCTTCCAGGCTTTCGTTCAGTTGGCCGCAATAATGGCTGCGCATCATGGTAGTGGTTTCGCTTCTCGTAATTCGAAATTCGTTTGGAGACCTTGCTCATATCCGCCCTTGTGAAAGGTGCCAGAGGGTGCAAGAGCTCACGCGTAGTCGTTCAACTCAGGTCTTGAACCCTAGTCAGCTTTGTCGCCGCCGGCCAGGTTCTTCTTCGAACCGGTCTTGAAATCGGTTTCGTACCAGCCGGTGCCGCTGAGGCGGAAGCCCGGCATGGACAGCATCTTCTTGAGCTCTGGCGCCTGGCAGGCAGGGCAGTCGACCAGCGGTGCTGCGCTGATCTTTTGAATGGCTTCCAACTGATGACCACAGGAAGCACATTGATAGTCGTACATCGGCATGGGGGTTGTCTCGGCGATCAGATTGCTACCGCACACGCTGGGTTTTGCGGCAAAGAGCGGGATTATATCCATTAAATGCAGCCTGTGCAGCCGTAAGACTGCACAGATCGACACTCGACGCGTTCCACCGCCACCGTCAGGCCGTAACCGGGCAATTCCCCTCCTTCAAGCTGTGTACCACACAGACAACCCGCACCAGCGCGCTGAAATTCTTCACCCCGCCGTGCCGCAAATGCACTTGACGGTCCACGTGAGACAGCAGCGCACTGACCGAACAGCGATTGACCTTGGCCATTTCGCCTAAAATATCCCAATAAACCTGTTCAAGCCGCAAACAGGTCGCAAAACCATTCAAACGCACTGACCGGGATAATGGCTGGGCCAGCCCCATGTCAAACTCGCTGACAAACGGATCGATCCTTATATCCTTGGATGGAGGACCATCCCTTACCTCGCTTTGCCTGCCTTCATTAACCATACCGTTGACACTCCTTTGCCATGCCGGGTTTTTTTAAGAGCCCTGTTGCGATTCTTATAAAAACGCAGGTGCAAAGTTATCTCCAGATGACTTTATGACCATCGACGTAGGATAAGCCAACAGATGAAGACAGATCATGGAGTTTGTCTTGGTCAGAACCTTTTCCCACACAACCTGGTGCCGAATCATTCAAGCGCGAACGACACCTGCCCGATATCGATTGCCATGCGAGCCCCTATAAGGTGGTGAAATCCATCCGACAGCTGCAGCATCACGCTCAAGCCCGTCGCCACGCCGCAGCCCTGGATGTCCCGGCGATCTGCGACAAATCGTCCCCGATCGACCACCGGACTCCTTGATTTGAGTAGCCTGCAGCTTTGCTGTTAAATAGGCAGTGTGTCGTCGGCCTCTATTTTTCCGGGTGCTGCGCATAGGCTGATAGCGGGTACGTGTCCAACGCCTCTTATTGTTCTGAAGCGAACCGTGCTTCGTCAGCTCTTCCTTGTGATCCGTCTTAACGTGAGTTAATCAAAATGTTGAAAATCGTCCACCTGCTAATGGGCGCAGCGGCCCTGCTGCTGTCCTTCATCCCTAGCCTGCAACCCGAAGCTGTTCCTTACCTGCAACAACCCGATGCGCTGTACCTGGCCTTTTTCGGCCTGCTCAACCTCACCCTCGCACCTGTCATTCCTTACTGGAACAAAGGTGCGCGTCATCAGTTGCAAAACCTGGTCAGCGCCCTGTTGGTGCTGGCTGTCGTCTTGCAAACCCTGACGCTGATCGCGAAGATGCCTGTCATCGCCGGTCAACCTGCCGTTCTGTTCAGCCTGATCGCTGCCCTGATCGCCGTTCTTCTGCACCTGGCCATCAGCTTTTACAAATCGTCACCGGCCGCCGCGACGCCAAGCTATGACATGAGCAACCGCGATACGGGTACCGTCAAGTGGTTCAACACTTCCAAAGGCTTCGGCTTTATCTCCCGTGACTCCGGCGATGATATTTTCGTGCATTTCCGGGCTATTCGGGGTGAAGGCCATCGTGTCCTGGTCGAAGGCCAGCGCGTTGAGTTTTCTGTCATGAATCGTGACAAGGGCCTGCAAGCCGAAGATGTGATCGCCGCTTTGCCGCGACGCTGATCCAAGGCTGAAAAAAACCGCGAACAGCCAGGCTGTTCGCGGTTTTTTATTGCGCACCCATTGGGCCCCGCGGGTTCAATAGTGCGGTGGTGGCGCTTCTTCTTCGAAGGATTCGAACTGGCCGACCATTTCCTCCTGGCGCTTGAGCAACGCCTCCATCTGCAATTGCAGGCGCTCAACAACCCGCTGCTGTGCCGCCAGCACATCATTCAATGCCTGGATGGTGTCATCCTGAAACGCCATTTGGCTCTCCAGATCGGTAACGCGTGCTTCCAGGCTCATGATTCAGCCCTCCAAAAACGTGAAATCATCGGTTAAAACCAGACGCAGCCGTTCACGTATCACCGCGATCTGCTCTGCACTGTAAGGCAACGCCGGGTGCTTGCCCCAGACTGGAGCTGGCCACGCGGCGTCCTCACGCTTGCGCACGATCACATGCATGTGCAGCTGACTGACGACGTTACCCAGGGCCGCGACGTTCAATTTGTCCGCGTCGAACGAGTCCTTGAGCGTTTCCGCCAGCGCAGTCGTTTCCTGCCACAGCTGCTGTTGATCTGCGACATCCAACTGAAATATCTCGCTGATATCCTCGCGGCGTGGCACCAGGATGAACCAGGGATAGTTCGAATCGTTGGACAACAGCAGCCGGCAGAGAGGGAAATCCCCGATCGGTAGCGTGTCTTGTTGAAGTCGTGGATCTAAAGCGAACATCGCGCGCACTCCCGCCTGGTCATTCATTTTCAGCTTAGCGCCCGCCCCGTGAGACGGCGCACCAAGCGACAGGACGGCAGCATACCTGCGATCGGCGCGGGCTTCACGCCGAACCCCGCCAAGCGAGCCAGAACATGAACAAGAGACCCATCTTGGAACATTTTTCATCGAGCCGCACCAACACAGAACCAGCTTGAATGAAAAAACGCCGAAATGACTGATTAACAAGAATGTGTTCAAATTTTCCCGAGGGCGGCACTGTGTGAAATCAGTACAGCTAGAAGATTTTTTGCACCAAAACCGCACAGTGCGTCTACGCTGAGTGCGACGGGCATCCGCCGTTTACTCAACGGCGGGGTGAACCGGTAACGTTTTTGGTTTCACGCAGTCGGCCAGGGTGACGCAACACCATGCGTACCATGGCGTCAAGGCCTCACAAAACAGGCTTGAACCCCAGGTTTCATGAGGTTTTTATTGCGACAGGCTGGTTTTCAGAAAAAAACCGCAACAGATTTCTGATTTGTGCACGCTTGTTGCATTCACACCCACATCGCCTCTGAAGCGTCCGCTGGAAGCGGAAGCCTTCAAGGCACATAAAAACAGTGGCAGGGTTGCCCGATGGAGATTCAAACGTTTCACCAGGGACTCTTTTTACCGATACTCAAGCCCGGAAAAACGACGCTGAAGTTGTCATTCCACTTGCGTCGGGGCTGTAAATTTGCGACATCTACCAAGCCATTTGCGACAGGGCCGTAAAGAAGCTGAAAGGTGGGGTACGCAAGTATCGCCAACATGGTCGGCGTGATATAAGTTTGCGCCGACACAAAAAGAAAGAGCCGCCCAGATAATAAAACAGGTGGGACGGCAGTACTCTTCTAAAACCAAAGGAGCAAATCACGATGCGCGTGATGAAGTGGAGCATGATCGCACTGGCAGTTGCAGCAGCAGCCAGTACTCAATTGGCAACAGCCGCACCTTTCGTAGGCGACCAGGCCGAAGCCAAAGGTTTTGTTGAAGACGCAAAATTCGACTTGCTGCTTCGCAACTACTATTTCAACCGTAACAAGAAAGATGGCGCAGTCGACGATAAAGACTGGACCCAGGGTTTCCACGGTGTATTCAGCTCCGGTTACACCCAAGGCCCAGTAGGTTTTGGCGTTGACGCCTTCGGTTACCTGTCGGTCAAACTGGACGGTACCGACGAGCACTCCGGTTCGGGCAACCTGAGCACTAACGCTGCTGGCGAAAACAATGACAGCCAGGGCAAGGCAGGCGGCGCAGTCAAGGCTCGCATTTCCAAAACCGAACTGAAATTCGGTGAAATGCAGCCGAGCACCGCACCAGTATTCGCTGTTGGCGGCTCCCGTATCCTTCCGCAAACTGCTACCGGTTTCCAACTGCAGAGCAGCGAAATCAAAGACCTTGACCTCGAAGCCGGTCACTTCTACTCGGCAAGCAGCCAGGACAAAAACTCCAGCAAAGGTGGCTTGTACGCCAACTACGCAGGCGTTGAAGCCAACAATATCGATTATTTCGGCGGCAAGTACGGCATCACTGAAAACCTGAGCGCATCGCTGTACGGCGCCCAGCTGCAAGACATCTGGGACCAGTACTACGCCAACCTGAACTACACCATCCCGATGGGTGAAGATCAGTCGATCAACCTGGACGGTAACATCTACCGCACTGACGATTCCGGCGACGCTGAAGCGGGCGACATCAGCAACACCACGTTCTCGCTGGCAGCCGCTTACTCCTTCCTGAAAGCGCACACCCTCACCGTCGGCTTCCAGAAAGTCAACGGCGACACTCCGTTCGACTACATCGGCGTGGGCAAGAACAACCGCGGCGGCGACTCGATCTTCCTCGCCAACTCCATCCAGTACTCCGACTTCAACGGTCCGAACGAAAAATCTGCACAAGTTCGTTATGACCTGAAAATGGCCGAGTACGGCGTTCCGGGCCTGAGCTTCATGACCCGCTACGTGAAAGGCTGGGATATCGACGGCTCCAGCACTTCGACCAACAGCGCCTACGCGGGTCTGTATGGTGAAGATGGCAAGCACCACGAAACCAACTTTGAAGCCAAATACGTAGTGCAGACTGGCCCGGCCAAAGATCTGTCCTTCCGTATCCGTCAAGCATGGCACCGCGCCAACACTGACCAGGGCGAAGGCGATATCGACGAGTTCCGTCTGATCGTCGACTACCCGATTTCGGTCTTGTAATCGAAAGCAGTTAGTTTGCGCTAATAAAAAGGCCCATCTTCGGATGGGCCTTTTTTATTGCCACTGCAGTGTGCTTAACGAACCGGGTTCTCGTGTACACCCCTGACCGAAGGGTCAAACATGAACTGAACCGTTCATTTACGCCGTTGCGGAGTCCTGAACGACTCGAATAACCCGCTGTGGAAACGGAATATCGATCCCCGCTGTTTTCAGACGATCACGGGATTGTTCATTGAACATGAACATCACACTCCAATAATCGGCAGTTTTCACCCATACGCGCAGGGAAACAGTGATCGAACTGTCGCCCAAGGTGGAAATGACGGCTTCCGGAGCAGGCTCGGTCAATACACGCGGGTCCTTCGCCAGTTCCAACAGTACTTCACGGGCTTTCTGCAAGTCCGCTTCGTAATCCACACCCACATCAAACACAACCTTGCGGGTCGGCTGACGGTTAGTGTTGGTGATGATGCCGTTCGACAGATTGCCGTTAGGGACGATAATGGTTTTGTTATCGCCGGTGCGCAGCACGGTATGGAAAATCTGGATGCTGTCGACGGTGCCGGCCACACCCTGGGCCTCGATCCAGTCGCCAATGCGGAACGGACGGAACAACAGAATCAGCACGCCGCCGGCGAAGTTCGCCAGGCTGCCCTGCAACGCCAGGCCGATGGCCAGACCGGCCGCACCGATGGCGGCAACGAACGAGGTAGTTTCCACACCGATCATCGAGGCCACGCTGACAATCAGCAGCACCTTGAGAATGATGTTCGCCAGGCTGCTGATGAAGCCTTGCAGCGCCAGGTCGGCGTTACGCAGCGCCAGCAGTCCGCCGAGCTTTTGCGTCACCTTGTTGATCAGCCACCAGCCGATGGCCAGGGTGATGATCGCCAGCAGCACACGACTGCCATATTCCATGATCATCGGAATCCAGGCTTGGGATGCCTTGACCAGATTGTCCACTTCAGCATTCAAATCCATCTTCTTTCTCCTGATTCCCGGCTACCCGGCACGCGAAAAATGAGCGGCAGAAAAGACGCGCCCGATGCGGGCTCACCGTTTCTGCCATCGGGCCTCGGACGCCGAAAACGCCGATAGGTTCCCGCTTGAAAGTCAGTCGCGGAAGTTGTTGAACTGCAGCGGCATGTCGAAAGTTTTAGCGCGCAAGGCGGCAATGGCTTCTTGCAGGTCGTCACGCTTCTTGCCGGTGATGCGCACCTGCTCGCCCTGAATCGCAGCCTGGACCTTGAGCTTGGCGTCCTTGACGTGAGCGACAATCTTCTTTGCCAGCTCTTTGTCGATGCCTTCCTTGAGGACCGCTTCCTGCTTCATCAGCTTGCCGGAGGCATAGGCATCCTTGACTTCAAGGCACTGCACGTCGATTTTGCGCTTGACCAGGGCCAGTTTGAGGATCTCAATCATCGCTTCAAGCTGGAAATCGGCCTCAGCGGTCAGGTTGACCGTCAGCTCCTTTTCCTTGAACTCGAAGCTGCCTTTGCCTTTCAGGTCATAACGACGATCGAGTTCCTTGACGGCGTTCTCGACCGCGTTGGTGACTTCGTGTTTGTCCAGTTCGGATACCACGTCGAACGACGGCATGTAATCTCTCCAATAAAAGGGCGCGCTTGATCACGATGGAGCACGCCTGGCTTGCGGTTAAAATCCGCGCTGATTATAACGGGTCTTTCCCATCATTCACTGCGAGCGTCCCATGCACGCCTTAAACAGAGCAAAAAGCTGATGCCCACCACCTGGCATGTTCTGGGCGCCGGCAGCCTCGGCACCTTATGGGCTACCCGCCTGGCGCGAGCCGAAGTACCGGTTCGGCTGATTGTGCGCGACGCCGCGCGCCTGCAGGCCTATGGAGTGGCAGGCGGATTGACCCTGGTCGAGCACGGTGAATCCCAATGCTACCCCGTACCCGCCGAGACGCCCGACAGCGGCGAGCCGATCAATCGACTGCTGGTGGCCTGCAAAGCCTACGACGCCGAGCAGGCCGTGGCCCGAGTGGCGCCGCGCCTGGCCCCTGGCGCAGAGCTGATTCTGTTGCAGAATGGTCTTGGCAGTCAGGATGCCGTGGCGGCACAGGTGCCGCAGGCACGTTGCATTTGCGCTTCGAGCACCGAAGGTGCCTTTCGCGATGGCGACTGGCGCGTGATATTCGCCGGACATGGTTACACCTGGCTGGGGGACGCCGGACATCCGGTGGCACCGATCTGGCTGGACGATCTGGACGCCGCGGGCATTCCCCACCAATGGAGCACTGACATTCTGACCAGGCTGTGGCGAAAACTGGCGCTCAACTGTGCGATCAATCCGTTGACCGTGCTGCACGATTGTCGCAACGGCGGTCTGCAGGACCATCATTGCGAAGTCGCCACCCTCTGCGGCGAACTGACGGAACTGCTCGAGCGTTGCGGACAACCGGCAGCCGCCGAGGACCTGCAATCGGAAGTCGAGCGGGTGATCCACGCCACTGCCGCCAATTATTCGTCGATGTACCAGGACGTCAACCACCGCCGTCGGACCGAAATCAGCTACCTGCTGGGTCACGCCTGCAAAGTGGCTTCCCGGCATCAGTTGAACCTGCCGCACCTCAATCAACTTCAGCAACGGTTGAGGACCCATCTGCATAGCCTTGGATTGCCCAGCGACTGAGCAGCGGCTACGCTGGCCACTTGTTCCTGATCAGCGATGAACCTGATGCCATTGCGCCAGCGCCTCGAAAACCTTCCCGTCGGCCAGAAATTGCTGGCCGCCCTGCTGGTGCTGTTGACCACAGTCCTGCTGGTCGCCAACCTGACGTTTATCAGCGCCGCGTACTACATTTCCCAGGAAAGCATGGCCCCCCAGGCCTTGCAGACCATCGGCCGCCTGGTGTCCAACCCGAGCCTGGTGTCCGACGCCCTGAAGTCGCCGCAAAGCGCCGAACGCCTGCTCAACGAACTCAACAGCTATTCCCCCCTGCGCGCAGCGGCCCTTTATGACGGCAAGGGCGAGCGACTGGCGCAGCTGCAGCATGGTGAAAATCTGAAGCTGCCAGAGCGCTACCGGCACATCGAATCCTGGCAGGCCACCGAGTTTCGCAGCAATCAAGTGATCACCCTGCCCCGCCCGGGCACTGCGCCAGGGCACCTGCTGCTGGTGGCCAGCAGCGAATTGCCGATGGCGTTCTACACCGGCACCCTGACCGCCAGCCTCGGGATCCTGATCTTCAGTGTGCTCTTGTGGCTGGTGATTGCCCGGCAGATCAAACGGTTGATCACCCGGCCGATCCATCAACTCGAAGAATTGTCCCGGCAAGTGACCCGGGAGGAGAACTACGCCCTGCGCGCCTCTCGCGGCAACCATGATGAAATCGGTAGCCTTGCCGAGGCGTTCAACACCATGCTCTCGCGCATCGAGGCCAGGGAACAGCAACTCAAACGGGCTCGGGACGATTCCCAGGCCGCGTACGACCAGGCCCAGGGCCTGGCCGAAGAAACCCGTCATACCAATCGCAAGCTGGAACTGGAAGTCCAGGTGCGCAGCAAGATCGAAAAGAAGCTCACCGGATTCCAGAACTACCTCAACAGCATTATCGACTCCATGCCCTCGGCATTGATTGCTCTCGATGAACAACTCTATGTCACCCAGTGGAATCAGGAGGCCAGCGCCCTGTCCGGCACGCGCCTGGACGAGGCCTTGAACCAGCCGATCTTCCTCGCCTTCGAACCGCTCAAGCCGTTTTTGCCACAGCTCAAGCTAACCGTCGAACAGCATACGGTGGCCAAGATCGAGCGCGTGACCTGGTTCAAGGACGAAGAACCCAGGCACTACGCCCTGACGTTCTATCCGCTGATGGGCGGCGCCGGGCGTGGCGTGGTGATCCGGATCGACGACATCACCCAGCGCCTGTCCCTGGAAGAAATGATGGTGCAGTCGGAAAAAATGCTGTCGGTTGGCGGTCTCGCCGCCGGCATGGCCCACGAGATCAACAACCCGTTGGGGGCGATCCTGCACAACGTGCAAAACATTCGTCGACGCCTGTCCCCCGACCTGCCGAAAAACCTTGAACAGGCCGAGCAAATCGGCGTTCAACTGGAAACGGTCAACCGGTACCTGCAAGCGCGGGAAGTGCCGCAGTTGCTCGATGGCATTCAACAGGCGGGGGCCCGGGCGGCGAAGATCGTTACCCACATGCTCAGCTTCAGCCGCCGCAGCACCCGGCAGATGGCGCCGTGCGACCTGCCGGCGTTGATCGATCAAGCGGTGGAAATTGCCGGAAACGACTTCGACCTGGCGATCGGTTTCGATTTCAAGGGCCAGGCGATCATCCGCCAGTTCGATCCGCAACTCGGCCCGGTACCCGGCACCGCCAACGAACTGGAGCAAGTGTTGCTCAACCTGTTGAAAAACGCCGCCCAAGCGATTCACCAACGCGAAGACGACCGGGAACCGGGGCGGATCATTTTGCGCACCCGGCTGAATCCTCCCTGGGCGGAAATCCAGGTCGAGGACAATGGCATCGGCATGAGCGAGAGCGTTCGCAAGCGTACCTTCGAGCCATTCTTTACCACCAAGGAAATCGGCCAGGGCACCGGCCTTGGCTTGTCGGTTTCATATTTCATCATCACCAATAACCACAAGGGCCAGATGGAAGTGCAATCGACCCTGGGCCAAGGCACCTGCTTTACCTTGCGCCTGCCCTTGGCGGGCACCCCGCTCGTCTCTCAAGAACTCAATCAGCTATCGAGGTAACCATGGGCTTTCGCTTGTCGAAGATTTACACCCGCACCGGCGACAAAGGCGAAACCGGACTGGGCGACGGTCGCCGCGTGCCCAAGGACCATCCGCGGATCGAGGCCATTGGCGAAGTCGATACGCTGAACAGTCAGGTCGGCGTGCTGTTGGCCGGGTTGGCGGCGGAAAGTGACGTATATCCTGGGTTGAACGAGGTCATCGAGGTCTTGGCGCCTTGCCAGCATCGCTTGTTCGACTTGGGTGGCGAACTGGCGATGCCGGTGTATCAGGCATTGAATCTGGCGGAGATCGAGCGGCTGGAAACGGCGATCGACCTGTGGAATGAAGAGCTCGGGCCGCTGGAGAACTTCATCTTGCCAGGTGGCTCGGCGTTGATAGCCCAGGCCCATGTCTGCCGCAGCCTGGCGCGCACGGCCGAGCGGCGGTGTCAGCAGTTGAATGCGGTCGAGCCGTTGGCCGGCGTCGGGCTGGCCTATATCAATCGGTTGTCGGATTTGTTGTTTGTGGTGGCGAGGTTGATTGCGAAGCGGCAGGGGGTGGCGGAAATCCTTTGGCAGCCCGCGGCGAAACCAGGGGGTTTAGTCGACGCCTGACAGGCCGCCATCGCGAGCAAGCTCGCTCCCACAGTGGATCGCATTTCTTCAGGAAGAACTCGGTCCACTGTGGGAGCGAGCTTGCTCGCGATGAGGCCGGCAGCCTCACAGCAGGATCAAGCCCCAGGCCAGAACGCCCGAATCCCCGCCACACCCTGCGCCCCGGCTTCCCAGGCTTTCTGTTGCTCCGCGGGGCCAACACCACCGAGCAAGAACACCGGCCTGCTGAAACCTTCGATCAACGCCGAGGCCTGTTCCCAACCCAACGGCAGTGCATCCGGATGGGTCATGGTCGGCTGCACCGGCGACAGGGTCACAAAGTCCACCCCCATCTGTTCGGCCAACGCCAGTTCTTCAGCGTCATGGCATGACGCCGCCAACCAGCGCGATGCCGGTAGCGGGCGGCCCGCCGCCGCGTACTTGCGCAGTTGCTTTGAGGTGATGTGCCAGCCGGCAGACGGAAAATCGCCCAGCCATTCGAACGGCCCCTTGATCATCAACTGCGCCTTGCCGGCACAGAGCCCTGCAGCATCTACCGCCAGATCGCGGTACTTCGGATCGTAGCCGTTGGGTGCCCGCAGCTGGATCAGCTTGATGCCGCTCGCAATGGCTTTCTGGATGCCCCGCAGCAGCGCCGGCGTTTCCAGGTTTTCAGGGGTGATCAGGTACTGCGCCGGAAGCCGTGCCGCGGCAACGATTGGCTGGTTGGCCGCCGGGAACTCGTAGTTCGGCAGGTCGCGGGGCGCTACCCATTCCAAGGGCTGGCCTTCGGCGCCGTGAGGCTCCCCGGAAAAGCCCGAGACTTCCCAGACATCCAGCAACACCTGCTTGTCGGGGTAATCGTGCCGCACCTTGATCAACGGGCGCGCCACGCTGACCACGATGCCCAACTCTTCATGGAGTTCGCGGGCCAGGGCAATTTCAACGGATTCGTCGTCCTCGACCTTGCCACCTGGAAACTCCCACAGCCCACCCTGATGCTGGGTATCGGCACGGCGGGCGATGAGGATCTTGCCGCTGCTATCGCGGATGACGGCGGCGGCTACGTGCACTCGCTTCACTGACCGACCTCCTCCAGACCTGCTTTCTGCCACGCCTTGAAGGCTGGCCATTGGTAGATCGTGTTGATGTAGGTTTCATCCGCGGGGGGCAGCTTCACCCGATAAGTGCGCAGGCGTACCGCGATCGGCGCAAAAAACGCGTCGGCCAGGGTCGCGCCGCCAAACAGGAATGGACCGGTTTCGGCCGCGACGGCGCGGCATTCGGCCCACAACGCCAGCATGCGTTCGATGTCTGCCTGCACGTCCACCGGCATCGGCGATAGCGGGGCGTCGTGGCTCAGGTCGAATGGCATATGGTTGCGCATGGCGAAGAACCCGGAATGCATCTGCGCACACGCCGAACGCGCCTGGGCGCGGGCGGCGGTGTCTTTGGGCCAGAGCCCGGCGTCGGGGAACTGTTCGGCCAGGTATTCGGCAATCGCCAGGGAATCGGCGATGGTGCCGTGCTCGGTTTTCAGCAGCGGCACTTTCGCGGTGGGCGAATGCTTGAGCAGGCGTTCACGGGTGTCTGGTTGGTTGAGCTTGATCAGTTCTTCGGTGTAGGGGGCGCCGGCCAGGTCGAGGGCCAAGGCGCCGCGCAGGGACCAGGAGGAATGCAGTTTGTCGCCGATGATCAGGTGGAGGCTCATGTTCGGGACCTTTTGATGAGGGGTACGGGCCAGAAACTTTGTGTCTGGTCGTCCGCCTTCGCGAGCAAGCCCGCTCCCACATTTTGACCGAGTTCCTCCAGAAGAAATGCGATCGAATGTGGGAACGGGCTTGCTCGCGAATGGAGCGACTCGGTCTAGAGAGTATTAAGTGCGGTACTCAGCGTTGATCTTGACGTACTCGTGGGACAAATCAGTGGTCCAGATGGTTTCGCTGCAATCGCCGCGACCCAGTTCGATGCGGATGGTGATTTCTTCCTGCTGCATCACCGCCGCGCCCTGGGCTTCGGTGTAGGTCGATGCGCGGGCGCCATGGCTGGCAATGCACACTTCGCCGAGGAACACGTCGATCTTGCTCACGTCCAGGTCCGGAACCCCGGCACGGCCGACGGCGGCCAGGATACGGCCCCAGTTAGGGTCGGAGGCGAACAGCGCGGTCTTGATCAACGGCGAGTGAGCCACGGTATAACCGACATCCAGGCATTCCTGGTGATTGCCGCCGCCGTTGACTTCAACGGTCACGAACTTGGTCGCACCTTCGCCGTCGCGGACGATGGCCTGGGCGACGTCCATGCACACTTCGAACACCGCCTGTTTCAGCTTGGCGAACAATTCTCCGCTGGCCTCAGTGATTTCCGGCAGCGCAGCCTGACCAGTGGCAATCAGCATGCAGCAGTCGTTGGTCGAGGTGTCGCCATCGATGGTGATGCGGTTGAACGACTTGTTGGCGCCGTCCAGCATCAGGTTTTGCAGGACCTCACGCGCGACTTTGGCGTCGGTGGCGATGTAGCCGAGCATGGTCGCCATGTTCGGACGGATCATCCCCGCGCCTTTGCTGATGCCTGTGACGGTGATGGTCACGCCGCCATGCTCGAACTGGCGGCTTGCGCCTTTTGGCAACGTATCGGTGGTCATGATGCCGATGGCGGCAGCTTCCCAGTTGTTGACCGACAGATCATCCAGCGCAGCCTGCAAGGCGCCTTCGATCTTCTCGACCGGAAGCGGCTCGCCGATCACGCCGGTGGAGTACGGCAGCACCTGGCTGGCATCGACGCCGGTCAGCTCAGCCAGTTTGGCGCAGGTGCGCTCGGCGGCGGCCAGACCGGGCTCACCGGTACCGGCGTTGGCATTGCCGGTGTTGGTCAGCAGATAACGCACCGGACCTTGCACTCGCTGCCTGGCCAGGATCACGGGCGCCGCGCAAAACGCGTTCAGGGTGAACACGCCTGCCACGGTGGAGCCTTCGGCACAGCGCATGACCACGACATCCTTGCGCCCGGGGCGCTTGATGCCGGCCGAAGCGATACCGAGTTCAAAACCGGCAACCGGGTGCAACGTTGGCAAAGGACCAAGACCAACAGCCATGAAAGCGCTCCTTAAAAATGATGTCTTCACCGCTTTCAGGAAGACGGTGGTGTTAAATGGCAAAACGCCGCGACGGCTGAAGCCGGTCGCGGCGCGGGTATTTCAGCGTACAAACGGGTGTTACTGGATCTGCCCGTGGCAATGCTTGAACTTCTTGCCCGAACCGCAGTAGCACAGTTCGTTGCGGCCCAGCTTCTGTTCGTTGCGGACCGGCGCGGTGGCGAGGGCTACATCGACCTCTTCACCCAGCAGTTGCGGCTGCTCGAGACCCGGTGCTTCGTCGTGCTGGAACTGCATGCGCGCCGCCAGTGCCTCGGCTTCCTGACGCAGGCGTTGTTCTTCTTCGATCGGGTCTTCGCGGCGCACCTGAACGTGGGACAGCACACGGATCGAATCGCGCTTGATCGAATCCAGCAGCTCGGAGAACAGCGTGAACGACTCGCGCTTGTATTCCTGCTTCGGGTTCTTCTGGGCGTAGCCACGCAAGTGGATGCCATGACGAAGGTGATCCATGGTCGACAGGTGGTCTTTCCACAGGTCGTCGAGCACGCGCAGCACGATCTGCTTCTCGAAGGTGCGCAGTGCCTCGGCACCGGCCTGGTCTTCTTTCTCGTTGTACGCCGCGATCAGCTCGTTCAGCAGTTTCTCGCGCAGGGTCTCTTCATACAGGTGATCGTCTTCGTCGAGCCATTGCTGGATCGGCAATGCCACGCCGAAATCGCTCTGCAGTGCCGCTTCCAGACCGGCCACATCCCACTGCTCAGGCAGCGATTGTGGTGGAATGTGCGCACTGACCGTGGCGCTGAGCACGTCCTGACGGAAGTCGGAGATGGTTTCGCCGATGTTGTCCGCGGCCAGCAACGTATTACGCATGTGATAGATCACTTTACGCTGTTCGTTGTTGACGTCGTCGAACTCGAGCAGTTGTTTACGAATGTCGAAGTTGCGACCTTCAACCTTGCGCTGTGCCTTCTCGATGGCGTTGGTCACCATGCGGTGCTCGATCGCTTCACCGGACTGCATGCCCAGGGCCTTCATGAAGTTCTTCACCCGGTCCGAGGCGAAAATACGCATCAGGCTGTCTTCCAGCGACAGGTAGAAACGGCTGGAACCGGCGTCGCCCTGACGACCGGCACGACCACGCAACTGGTTGTCGATGCGGCGCGATTCGTGACGCTCGGAAGCGATCACCTGCAAGCCGCCCGACTCCAGCACTTGCTGGTGACGTTTCTGCCAATCGGCCTTGATCTGGGCGATCTGCTCAGGGGTCGGGTTTTCCAGGGACGCCACTTCCACTTCCCAGTTGCCGCCCAACAGGATGTCGGTACCACGACCGGCCATGTTGGTGGCGATGGTCAGTGCGCCCGGACGACCGGCCTGAGCGATGATCTCGGCTTCTTTTTCGTGGAACTTGGCGTTCAGAACCTTGTGCTCGATGCCTTCCTTGTCGAGCAGATCGGACATGTGCTCGGACGTTTCGATGGTTGCAGTACCCACCAGCACCGGACGGCCCTGGGTCATGCATTCCTTGATGTCGTTGATGATTGCCGCGTATTTCTCTTCGGCGGTCAGGAACACCAGGTCGTTGTAGTCTTTACGCGCCAGCGGCTTGTTCGGCGGGATCACCATGACCTGCAGGCCGTAGATCTGGTGGAACTCGAACGCTTCGGTATCGGCGGTACCGGTCATGCCGGACAGCTTGTTGTACAGGCGGAAGTAGTTCTGGAAGGTGGTCGAGGCCAGGGTCTGGCTTTCGGCCTGGATGTTCAGGTTTTCCTTGGCTTCGATGGCCTGGTGCAGGCCTTCGGACAAACGGCGACCCGGCATGGTACGACCGGTGTGTTCGTCGACCAGGACCACCTGGCCATCCTGCACGATGTATTCGACGTTGCGATTGAACAGTTTGTGCGCGCGCAGACCGGCATAGACGTGGGTCAGCAGGCCCAGGTTGTGGGCCGAGTACAGGCTTTCGCCCTCGGCCAGCAGGCCGACGCCGGTGAGCATGTCTTCGATGAACTGGTGACCGGCTTCGTTGAGTTCGACCTGGCGGGTCTTCTCGTCGACGGTGTAGTGGCCGGCCTTGGTGACTTCGCCCTCGACTTCTTCGACGTGCAATTGCAGCTGCGGGATCAGTTTGTTGATCTCGATGTACAGCTTGGAGCTGTCCTCGGCCTGACCGGAAATGATCAGCGGGGTACGGGCTTCGTCGATGAGGATGGAGTCGACTTCGTCGATCACGGCAAAATTGAGTTCGCGCTGGAACTTTTCTTCCATGCTGAACGCCATGTTGTCGCGCAGGTAGTCAAACCCGAATTCGTTGTTGGTGCCGTAGGTGATGTCGGCGGCGTAAGCGGCGCGCTTCTCTTCCGGCGGCTGGAATGGGGTGACCACGCCGACCGTCATGCCGAGGAATTCGTAGAGCGGACGCATCCAGTTGGCGTCACGGCGGGCCAGGTAGTCGTTCACCGTCACAACGTGCACGCCCTTGCCGGACAGCGCGTTGAGGTAAACGCCCAGGGTCGCCACCAGGGTCTTGCCTTCACCGGTACGCATTTCCGCGATCATGCCTTCGTGCAAGGTCATGCCGCCGATCAGCTGGACATCGAAGTGGCGCATACCCATGACGCGCTTGCCGGCTTCGCGGGCGACCGCAAAGGCTTCGGGCAGCAGCTTGTCGAGGGTTTCCCCTTTGGCGATGCGGGCCTTGAACTCGTCGGTCTTGGCACGCAATTGATCGTCCGAAAGGGCCATCATTTGCTCTTCGAAGGCATTGACGAATTGCACCGTCTTGAGCATGCGTTTGACTTCACGCTCGTTCTTGCTTCCAAAAAGTTTCTTTAACAAAGGCGCAAACATATCGGCAGGATCTTCCACACTAAAGGGATGGAGGGCGGCCCCGTGAGTCGCCCGTGCAGCCCTCATGGCCGCATGCGAACGAGCATTCTACCCGGAAACGATGGTGAGGAAAGTGGCGTTATTCCACGATGCCGGCACAGCGCTGTGACGGGGCTCCCTTAAAATAAGGGCTTTTTGCTGAACTTCAAGCCGTTCACCACATAAGTTACTCGTTGATTTAATGGGTAAAGCGCTCGCAACGCAATGGCTCGGGCGCATGCGGCGCTTTCTGCTACCATGGCCGCTCTGTTACTTCAGGTGTCTGATCATGGCATTTCGCCCTCTTACGGCCAGAGCACCCGCCGTTCTGCTTCGCGAAGCCAAACCGCTCAAAGCCATCTTCGGCCACGCTCAACGCCTGGGTCATTTGCAACGCCTGGTGGAAAGCCAGTTGCAGCCCGCGGCTCGCGAACACTGCCATGTGGCGTCGTGGCGCGAAGGCAGTTTGTTGCTGATTGTCACCGACGGTCACTGGGCCACTCGTTTGCGTTACCAGCAAAAGCGTCTGCAACGGCAATTGCAGCTGTTCGATGAGTTCGCCAGCCTGACGCGGATTCTGTTCAAGGTGCAGCCGCCCACGACTCAGCAAGGCGCGGCCGGCCATACCATCAGCTTGTCAACCGATGCGGGCGCGACCATCCAGGCCACGGCCGACGGGATCACTGATCCGAATTTGCGGGCAGCGCTGGAGCGCCTTGCGGCCCACGCCAAACCAAAAACCTGAAATCGACCCCCTCTATGCAGGAGCGAGGCTTGCCCGCGAAGATGGCAGCGCGGTTTAACTGAATGACCTCGTTATCGTTCTTCGCGGGCAAGCCTCGCTCCTACAAGGGGGGGTATCCAATGATTTTATCGGCGTTTGCTGCCGCCGAGCAATGAGCCCATCAACCCGCGTACCAATTGTCGGCCCAGCTGATTCGCCGCCTGTCGCATCGCCGATTTCAGTGCCTGCCCTGCCGCCGTGCCGAGGAATTCCCCGGCCTTGTCGGTGAAGCTCGGCTCCTCGGGCACGGGTTTGCCGGGTGCCGCGTCCGGCTCTGGCGCCAGCCCCTTACGCCCCATCAATACTTCATACGCCGATTCGCGATCGATCGGTTTGTCGTAGCGCCCCTTGAACGGAGAACCGGCGATCAGCAGCGTGCGTTCGGCCTCGGTAAGCGGTCCGATCCGCGATTGCGGCGGTGCAACCAGGACACGCTGGACCATTCCCGGCGTGCCCTTGTCTTGCAGGGTACCGACCAGCGCCTCGCCGATGCCCAACTCCGTCAACACCGACAAGGCGTCGAATGCCGGGTTCGGCCGGAAGCCATCGGCCACCGCGCGCAGGGATTTCTGCTCCTTGGCCGTGAACGCGCGCAAGCCATGCTGGATGCGCAGGCCCAACTGAGCCAGGACGTTATCCGGCAAGTCGCCCGGCGATTGGGTGACGAAATACACCCCGACACCTTTGGAGCGAATCAGCCGCACGACCTGCTCCAGTCGGTCCTGCAAAGCCTTGGGCGTACCGGCGAACAACAGATGCGCCTCATCGAAAAACAGCGCCAACAGGGGTTTGTCAGCATCCCCGCGCTCCGGCAGTTGCTCGAACAGTTCCGCCAGCAGCCACAACAGGAACGTTGCATAGACCTTCGGCGCTTCGTGGACCAGACGACTGGCATCGAGCAGGTGAATACGCCCGCGACCATCGGCGCCCGGCTGCAGGATATCTTCGAGTTGCAGCCCCGGCTCGCCAAACAACGCTTCCGCCCCCTGTTGCTCCAGGGTCGCCAGACGCCGCAACAGGGCCTGGCTGGAACCGGTGGTCATCAGCGCGGCGTCGTCGCCCAGCAATTGAGGTTGATCACGCAGGTGATTGAGCAGCGCCTTCAAATCCTTCAGGTCCAGCAGCAACAGCCCTTCGCGGTCCGCGACCTTGAAGGCGGCATACAGCGCCGACTGCTGGCTGTCGGTCAATTCCAGCAGGCTGCCCAGCAGCAACGGCCCCATTTCACTCAAGGTGGTGCGCAAGGGATGCCCGGACTCACCGTGAATATCCCACAGGGTCACCGGATACGCCTGGGGCCTGTGGTTCAGCCAGGGCATCCCGGCGATCCGCTCGGCGACCTTGCCCTGAGGGGTTCCGGCAGCGCCAAGGCCGCACAGGTCGCCTTTGATATCGGCCGCAAACACCGCCACGCCGGCATCGCTGAAGGCTTCGGCCAGGCGTTGCAAGGTGACGGTCTTGCCGGTGCCGGTGGCGCCCGCCACCAGGCCATGACGGTTGGCCAGGCGCATGGCCTGGGCGATCGGCTGTCCCGTGAGATCGGCACCGATAACGAGTTGCAGTGAATCAGGCATTTTGTCACCCCATGATTAATCTTTGATCCTTCACGGCCGATATAAAAGACTGAAAAGCGTCGGTAATTCCCTAAGGAGAGTACGGAAATATCAGCTTGTTTTCACTGCCGCCCATTGTGCGCTCCTTAATAAAAGCACGCCTTTGGCACCAAGACCTAAGCGGAACCCCAAGCCATGAACAAAAACCTGCGTTTCAGCCATAAAATCCTGCTTGCCGCCGCCCTCATCGTCATGGCCGCCTTCGCCTCGTTCACGCTGTACAACGACTATTTACAGCGCAACGCCATCCGCGAAGACCTGGACAACTATCTCAATGAGATGGGGGATGTAACCGCCAACAATATCCAGACCTGGCTGACCGGTCGGATCTTGTTGATCGACAATCTCGCGCAGAACATCGCGATCAATCCTGAACAGTCCACCGTCGCCAGCCTGCTCGAGCAGAAAGCCCTGACGTCGACCTTCATGGCGTCTTACCTGGGCGACGCCACCGGCAGCTTCACCATTCGTCCCGACGCCAAAATGCCCGCCGGTTTCGACCCACGGGTGCGCCCTTGGTACAAAGGCGCCGAAAGCAGCAGCACCGCGACCCTGACCGAACCTTATATCGATGCGGCCACGGGCCAGACCATCATTTCCATCGCCAGCGCCTCGAAAAAAGCCGGGCAAAGCGTCGGCGTGGTGGGTGGCGACCTGAGCCTGCAAACCTTGATCGATACCCTTGGCGCCCGCAACTTCGACGGTATGGGGTACGCCTTCCTGGTCAGTTCCGACGGCAAGATCCTGGTTCACCCGGACAAAGCCCTGGTGATGAAGACCCTGAGCGAGGCGTTTCCGGACAGCACCCCGCGGATCAGCGGCGACTTCAGTGAAGTACAGGTCAACGGCCAGACCCGCATCGTCACGTTCACCCAAATCAAGGGCCTGCCCTCGGTCAACTGGTACATCGGCCTGTCCGTGGACAAGGACAAGGCCTTCTCGATGCTGACCGAGTTCCGCGCCTCGGCGGTCATCGCGACCCTCATCGCCGTGGCCATCATCATCGCCCTGTTGGGCATGCTGATCCGGATCCTGATTCAACCGTTGCATGTCATGACCCGCGCCATGGCTGACATCGCCGACGGTGAAGGTGACCTGACCAAACGCCTGACCATCCAGAGCAACGACGAATTCGGCGTTCTCGGCACCGCATTCAACCGCTTCGTCGAGCGTATCCATGGCTCGATCCGCGAAGTGTCCTCCGCCACCGGGCAAGTCAACGAAGTGGCGTTGCGCGTGGTAGCAGCCTCGAACTCGTCGATGTTCAACTCCGACCAACAGGCTTCCCGTACCAACAGCGTCGCCGCGGCCATCAACCAGCTCGGCGCCGCCGCCCAGGAAATCGCCCGCAACGCCGCGCAAGCGTCGAGTCAGGCCAGCGATGCCCGCAGCCTGGCTGAAGATGGCCAGCAAGTGGTGGAGCGCAGCATTGCCGCGATGAACAAGCTGTCGAGCATGCTCAGCGCCTCGAGCACCAACATCGAATCGCTCAACAGCAAGACCGTGAACATCGGGCAGATTCTGGAAGTGATCACCAGCATTTCCCAGCAAACCAATCTGCTGGCGCTCAACGCCGCCATCGAAGCGGCGCGCGCCGGTGAGGCCGGTCGTGGTTTTGCGGTGGTGGCCGATGAGGTCCGCAACCTCGCCCACCGTACGCAGGAGTCGGCGCAGCAGGTGCAGACCATGATCGAGGAACTGCAAGTCGGCGCCCGCGAATCCGTCAGCACCATGAGCGACAGCCAGCGTCACAGCCAGGACAGCGTGGAAATCGCCAACCTGGCGGGCGAGCGCCTGAACAGCGTGACCTTGCGCATTGGCGAAATTGACGGCATGAACCAGTCGGTGGCGACGGCGACCGAGGAACAGACGGCGGTTGTGGAATCGATCAACGTCGACATCACCGAGATCAATACGCTGAACCAGGAAGGCGTGGAAAACCTGCAATCGACCTTGCGTGCGTGCGCCGACCTGGAACAGCAGGCGGTGCGCTTGAAGCAGTTGGTGGGCAACTTCCGGATTTAGTGACGGTAACGACGCCTTCGCGAGGCTCGCAGATACAGCTGGCAGGCAGTATGCCAGCCAACATCTCGAGCCGGTTTTTTGGCCTGTCGGCAGCTTTCACGCTCGCGGACGCTCACGAATGGAAAATGAGCGTCCCTCCGGCAGGATCGTTGCCTTCGCCAAGGCTTCAATTCGACACCCGTCAAAAAAAGGGGCAAACAACCAATGCCAGTCAGTTAATAGAATGCGGCACCTGTAGGAGCGAGCTTGCTCCTACAATTTCCTTAACTGACTGGCATTAGGCAAACAACGCATTTGCGGTACCGCTACAGGGCGTAAAGCTCGGTATCGCA